>CAZYAW010000030.1:0-13872 GCA_964646045.1 uncultured Victivallales bacterium | reverse complement strand
CTGGCCTTGCCGCTGGACGGCACGACGCTGGAGGTTGTGCGCGGCATTGAATATGCCGTTTCCACCCAGGGTCTGCGCCACGTGGGGTTCCAGATTGACGAGGAACAGGAAGCGCTCTATCGCGACTGCGGCTACGAACGCGCCGCGCGGGACTATTTCTGGACCATGTACACCCTGCGCAAGGAGCTGGCGTAATCGCGCAGCTTCTCGTTCTCGCACGTGAGCAGGTTCCACGCGCGCGCATTCGCATAATCGCGCCGGTATGCGGCGCGTTTCATCCATTGTTTCAGAGGCAGCCGGACGGCGCGTTCCTTCATGGCGGCCGTGTCGAATTGGCGCGGATTGCTGAATTGCGACATCCAGTCGGCGGCCTTGATCATCACTTCCGTCGGCGGCTGATGACCGTAATCGAGTTCATGGTATTCCAGCTTCAGGCCGGGTAGGCCCTCCAGCCGTTTGCGGATATCACGGGCCCACTTGATCGGAACCGTCTTGTCTTTCGTGCCGTGCGAGCAGTAAATCGGCATGACCGCCGCTTTCTGCACCGGGATATGCTGGCACCAGCACGACAACGGAGCACAGGCGGCGAACATCTCGGGGAATTCCGCAGCCATGTGCATCGCCCCGTTGCCGCCCATCGAAGAACCCATCACGTAGATGCGCTTCCGGTCGATATTGTAGCCGATTCCCGGCGGCGAGGATGGCTTTAAGGAAGCGTCACTCGTCCGCCTTCCAACAAGCGATCGCTGACGGGCGCCAAGCGAAGATCCTCGACAAGGATTTCTCCTTTCTCGCCGGCGGCGTACAAGAGCACGTAGATCAGGCTCCGCCGGGACCGGACCTCAAACCGCTCTACGACCGCAAACCGCCCCTCTCCATCCAGCGGCAACGGCATTTCCAGAAGCAGAGCCGAGCCCTCGCGCACCGCAAGAACCGGTTGGAGTCCGCCCTCGACACGACCCTCCATCTGCAAGGCCCGCTCGCCGCAGCCGACATTCACAGGAGGCCAAACGGTCGCCCACCCCCATCCTCGGCCTGCCCAATCGTTATCGCCTAGCCATGGCAATGAGATCGTGTTCCCGGCATGCGCTTCGTCCAAGCGATCGGCGGTGATGCGCAGCGGTTCAAAGGAGGCGCCATGACGATTCACGAGCTGGTTCGCGCCTTCAAACAACGACACCGGCCTGGCGTCTTTCTCCGATTCCACGCCCACGTCGCCCATTCGATAGTCGGCCAATGCCTTGGCCGCCGCGCCCGGCCAGTGGGGAGGAGACTTGGACGGCCTGGCCACGGCCGAACCATGCCCCGCAAGGATCGATCCAACCAATAGCCCGAGCGCGACCTGGACTAGACGAGGATGAAGTCGCGGCCATACGATCCAAAGCGCGTGCAGCGCCGCCGCGAAACAGATCGTCCAAGCCGCGGGCCAAGGAGGATGCCATCCCCAGAATAGGCGCGCCACGACAGGAACCGTATCGAACGGACAAGCAAAGGCGCGCCCCAATTCGGGCAGAAGGATGAACTGTATCACCGTTAAGGCCGCCGAAAGCAGCGCAAGCCACACCATCCAGACCCGCGCACATCGCCCTGCGTGCATCCACAGCAACGCGGCGGACGGCAGCAGCAGCGGCGTCACCGCAACGAGGAAGCGCCCCGCCAACGTCGCGCCCCCCGCGAAGTTTTTGCCCGAGCATGTGATGATCCATGTGACGAGGAACACAACGGCCAACATGAGGAGGAGCGACCCATGGGCACGTGGCAACCGCCATCCCAAAAAACCCGCCGGGATCAGAACGACCACGAAAGGGAAGACATCCGCCAAACCGGGATGACGGGTGAATATCTGCCATATCCCTTGCGGATGACTCATGAATAAAGCGCCGACGGGATGCGAGTAGCCGCCCTCGAAAAACCGGTGTTGCCCATAGAGGAAAAGAAGCAGCCCGCCGCCCGCCAAGCAGGTGAAGGCGGCGAGGCGAGCGACCTTCTTCACCCACCGCTCGCGAACGAACAACCCGTACAGCCCGAAGAATCCGAAGCCGAGTCCCGCCATCGGCAGAAAACGCAAATGCGCCCACGGCAGGGCAGAGACCATCATCGCCGCCGGCACGACCGCGATGCCCGGGCGCGTCTTCTGCATCATGACGGCGACCATAAGCCAAGCCATCAGCGCGGCGCCCAGCATCTCGGGCAGAAACCGGGACGCATAGACCACGGCATAAAGACTCGCCATGTACAGGAGCAAAACGACCATCGACGCTCGATGACGCGCCCCGGCGAGTCGACAAAGCACGTAGAGTCCCCCCACGCCAAAACCCGCGACGAGCGCCAAGACCAAGTGACGCGCCCACAGGCCGAACGGATATGTCCAGAAGGCCAGCAACGACAGACCGGGGGTGTGATAGCTGTACCAACGCCCGTCACGCGACGCGGGACTCACATGCAGTCGATGATCGAGGAGATTATGCTCGATGTAGAAGTCCCGTTGGTCCCCCAACATGTCCTCGTACTGATTTCTAATATCCAAGTCGCCGTCCTGATAGAGACTGGCTACTTGTATCAGATAGTGCCCTTCATCGCCTGCATGCTCTCCACACCAATGCGTATAGGCCATACCGGTTGCCCAATAAAAGATCGAGGCGCCAACGATGAGCCCCGCCACAAAGGACTTGGATAAGCCATCGTGGTCTCGTTCTCGTTGCGTCCAGTGATGAAGTACGCTCGCAATGGGCCACAACAGGACAAAAACCGAACCGTAGTATAGTGCGTTCGCCACCACACGCGGATCCAACGAATGGCGATAGAGGAGAAGCGGGAACAACAACGCTAACCAGAGTGTCGGCCATAGCGTCATCATCCGGGCTCGTTCTTCCCGCTCCATAGAGCGCAGACGGCGGGCGGCCATTACGGTAATCAGCGCCGTTCCGGCAATCTGCAGTGCGGCCAGAGGCCCACGCCAATCCAGCAACCAGCGCCATCGCCATACGGCTACCAGTTCCTCGCTGTGCGGCGTTAGTCGCACCGACACCGGCCATACACCGGCCAGGATAGCCAACCACAGCAGCGGCCAAACGACAAAAAGAATGGTCCACCTACGTTCCATATGATGACTCTGATCCGATAAGAAATCGCTTTTCAGTCGGGCCTCGTGATTTCGCAAGCTCATCAGATTTTTCGAGGGCTGAATGTCCAATATCCAACCCGCCGTCGCCTGCGGCTATGGCGGGTTGGCTGTTGGACATTGTTCTCAGAGACAAGGTGGCACGGGCACCCGCCTGCTGGAACCGGTCTGAAGGAGCATTTTCATGTGGGGAAAGGTAGCAAACCGAGGCGGAGGAGTCAAGTCCTGGCTGTTTTTGATTGCACGTTCCCGGCGGAATTTGTAGGGTGTTTTTCCGATGGATTCCCGTATTAACCACGTTCGGGGCGAGTGGCGGAATTGGCAGACGCGCAGGACTTAGGATCCTGTGGGGAAACTCGTCCGGGTTCAAGTCCCGGCTCGCCCAGACTCCGCTTGAATCTCGCGCAGTTTGGCGTATTTTACCAGAACGCCAAACGCGATGGTGCGGGCGACCATGAAACCGGCCCATCCGTCCAGAAACCCCCTTTTCAGCACATAGCAGCGCAGAAACCGCAGTGTGGGCCGCAGCAGCAGGTCGGTCAGACGCACCTTGGCTCCGGAGTCGCGCAACGTTTTGGATCCGATGGTCGTGAAGCGATTGAGCGTGTCGAGCTGGTCGGCGATGTTGTCGTAGGTGTAATGCAGCAGATCGCCTTTAAGCCTCTTGACCGGTCCGTTGACAATGGTTTTGTCGTGCGGCTCATGGCCCACGCAATGGCCCAGACCCTTGCGCAGAAGGCGCAGCTTGACGTCGGGATACCAGTCGCCATGGGTGATCCAGCGCCCCAGAAAAAAGACTTTGCGGGGGAATTTGAATCCGGCGTAGTTGCGCGATGCGCCGCTCCCGAAGAGATCCACTATCTCGTCGCGCAACTCTGTGGAAATTTCCTCGTCGGCGTCCAGAAAGAGAATCCAGGGACCGGCCGCCAGATCCTTGATCAGATTCTTCTGCCCCACGTATCCCAGCCAACGATGCTGAAAGACCCGATCAGTGTATTCACGGCAGATTTCGGGAGTGCGGTCGGAACTGAAACTGTCCACCACGACGATTTCGTCCGCCCACACCGCGCTGTCGAGGCAGCGCCGAATATTGGCCTCCTCGTTGCCCGCCGTAACACACACCGATATTTTCTCTTTCATATCGACTCGCCTTGACCTTGTTTGCCGAAGGCGGGCTGCGCCCGCAACCGCACTGTTGAACCACGAACGAATCCGTCTTCGTCCGGCAACGGCCGGACTACGCCGGGACAAGCACGAATTCACACGAATAAAGATGCGACGTATAAGCGTCGCATCTCACGACGGAAAATTACCCACTCCCTAGCACAATGCGCGGCGGCCCGCAATCGGCAATTCTCAAAAACGCGCTTCCCATCGAGGCCGCTTTCTGGTAGAGCCTATCCGTTGCGGGCCGGGATCCGCAACGAAAAACAAAACGGCGCCCATGCTATGAGACTGACGGATCGCTATCTTCTGCTGGAATATGTAAAGAGCGTACTCTTCTGCTTTGTCGCCTTTTGCCTGATCTACGTGTTGCTCGATCTTTTTCAATATCTTTCGCGCTTTCTCGAGGCGCAAACGCCCCTGCCGGTGGTCGCCTACTACTATCTGGTCTGGGTGCTGCCGTTCCTGGAGTATCTTTTCCCGGCCGCGCTGCTCTTCGCCGCGCTCTACACGCTGTGGCGCATGGCGCGCAACAACGAAATCACGGCCATGCGCGCCTGCGGCATCGGCATCCGCCGCATCATGGCGCCCTTTCTGGGCGTCAGCATGCTTTTTGTTCTGACGACAATCGGCATCAAGGAATGGGCCGTCCCCGCCACCCGGGCCTGGCACGGCGAGTTCCGTCGACAGCGCTTTCGCTATCCGGTGGACGACGCGGCGACAACCGCCCGGGATTTCATCTATCATGCTCCGTCCGCCCGCGCGATCTGGTCGATCCGGAGCTTTCATCCGAACCGACCCGCCGTATTGCACGGCGTCAAGATTACGCTGACCCGCGCCAACAGGACGCGCGAAAAGGAAATTCATGCGGCGCAGGCGCATTGGCTGGACGGACAATGGTGGCTGTTCAAGGCGCGCACACAGGCCTATCGCGACTCGCCCTTCCATGTTCCGGCCGGACCGCCGCAGGCCCTGCCGGAGGCGGGTGTTCCGATGCGCGAACTGGCTACCGTGCGACCGCGCGACATCGCGATTCACGCCCGCCCGTGGGAGACGCTGAACACGCGCGACATGTTGCGTCGCATCGCGCTCAATCCCGGCATGCCGGAAGAGGACTTGGCCCGCCGCAAAACGGACGTCCATTTCAGACTGGCGATTCCATGGAGCTGTCTGGTGGTGGCGCTGTTCGGCATCCCGGTCGGCACGCGCAGCAGCCGACAAAACATTCTGCTCTGCGTGGTTCTGGCGCTGGGCTGCTTCTTCGGCTTCTACGGGCTGCTGCAGCTCGGCGTCTTTCTGGGCGGGAACGGATGGCTGCCGCCCTGGCTCGCCGCCTGGTTTTCCAACGTCCTTTTCGCCATGACCGGCTGGTTCATGATTCACAAGACCTGAGTTACACGAAACGAGACAGGAGGAAAGGATACGGTCATGATTGACGCCAACGGCGCGCAACGGATTCACGAGGAGGCGCTGGGCTTTCTGGAGAATCCGGGAATTCGACTGGAACACGCGGAAATCGTCGACCGGCTGCTGCGGGCCGGCTGCCGCGCCGGAGCGGGCGCGGACGTGGTGCGCATGCCGGCGGAATTCGTGACCGAACAACTGGCGCAATGTCCCGAGACCGTACTGCTGGCCGACCGCCGCCGCGGCGGCAAGTGCATTGGCGCCGGCACGCCGGAGACCGCCATCTGGTCCGTACCCGGCATGTACCTGCACGAAGAGGGCCGACGCCGCCCCTTTACGGCCGACGACATGGCCCGCGCCGCGCGACTGCTGGAGGGCCTGGATCAGGTGGACGGCGTCTTCGGGCTTTCGCTGCACGATGTGCCGCCCCCGCTGCGCGACGTGGAGGGCGTGCGCATCATAGCGGCCAATACGCGCAAGCATGTGCGAGCCCTGTGCTTCACCCCCGAAGGCTGCGAAACGCTGACCGCCATGAAACCGGTTCTGGGCGATCGGCCCTGGTTCAGCGTGGGCTTTACCGCCCACGGCCCGCTACGCTGGACGCGCCTTGCGCTGGACGTCTTTTTGCGCAGCGCCGGACACGGCATTCCGGTCACCGTCAACGGCGAGCCCATGGCCGGGGTGTCGGGCCCGGTCACGCTGGCCGGAGCGGCGGCTGTCGGCACGGCGGAAATTCTGGCCGGCATCGCAGTGAACCAGCTTCTGGAACCCGGCCGGCCCTGCCTCTTCAATTTGGGTCTGGCCCATGTGTTCGACATGCGCACGGCCATTGCGGTAACCGGCGGGCCGGAAAATGCGTTGCTGGCGGAAATCAGCGCCGCCATGGGCCGTTTTTACAAGCTCCCGTCCGCCAGTTGGGTTTCCACGGAGTCGATGAATCCCGACGCGCAGGCGGCTTTGGAGAAAATGTTCGGATTCACCACGCATTTGGCGGCCGGGATCTCCAATGTCTGGGCGGCGGGCCAACTGGAGTCGGAACTGACTTTTTCACCGGCCCAGGCGGTGATCGACAACGAAATGATCGCCTACGTGCGCCGCCATGCACGCGGCGTGGCGATCAACGACGACACCCTGGCCCGCGCGACGGTGCGCGCCGTGGGCATTGGCGGCTCGTATCTGGGCGAGGACCATACGCTGGACCATTTTCGCGAGGAGATATTCATGCCGACTCTGCTGTGCCGGCAGACTCGTGACAACTGGGCGGCCGCGGGGGCGCACCGGCTGGACGAAAAGGCGGAACGGCTGGCCAACGAGGCCATGGCCCGACCCTACGAGACGGAACTCGACCAAGATCAGATCGACGAACTGGCGCGCCTGACCGAACGACACCGCCGACGCGTCCTCGACGGCGCCGCATAATCCGGGCGACCGCCGGTCTTTTTATGACTTGCCAAGGGCCGCCGTTGCGGCTACTCTTTTAATAACCATGAAAGGTCTAATCGCTTTTCTATTTTTTCTACGCTTGGGTATGGCGCCGCTCGTGGCGAACGCCGCGGCGGAGCCGTGGCCGTCCGGCGCCGAAACGGCGGCGGCGCCAGTGCGCACATGGCGGGCCTACCGCATCCATGCCGACGTGTTCGACTATCTGTTCACCGCCTACACGCAGCGGGCCAACGGAGAATGGTCGCTGTCCTTCAATCATCGCGACGGGGGAACCCGTTTCGTCAGGGTGGGCGAACGACTGGGCGTCTACCGCCTGATCGCTTTCGAGCCTTCCGCGGAAAAAGTGTTTGTAGCGTCCGTCAACGCCTGGCAGGAACGCAAGGGCGGTCGAGCGATTCTGCGTAGCGAAGACGGCGCCCTGCGAACGCTGGAAATGGGCCAACCGCTGGAAGTCGAAGGACGACGCGCCGTCGTCGCCTGTATGGAAACGGGAGACTACTGGAATGTGCGCGTCGGAGATCCCCTCGCAACCTCCAATGCGATAGGGTCGGTCGTCGCCATCGGGACCGAGACCGTCACCGTCGAGATGACGGCGGACGGATCTGCTGTAGCCATCCCGGCCGCCGAACCCGAGGAGAAGGAGGCGCTGGCCCGACTATGGAGTCAACAGAACGAGACCCGGCGTCGCCGGGAGGAATGGGCCCGACACGCGCGAGAACAGCAGGAAGCCGCGGCACAGGCGCAGCGCGCGGCGGCCGCACAGGCCCGCCGGGCGGAACGGCAGGCTCAAGCCGAAGCTCGTGCGACGCGCAGCCGGCCTTCCTTTCATTACGGCACGGAATATCGCTATCCGACCGCATACGAAGTGGTTTGGCTGACGGACGGATCCGATGGAAAATTGCGACCGGTAATCGTTCCCTCCCGTTTTGCAACCCGCGCTACCGGATTCACCTGGGATGATCGGGGCGTTACCGTCGCCTCCCCTCCGCGTTACCACCCGCCACCCTACTACTTCCCCAGTACGCCGGACGCCGCCATCCGCTCCTCTGCGCCGCGCTCCGCTCCGACCGTACAGATTCGCATTCGCCGGCCCTGACACGGCTGTCGAAAGAAAACAATGGACAAAGCCGATTCTAAAGACGTGCTCGTCGAGATGCCGGCCGGCATGATGATGGAGCGCGCCCGCACCGAGCCTAGGCTGTCCCGCCGATTCTGCTGGAGCTGACCCGGGCGGCGGGGCGAATGGAGAGACACCGATGCATTCCTGGACCGAACTTCATGCGGAAACGCTACGCGACAACATCCGCCGACTACGGGCCGCACTGCCGGCGACTGCCGAGATCGTCTTCGTGGTGAAGGCCAACGCCTACGGACACGGCCTGCCGGAGACCTGTCGCATCGCGCACGCCGGGGGCGTGCGCTGGTTTGCCGTGGTGCACGCTCCCGAAGCCGCGCAAGTGCGCCAGGTCCTGCCCGCCGCCAACATCGTACTATTAGGCCCCCTGCGTCCCGCCCATGTCGCCGCCGCCATCCGCGAACACTGGACGGCCACCCTGATCGACGCCGATCACGCCCGCGCCCTGGCGGCGGCCGTTCGCGCCAGCGGCCTGCGGCGCCCCCTGCAATGCCACGCCAAACTCGATACCGGCATGGGCCGTCTGGGCCTCGCCTGGGACGGCGCCTGCCGGGAACTGTCCGCCCTGGTCGCCGGCGCCGAACTGGAACTGAGCGGATTGTGCTCGCACTTGGCGGCCGGCGGCAACGATCCGTCCTTTTCGCGCCTGCAAATCCGGCGCTTTCGTCAGGCTTGCGCCCAGTTCCAGGCGGCCGGTTTCCCGATCGCCTTCCGCCACCTGTCCAATACGGGCGGCATACTGCATCATCCGGAGGCCGACTTCGACGGAGTGCGGGCCGGCATTCTGCTGTACGGCTATGCGGGCGATGTCGCCCAGGCCGCGCGGCCGGTGGCCACGCAACCCTGTCTGGAATGGAAAACACGCGTGGCGCAGGTCAAATCCGTCGCGCGCGGCACGCCCGTCAGTTACGACGGAACCTATGTGACCGCAACGGAAACCTGTCTGGCCACCATCGAGGTCGGTTACGCCGACGGCTTTTCGCGGCTGCTCGGCACAGGCGGTCAGGTTCTGATCCGCGGCCGGCGACGTCCGGTGGTCGGACGCGTGACCATGAACTGGACCGTCGTTGACGCGGGCGCGGCCACCGATGTGCGGCCGGACGACGAAGTGGTTCTGATCGGACGCCAGGGCGCGGAAGCGCTGTGGGCCGACGAAATGGCAGCCCGGCGGCAAACGGTGGCCTACGAGGTTCTTACCGACCTGCGCCCCTGCGAACGCAGAACGGCGCCGTCCCGCGCGCTCAGCGCGCAACCCGGCGCATATTGACGATCACCACTTTTTTGAGGGGCACGTCCTGGAAAGCGCCCAACGGCCCCCGCGGCGTTTTGGAGATTTGATCCGCAACGTCCATGCCCTCGACTACTTGGCCGAACACGGCGTAGCCAAATGTTTCCGGCTCCGGCCCCCGATGGTCGAGAAAGGTGTTGTCCGCGACATTAACGAAAAACTGGGAACTCGCCGAATGAATGTCGGGCGTGCGCGCCATGGCCAGCGTACCCCGCCGATTGGATACATCCGCCCGCGCCTCGTTGACAATCGTTTCACGGGCGGGCTTCTGACGCATTTCCGTCGTGAAACCGCCGCCCTGAATCATGAAATTGCCGATCACGCGATGAAAAATCAGTCCGTCGTAAAACCCGTCGTCCACATAGCGCAGAAAATTTTCCACGGTTTTCGGGGCCTTGTCGGGCCACAGTTCCAGCACCATCGTGCCCATCGACGTTTCCATTTTTACTTGCGGATACTCGTTGTCCTTGCTTTCCACGACCCCTCCCTGCGGTTTATTTCCAATACAACCTGCTACAGAAAAAACACTTGCGACAAACATCGCCCCGATTTCGCTCTTCCTCATCTCGTCGCCTCCACCCGCGTATGCACACAGTTCGCCCGCAACCGCAAACCGTCGCCCGTCCGCCTTCGAATGTCAAATAAAAAAATGCATTTCCTCTCTTGACAAGCGCGGCGGGAAACACTAACAATTCACTGACACTATTATTTTTTTCACTCTGCGGCTGTCGAATTCCCGGCGGCGGCGGCGGTGCGGCAATATCCGGGAATCTTTAATAAGGAGGAGAGCATGCAGTCGAAACTCGGGAAGTTATTCACCATGTTGGCGGCGGGCGTTTTCGCGACCGGCAGCCTGTGGGCCGCCGATTTCTATGTGGCCCCGGACGGCAACGACAACAATCCGGGCACTCTGGAAAAACCCTTCAAGGATCCGGGTCGGGCGGTCAAGGAACTTATGCCGGGCGACACCCTGCATTTCCGCGCAGGCACGTATAGTCCCAAAGTGAGCAATCATATCTCGCTGGCCCCGGTGTGCAGCGGCGAAAAAGGCAAGCCCATCACCCTGCGCAACTATGAGAACGAACACGTCAAGATCGTCGTTCCCGGCCTGGAGTTCGGCCTGAGCGACAACGGCTACAGTTGGATCGTTTTCGACGGATTCGAGGTCGTGGCCGGCGTACGCGGCTTTCGTTTCGGGCGCGGAATGAACGGCAAGTACGGCCATCACATCACGGTGCGCAATTGCGAAGTGCATTCGGCCAGTCGCGAGCAAGGCCTGTTTGCGCAGGGAGTCCCCTTCCTGACCATTGAGAACAACGTGTTTCGCAACCAGAAGCGCTCGCACGGCATGTATGTGGCCGAAGGCTGCCACAACGCCGTCATTCGCAACAACACCTCCATGCACAATCGCGGCAACAGCGCCTTGCAGTTGCGCGGGGGCGTGACGAACATGCTGGTCGAAAACAACCTGTTTTTCGGCAACGCCCAGGGCATCAGCCTCTCGGCCACGGTCAAGAACTCGGTCATCCGCAATAATGTCATTCACAGCAACGGCTACAAGGGCCCGCGCGATTCCGGCTGGCGCGAGATCATTTTCGATCCCGGCATAGATATTCTTGTCGAGAACAACACCCTCGTCAATCTGATCCCGCACAACCACGCGTTGCAGAATATCTTGCGCATAAGGCCGCGCTCCAAGAACCTGACTTTCCGCAACAACATCATCGTTTGCCGCGGCAAGCCTTTGTTCAATATGGAAGCCCATGAGGGCTTTGTCTTTGAAAACAACCTGCTGTACAATGTCGGCGGCGGCGGCCAGGTACTGGGCAAGGGCGATCTCGTGACTTTCGCCAAGGCCAACAAGCTGACGGAGAACGGCACGGTGGTCGCCGACCCGTTGTTTGAAGATTTGCGCGGCAGCGATTTCCGACTCAAGAAAGGCAGTCCGGCGATCGACGCCGGAGTGGAAACCGACGGACCCGTCAAGGCGGTCGGCAAGGCCCGCGATATCGGCGCCTACGAGTTCGGCGGCGATGTCGTGATCGGCGCCCGCCTGCCCTGGAAGGTCGCCAAGACCGAAGAAGCCAAGAAATAGGCGGGAATCCGTTTTCGCGGAACCGGAAGTTGCAACGCCCGTCGGCAAACGCCGACGGGCGTTTTTTCTTATGAAAGACTATGGCCGTGCCATGCGGTTGGATTGACCCACAGTAGCGCAAGCTTACGCCTTCGCCAGGAAGCTACGGCGGTACGCATCCAGCTTGTGTATTGACAAAACAGGCTGAAGGCCTGTTCCGAATTGCGAATTCAACCGAATTGTGCGGCCATAGTTAAAAGAACTTGTCAAACGGTCCGCCATTTGCTTGGATGAGCGCGACTTTGACAGTGTCATGATTTTTTCTGCATAACCCTTTTGTTCGAGGCGCCATGAAAGTCCCTGTCGATTCCATTGTCATCCGCGAACGGGTGCGCCGAGATATCGGCGACATCGACTCGCTGGCCAGAAGCATGCGCGAGCACGGTCAGCTCAACCCCCTTTCGCTGACGCGCAACAACGAGCTGATTGCCGGGCATCGCCGTCTGATGGCGGCCCGCAAGCTGGGCTGGCAATATGTCGAAGCCTCCATCGTCGAACGCGACTCCGAAACCGAAAAACTGGAGCTGGAGCTGGAGGAGAACGTTCACCGCAAGGATTTTTCGCCGGAAGAGCTGCTCGCGGGATTTCGTCGGCTCGAAAAACTGCGTAAACCGCCATGGTCCCGCAGGGTCGGCCATTTTTTTAGCAATTTTTTCGGAAAACTGTTCCGCCGCAAGCCCAAGGCGGCGCCCGAAGCCTTGTACGATCCGAAAAATAATCCGTTCGAGAATCGGGGCGACGACCTGCGAGCGGTCGCCTCCACGCAACCGGATTTTTCGAAGATCGCCGATGTCCCCAATTCCGACCCCTATGGAGTATAGTGCTATGAACCACACCGAAATCATGGACCGCTTGCGCGCCATCATGCGGCAGGCCTCGCAGGCCAATGTTAACTGGGACACCGTGGGCGCCGCGTCCAGTATTGAGGAAATGGGTTTCGATTCCCTGGCGATTCTCGATTTGATCTACGACATCCAGCAGGGCTTCGGACTGGAGTTCGACGCCGAGGAAATCGCGCGTGTGCGCACGGTCGGCGAGTTGGCCGACTTTCTGGCCGCGCGCCTGGCCTGACGATGCCCGCCATCGCCCATGCGCCGCCCCCGCGCATAAGAAAGGGTGGGGGGCGATCCCGTCCGCGCTCTTTTCTCCTGCGCTTGCGCCATCGCGCCGAGTTTTACGCTCTGCGCGCGGGACTCGCCCTGTTCCGCCGGCTCCCGCCGAGCGTCGGCGCGCGTTGGGCCGGAAAGCTGGGCGCGCTGTGGTACGTACTCGACCGAAAACGGCGCCGCATTGCCCAGGAGAATATTCTGGCCTGCGGCCTGGCGAACGGGCGACAGCAAGCCGACCGCATTGCGCGAGCGTCCTTCGTCCATTTCGGGACGATGATCGCCGAAGCCCTCGACGCCGGTCGCAAGAACAGCGTCGAACCGCATGTCGAATCGGGCATCCATCCCGCAACCTTGGCCCTCCTCGAAAAACCGGGACAGGGCCTCATCCTGGTATCCGGCCATATCGGCAACTGGGAAATCGCCGCTCAGTATCTGAGCCGCGTCAAAACGGTGGTCGGAATCGCCAAAGACATGCGCAACCCGCTCACCAACCGCTTGATCCTGGATCTCAAAACCACCGCGAATTTTCAGTTGATCCCCATGCGCGACGCGGATGCCGGCCGTTTTTTCGGCGTTCTTAAATCGGGCGGCATTCTGGCGCTGCTGGGCGATCAGCACGCCAAAGGCGACCAACTGCTGCTCGACTTCTGCGGCCGGCCTGCGTCCATGCACGCTTCCCCCGCACTGCTGCATCTGGTCACCAAAGCCCCGTTGTGTTTCGGGGTGTGTTTGCGCGAAGGCCCCATGCGCTATCGTTTCCTGGCCGGGCCGCCCATTCTCCACCGTCCTACCGGCAACCGCGCGGCGGATGTACGCGCCATTCTGGAGCGTATTAACCGGGAACTGGAAGCCGCCATGGCCTCTTGCCCGGAACAGTACCTGTGGGCGCATCGCAGATGGAAAAGCCGCGCCGCCGCACCCGCTCTTTCGGGCCATTCTTTCGGGGCTTGACAGCGACTGCGATTGTTCCTATCTTTATGGAAATCGTTGCGCTTATTCATGTTTGAGGCGAGGGGTCGGGATATGCCGTCGGACGAGGAACTGATCGTTCTGATTGTGGACGACGAAGAGAGC
>CAZYAW010000029.1:0-5855 GCA_964646045.1 uncultured Victivallales bacterium | reverse complement strand
GCGGGCCGCTTTAAAAAATTGACCCGGGCCGGTCGAACGGGCATGGTGGGCCGCTATGAAAGAAACCGACCCGAACTGGATCCTGGCGGGACCCTATCGCGGCATGCTGGCGCCGGGTTTTCGCGATGCCGCCTTCGTGGAACGGCTGAGCGGTCTGCGCGCATGGGAGGAGAGCGCGCAGGCCGTCACGCTTTCGCTGGGGCGCAACCGTCTTTATCGCATTCCCGTCGTCTGCGGGGAGCGCCCCCTCGAGCTGGCCGTCAAGCGCTTCGGTCCGCAGTCGGCGCTCAAGGACTGGAGCGACCGTATCCGGGGCGGCAAGGCCTGTCGCTCCTGGCGGGCGGCCGGCGCGTTGCGGGCGCGGGGCCTCGGCACGCCGGACCCCGTCGGGTTCCTGGAAAAATGGCAGGGACGCCGCCTGCGCGAAAGCTATTTTCTGACTCGCTACGTGCCCGATCTGATTTCCTTCAAGGACGCGCTCATCGCTCTTTTCACGCGGGAACCGCTGTGCGCCACGTTCCTGGAACTCATGCAGGCGGTCGCCGACGCCGTGCGGCCCATGCACGAGGCGGGTTTCATGCACCGCGATCTCGGCAATCAGAACATTCTGCTGCGCCGCGCCGCCGACGGTCAATGGCGCGACGTGCAGTTTGCCGATCTCAACCGCGCGCGCTGGCAGGATGGTCCACTGTCGGTCGAGCAGCGCGCCCGCGATCTTTCTCGCCTGTACCTGCCCTCCGACCTGTGGCGCGTGTTCCTGGACATGTATGCGGGTGCGGCGCCGGCCGACCGCCTGCGCGCGCGGGAGCGCTTTCACCGCAAAGCCTACGCCCTGCTGGCCGATACCCGCCATCTGCGCCACCCGTGGCGCACGCGCCGCAATCGGCGCCGGGCGGCGTCGCGGACGGAATATCCGTCGGAGAAGGAGATGTGGATCTGGGACGAACGCTCCGAACAGGCCGTCAGCGCCCTGCGGCGCAAGGAGCGCGCCCGCTACTTTGCCGCCGGGCGCCATGCGGCCGTGGCCGCCGGCGCGTTGCGCGGCGCGCCCGTCGTCTGGCGCGAATATCGGCGGCTGCTGAAAACCTGCTGGCGCGCGCCGGTGCGCATGGCCGAGCGCGTCGGCATGGCCGTCCAGCCGCGGGTTGCCACATGGGAGCGCGAATACGAACTCTTGCGACAACTGGGCGCGATTCCGGTTCTGATCCGCTTTTACGCGCACGAAACGCCGGACGCATGGCGGTT
Organism: uncultured Victivallales bacterium; assembly: GCA_964646045.1. Lineage (GTDB taxonomy): Bacteria > Verrucomicrobiota > Kiritimatiellia > UBA8416 > SLMC01 > CAZYAW01. The sequence goes on along the minus strand of CAZYAW010000029.1, from coordinate 4,610 downwards.
CGCCGCCCGTGCCGCCCGCCAAATGCACGAGGCGGGCCGCTCCGTTTCCTTCGCGCTGGTCCAGGATCGGCGGGCGGTGACGGACGAGGCACGCTGGCGCGAGTTTGTCGACGCCGCGGTGGACGGCGTGGCCGATTTTGCGGATCGCATCGAAATCGGGCATGCCATTAACCGGGTCAAGTGGGGCGTCTGGGAGATGGACGACTATCGGCGGCTGCTGCGCGGCACGCAGGCGGCCCGCGCGCGGTGGCCGCACATCAAGTGGACGGGACCGGCCGTCATCGATTTCGACTGTCCCACGACCATGGCGGCGCTGCGGGCCATGCCGCCCGATTTGCAGTTCGAGGCGCTGTCGCTGCACCTCTATGTGGATCGGCGCGGCGCGCCCGAAAATCGGCAGGGTCCCTTCGCCGCGTTGGAAAAATTCGCGCTCGGACGCGCCATGGCCCGCTGGGCGCCGCAATGCGCGGATCGCCTGATTGTTTCCGAAGTCAACTGGCCGCTGCAGGGTACGGGGGTGTACTCGCCGGTCGGCTCGCCCTATGTGTCGCCCGGTCCGCGACGCAACGATCCCAGTGTAAGCGAAGAGGACTATGCCGTCTTCATGCTGCGCTATTTGACGATCGCGCTCTGTTCCGGGATGGTGGAACGGGTGTTCTGGTGGCGCTTGGTGGCGCGCGGGTTCGGGCTGGTGGACAACGAAGACCCGCGGCAGTGGCGCGCGCGACCGGCCTTTCACATGCTGCGCGTTTTTCTCGAGCGGATCGGCGACAGCCAGTATGTCGGGCTCGGCGCCGACGACACCGACGCCGCGCGCCTGTTGCGCTTCCGGCGCAGCGACGGCCGGGAATGGGCCCTGGCCTACAGCGTCGGCGCCCCCGTGTCTTGGGAGGCGCCCTTCCGCTGCGCCCGCATCGAAAATGCGCTGGGCGAGGTACAGCCTCTCGCGACGCCTGCGGCGCCCCGTCTGTCTCTGACCGGTCAACCGCACTACCTTTTCCCCGCTGAAAACGCGGAGGTCTGAGACGTTTTTGAAGGTTGCAGAGGCGCCGGCAATATCCGGCGGATCGGAGTGTGCCAGGAACGACTCAGGTACACATCTTCACAGGAAAGGAACCATGAGAAACTCTATTTCAAATTCGGCATTTACGGTGACCGTTAAGAAATGTGGCGCGGAACTTTGCGGCCTTCGATCTGCTGCCGGCAGAGAATATATCTGGCAGGCTGATCCCGCCATTTGGGACGGTCATTCGCCGCTGCTCTTTCCCATTGTCGGGAAACTTGTAAACGACCACTATTCGTTTAATGGCAAGACCTATCCACTGGGCCTGCATGGATTTGCTCGAAAGATGGATTTTGAGCTTACCGACCAAGGAGACGATACTCTTGTGTATCAACTTTTGCCGACGGCGGAGACCAGGGCGGTGTATCCCTTTGATTTTGCGCTGGAGGTCAAATATACCCTGAGCGGCCATAGTCTGGACATTAGTTTTAAAGTCAAGAACCATGGAGAGGGAGTGATGCCTTTCTCGATGGGCGGACACCCTGGGTTTGCCTTGGACTGGCAAGAGAAAGACTGTATTGAAGATTACTTTATAGAGTTTGAACGTGAAGAAACGGCCGGCGTGTATGTTCTGAACGCCGATCATCTTCTGTCGACCGATTCGGAACCATGCTTGGAGAAAGAGAGAATACTTCCGCTAGACAGGAATGTCTTTGATCGGGACGCCTTGATTTTTCTCGATCTCAAGTCGAGGAAACTAGCGTTGTGTTCCAGGAAAAGCGATACACGCCTTATCTTGGAATTTCCTGATTTCCCGCAGTTGGGTATTTGGGCTAAACCTGGAGCGCCTTATGTTTGCATTGAGCCGTGGATTGGTTGTGACGATACCGTGCATCATAATGGTGATATTTTAACCAAACTCGGCATTATACGGATGGAAGCCGGCGAAACCTTTCTGGCCTCTTATCGCATCGTCATTGATTGTGCTTAAGGCGGGCTGTCGCCCGTAACCCAAGAGGTCGGAAATCAGCGGCCCGCAGGGCAAAGGAGCGGAAAACGACTACGGACGATGGCCTTCAGGCGTAATTCGTAGTCGTCAACCGGTTTGCGGCGCTACCCGGCCCATTATCCGGCTCGCTCCTCGTCCCGAATGGCGCGGGCGGCCCGCAGCATGGCCAGATAATTGGCGATCGGCACGTAGTCGGGAATCGAATTGCCCGAGCCCAGCGCGTAGCCGCGGGCGGTCGCGCGGAACTGTCGGCCTTGTTCCCGCACGGTCTCGAAGATCTCGGCCTCGCTGCCGGAACACAGGAAGTCCATGTCGAATCCGCCCAGCAACGCAATGCGGTCTCCGAAGCGGGCGATCCAGTCCGCGAAGGGGGCGACGGAATCCTCGTTGGAATGCTTGGCGTCGATGCCCAGGGCGATGACATCGTCCATAATCTCGAAAATGCAGCCGCAGGAATGCCACAGAAAGCGACCGCCGCCGCCGTGGACGATATCGATGAGCCGCCGGTACTGCGGCAGAATGTGTTGGCGCACGGTGCCGGGATTGGTGAGCAGGGACGACTTGAACCCGAGATCGTCGCCGAAGCGGCAGGCGACGAAATGGCGGCCGTAACCTGTCATGAATTCGCGCCAGATCGTCGTCATCACATCGCCGATCGCCTGGAACAGATCTCTGTACAGCTCGGGATCGTCGGCCTCCATGAACGGCAGATGTTCCAGCCCCACCAGCGACTCCGCCAGCTCGAACACGCCATGGCCCGCGCCGCCGACCGCCTTCATGCCGGCCGGCAGAGCCGCGACCAGGGCGTCGAAATGCGGCCGGGCCAGACTCCAATAGCGGTCGGGCCAGGCCCGCCAGGGATAGGCCTCGAAATCGGAACGCGTCTGGATCGGACCCTGTCCGCCCGTCAGGGCCGAGCGACCGGTCATGGCCGCGCCGATGCACATTTCGTAGGAGACGGTGTCGTAGGCGTTGTCGCGGAAAAATCGGACGAAATGACGAAAATACTCCGCCCGGTCGGCCCGGTCGCCGTTCGCCAGTTCCGCGAACGGCGTATCCATGATTCTTTCCATAATGCCTGGACTGACAATGTGCTCGTAGAGCGGCAGCCGTGCCGGTCGTTCGTTACGCATCACGGCGGCAAAATGGCGGTAGTCCGGTTCGCATGTCATATTCTGACTCCTTCCGAATACCTGAGTAGTTACGTCTCTCTTGTGAATTCTTGCGACTCTTTGTGGCGATTGCCTCCCTGCGAAAAAGGCCGGCATGGGGCGGTCAGGCGCCGGCAATGCGGGGCATGGGCAGCGGGGCCTTGGCCATTTCGGCGTAGAGAAACTCCAGCAGCAGTCGCTCCTTCAACTCGCGACAGGCGGGACGATCCCACAAGTTGACGAATTCGCCTGGATCCTGTTCGAGGTCGTACATTTCTCCGTACTTTTGGTTGAAGTGGACGGTTATTTTGTGGCGCCGCGTGATATAGGTGCGCAGGTTCATCGTGGTGGGCTGATGCTGGTTTTCCACGACTACATGTTCGCGCAGGTTCGCCACGCGTCCCGTCCAGACCGTCTGCTGATCGACGCCGGCCATGGTGCGCGGTACGGGCAGACCGCTCATGCTCAAAAACGTTTGCGCCAGATCAACCGTCGATTGCAGCGAATCCGAAACGCGCCCGGCCGGAACCACGCCGGGCTGACTGACCAGCAGCGGTACGCGCAGCAGATCTTCGTAGTGATGAATAGCCTTGGCCGTCAGGCCGTGCTGGCCCCAGAAGTCGCCGTGATCGGAGGTAAAGCACACCAGCGTCTCGCGGGTCAGGCCCAGCGCCTCCATCTCGTCCAGAATGAGGCCCACGTATTTGTCCAGCATGGTCATCATGCCGTACATGGCGGCGATGTTTTTGGCCTTGACCTCGCGCGCACGCAGATGGGAGCCCGCTCCGTGGATGCCATGGCCGCCGGGTTCCTGGAACGCGCTGAAATCCGGGTGCTTCTGTTGCGAGAGCTGGAAGTAGGGCGGCTTGTCGCAAAATTCGTTTTCGCGATGTTCGGGTACGGTGACCTTGGCGGGATCGTACATGCCGGCGTACGGTTCGGGAACCATGTACGGGGGATGGGGATCGAAGAAGCTGGCCCACAGGAAAAAGGGCTCGTTGCGTTCGCGGTATTGCTTCATCAGCGCGCGCGTTCGATTCGCGATCCAGGCGTTATAGTGGATCTCCTCGGGAATCTCCCACGGCTCGCCCGCTTGCGAACGCGGGCGCACGGGCTGAAAATAGCGACGCCAGTCCTTGTGCCCCTGTTCCTCCATCCACAAGGCGTAATGCTGGCCCGCATGCGCTTCGTCCGTATGGTTGCGCGCCAGTTCCACATGCTGAAACCCGTAGAACGGTCCATGGAAACGGCGCCAGAAATCGAGGTCGTGCAGGATCGGATAGGATTCCAGGGAAGGATATTCCTCCGTGCCGGCCAGCGGCTGGAAATGGGCTTTGCCGACCAGCGCCGTGCGGTAGCCGCAGCGGTGGAAGACGTCGCCGACCGTCGGCACGTTTTCCATCAGTTTCGTGCCCAGCGAGTAGGCTCCGTGCTGGCTGGGATAGAG
>CAZYAW010000028.1:0-7573 GCA_964646045.1 uncultured Victivallales bacterium | reverse complement strand
GGGCATACGTGACGTTCGAACCTACGCCCATTGTTTTCTGCGCCGCACCATGACATTCGTGTTGACGCCTTCGCCCCGTTTCGGCTACCGTCTCCCTCCATGAAAGCGCACCTTCAGGCCGTTCCCGGCGGGCGGGGGCCCGCGCCGCCTGAAAAGCGCCTTCTGATCGGTTGCACTCGAATGAGGATCGAGAGCAACACTTGTCTGAATCCCTGAGTAGTTACGGAAGGAGTGTCTTTCCCTATGATCCATCCACCGCACGAAGAACGAATACGGGTTGCCATTCCGCCGGGACGCGATCCTTTTGTGAATACGCCGCTGCTGGCCCTGTCGCCGGATGCCGAGGGCAACGAGCGCTTCTGGATTTCCACCTGGAACGCGAATGTCGGCTGCCTGGCGGCGCTCGTGACGGAGGCCGGAGACGCGCGCGTCTACCGTTTCAACGACAAACGTCACGGCGGTTTCTACAGCGCGGTGCAGGAGGACGACGACACACTGTGGCTCTGCGGCAGCTTGTCCCGCGTCATTCGCTTCTCGATCGGCAGCGGCGATTTCGAGGAATACCCGACTGGCGCTCCCGACGCGCTGGTATTTCAGGGCATGGCGCTGGACCGGGAAACCGAGAAGCTCTTCGCCCTGGCTCACGATATGGCCGAACGCGTGGTCGTCGCCTTTTCGTTCGATATCCGCAGCCGGGAAACCGTACAAATCCATCGGGATTTTGCTTCGGAGAAATACATGCGCACGCACTTTCCCAACGGCGACGGCAGTTACACCTTTGTCCTGCATACGCCCGGAGAGACGCTGCTGCGCTGGAATCCGCAGGATGAAAGTCTATCCGCCAGCCGCATCGCCGAGAATCTCGGCGGTCACAAGACGAGCGGGGGCACCAGCTACCGGCTGGTTTGCGACGCCGATGGACGACCGTATTTCCCGCATCGGGGATGGTACGATCCCCGAACGAGAGAGTTCCTGAAAGGCCCGCAGCCGGACGCGGAGGCCACCTGGTTTCAGAGGATCGGCCAATCCGTCTGGGGCGGCAGCGGCCGGGACGGCCACATCGATGTCAGCCGCTGGAATCTGGAGACCGGCGCGGTCAGACGGCTATGCACGGTTCCCGAGGGGACGATTCAAGGCATCCGGGTTGGCTCCGGAGGCAAAATCGTGGCTGTGAACAAGTACGGCTTTTTCTACCGGTTCGACGCCGAGAGCGGCGATTTGGAGATGACCCGCCGGCTGGATACGGACTCCATCGGCCATGTCGATTGTCTCTGCCGGATCGACGAAGACCGTCTTCTGGGGACGCCTTTTATCACCCAGCGATTCTGGGAAGCGAATCTCCGCACCGGTCAGGGATACGATTGCGGCAAAGCGGCCCCCGGCGGGGGCGAGATCCTGCTGACCTGGAAGCTCAACGGCAAGGTGTACATGGCCGCCTACACCGGCGGCGAGCTGGTGGAATACGATCCGGCCGAACATCCGCATTTTCCCGAGAATCCACGCGTGGTGGCCGCGCCGCCGCATGCCATGCGGCCGGTGGCGGGCGCGGACGACGGCCGCTGCCTTTATTACGCATGCAGCACGCCCTACGGCTCGCTGGGCTCCACCCTGACGCGGTACGATACGCAAATCGGGTGCGCCGCTTATGCCCGGAATCCGCTGCCCGATCAGCAGATGGTCAGCCTGGCGTTCGATGCCGAGACCCAGGCCCTTCTGTGCGGTACGACCATGGACGCGGACTGTCGCAGTTGCGCACCGGCATCGACCGATTGCTTTTTCGCCGTCATCGATCCGGCGACATTGGCGGTCGCCTGGCGGGGGAAAGCCCCCGCCGGCGCGAACCGGGCCAAGGTGGTCGGCGCGCTCGGCGAGGGAGCCTTTCTCTGCGAGTGCGTCGGCCCGTTCGACCGGGGCTATTCGCTCTGGTTTGCGATGGAGAGCGCCACGCCCCGCGTTCCCGCGCTCGACGCCATGCGCGTCTTCCCCGAAAAACGCTCCGGACTCTGCTACAGCGGCATTCCCGGCCGCTTTCTGATGCGCCAGGCCAAGCGGTTGGAACTTTGGGATATGCGAAACGAATCTGTGGTCGACGTGTTGACGGACGATTTCGACGGCTATGCCTTCAAAGTGCAGGATGGCTCGGTCTATCTGCTCTATCGGCAACGGATCGAGATCATGGAGAACGTGCTGCGATGATTGTCGACGTGCATTGCCAGCGAGGCCGGGAAAGCGGTGAGCCGGGCAAAGGAGACGTTTGAACATGGATGCGCAAGTCAAGGACACAGTCCCGGGAAAGTGGCGCCGGGCGGCGGTCGCGGATGTTTTCTCCGTGGCGCGGGAACTGCCCGTGGGCTGGAGTATCGACGCGACGGTGGATCCCGGCAAGATCATGGCCGGCGTCGGGGGAAACTTCGACGGCACGGCCGACATGTGTTTGCACGCGATCAAATTCATGGGGCCGCGCGGAAGGATGGGGCTTGCGCGGGATCTGGCCCCCGTCGGGCGCAGGCCGTTCGCGATCGCGTTCAGGCTGGCGACATGCTTCCATCCCGTCAAGGCGATGCTGGACGGCGTCTACAGTGGCAGGCCGCCGGGATTTCGCGCCCTGGTGAGGGACGCCTCGGGCGCCGAACAGGTCTGCGTCGAGGCCGCCGGCCGTGACGGCGAGCTGCGGCTCAACGGGCAGCGGACCGGCGTCGCCCTGCCCATGCTGACATGGTGTTCCTTCTGCCTCGCGTTCGATCCGATCCGGCAACAGGCGACCCTGTACGTCGAAGATGGCGCTGTAGGCCACGGCACGCCGCCTCTTCCGCGACTGTCGGAATGTACGGCGCCCTTGCGCGAGCCGAAAACACGGCCGGCGGAAATCGCGTTCATGCTCGCCGCCGACTATCGCCTCCACGGCCGCGCGACTTCGCTCGCGGCCGCCCGCAAACAGGCCGCCTACATCGTCGCCAACTGGGCGCGTCGGCCGACGGCTCCGGTGTTCACGCCGCTGGGCATTAACGAGGCTTTCATGGAACTCTACCGCGCCGCCCCCGACCCCGCACTGCTGCAGTTCCTGAAGCAGGAACGGTGCGGCAAGCAATGGACCATTCAGAATGCGTCGCTGCTCGATTGGGACCAGGCGGTTTGGACAGGCGGGCACGGCGACCGCAACAAGTCGCAGAACGGCGAAGCGGCGGAGCGTCATGCCATCGTGCATGTCTACCGGCTATTCGAGCGTTGCATGGCGCAACTGGCTCTCTGCGAACTGCAGTCCGACGATCGGCTGACCGTTATGCCGCGCCGGATTGCCGCGCGGTTGCTGGACCGGGAGCGCACCGGATTGCTCATTACGGGAGCGGCGGGCAACGGCGAGGGATGGGAGGACACCCAGCGCTGCGCCGGTCAGATCGGCGAGACCTGTGCCGCATCAAGGCCTGGAGCCCCGGCCGCGCCCCCCGCACCGCGCCCGACCTGGACCTGCTGTTGCACGAGTTTCCCGAGCCGACCGGCGAAGAAGTCTATTTCAAGCTGCCGGATCCCGCCGTCGCGGGGGACGACGAGCTATTTCGCTGATCGATCTCGAACAACGCCACTGCGTGGCGCCAGGCATTCGCGCAGGGCGCGACTGATTACGGATTACTGATTCTTTTCTGGTCCTGTCCGAAAATGCACAAAGGAGACCGTCATGACAACCTGTAGCGAAGCAACGGTGAGTTTCGAGGGCAAGCACGCGCTGATCGTCGGCGCCAGCAACGAGACCGGCCCGGCTGTGGCCCGCGCCTTTGCGCAACGCGGAGCGCGTTTGGCCCTGACCTATCATTCGGACAGGGCCGCCGCCGAAACAGTCGCCGCGCAATGCCGCGGCCTCGGCGCGCCCGAAGCGCACGTCATGCAGCTTGATCTCCTGAACAGCGCGCAGTGCGAATCGTTCATCGCCGCCGTACGGCGAACGCTGGGCGGCATCGATTTTCTGCTCGCCGTCGCCGGCGCCGGCGGCAGCTACCGGTCTTTGCTCGAGATCGAACCGCAGGAAATGCGCGAGGCCTTTCAGGGCCAAGTCTGCGGCAACTTCACGCTGGCCCGCGACGCCGGCCTCATTATGCCAACCGACGGATCCGGCCGTATCGTGTTCTTGTCCGCCACCAGTTCGCACAAGTTCAGTCATGGAACCTACGGCTACGCCAAGGCGACCCTGAACCAGTTGACCGCTTTTCTGGCCTACGAACTGGCGACGCGCAAGATCACCGTCAACACGTTGGTTCCGCAACTGATCGATCTGGAATCGATCGACCCGGCCGTGCGCGAAAAAAGAAAACGCTATACTCCGCTCGGCCTGATTCCCCACCCCGACCAGATTGCCGGTTTCTGCGTCACGCTATGCTCGCCCGGCTTCAACATTGCGACCGGCGAACTGATCCATCTCGACGGCGGCTACCGACTCCGTCCCCCGGAAGACCGTTAGGGATCAAGACGCGAGCCCCTTTATCTTTCGCCCTACTCTTCCGTAGCCATCACAGTTTACGCTTTTTCAGAGTTCTTGAGCGCTTTCCACTGTCATCCCATGGAATCATGGAACGGGGGAATGTTGGAACAATGATAGCAAGCCGAAACGGCCATTCCCTCCGTCGGAAATTCTGCAACGCACTGCGTGCAGGGCAGACGGAAGATAAAGCCTCGACCACCGGCTGTCAAAGACTTGCAATATTCCCGGTTTTCCAATATTCCAAACTCTATGGGATCATACTGATCAAAATTTAACCTTGCCATCAGGCTTAAGGAAGTCCTACCTTGTCATCAATACTTTCCTTGGAGACTGACGCACTCTCGGCGATCACGAAAAAGAATCGCGAGTGTCACCCATAAGTCAGGCGCGCGGGCGTTTGCGAATCTTGTGTCATTGACGGAGGAGGAATAGGATCGACATGAAGCTGAAACGATACGAAGGCAACCCCATTCTCGCGCCGCGCGACACGTACTGGGAGCGTATGCAGGTGCGCAATCCGGCCGCCTGGTACGACGGCGAGCGGGTAGTGATGATCTATACCGCGCGCACCGTGATGAATACCATCTACCTGGGCCTGGCTTTTTCGGAAGACGGCTACCGGTTCGAGCGCGCGAGCGACGAACCGTGGCTGAGTCCCACGAAAGACGGCTTCGAGGCGGGCACGGTCGAGGACGCGCGCATGGTGAAGATCGGGGATACGTACTATGTCACCTACATGGCCCGCGCTATCGGCAAGGAGGATTTCGCGGCCGGAGCCAAGGCGCAAGGCATTCCCGCCGACGAAGACCCGCAAGGGCCGACCTGGACGCAGAACTGGCGGCGGGCCGCCCTGCTCACGACCCGGGACTTCAAAAGCGTGCAACGTCTCGGCCCGTTGACCGGCGAGCATATTTTCGACGCCAATGTCCTTCTTTTCCCCGAAAAGATCGGCGGCCGTTTCTGCCTGCTGCATCGGCCCAGTCCCTATGTTCCCGCCGAAGACATCATTGCCGGGTATCCGCCGGAACAACGGCCCGGGATCAGCCTCTGCTTCAGCCGGGATCTGCGACACTGGGAGGACGACCGTCCGCTGGCCGGGCCGATCTTCCCCTGGGAGCATTACAAAATCGGCGGCTCGTCGCAGCCGATACGAACGGAGCGCGGGTGGCTGGTGTTGTATCACGCGGTCGGCGGGCCGGATCCCGACCATGCGATTTATCGCGTGGGCGCCATGATGCTGGATCTCGCCGACCCCACGCGCGTTGTCGCCCGCGCGCCCGAACCGATCCTGGAGCCGGAAGAGACCTGGGAGAAAGAGGGCACGGTGCCGATGGTCGTTTTCCCCAACAGCGCGGTGGTAATCGACGGGACGCTTTTCGTCTACTACGGCGGCGCGGATACCGTGACGGCCGTGGCCACCGCCGATCTGGGCGAACTAACCGACTTCGTGATGCGGTACCCGACGACTTGAAAACTGCAGCCCGTCACGTCGGGCAACCGAAAAGAGGCGTAACAATATGAACGACGAGTCTGCTCAGAGGGCATGAGCATGAAAGGCAACGGAAAAATGAAAGCCGTGGCGGCGGCTATGTGGCTGGGGTTGTTGGCCGGGCGTGTGCTCGCGGCGCCCCGAGACGGGAACCCTGCCGAAAAACAGATGGGTCAAGGTGTTCGAGCGGAAAGGAGCGCTGTTCCAGTGGATATTCGGGACCGATGGCAGCTTATGGTCGATGACGAGCTGATGGAGCTTGACGCGACCGGCGCGGGCATTCCCGGTTTCGGCGCGAAAGATTGCGACGAGATATTCGGCGACGATCTGAATCGCGTGGCGACCTGGCGGGGCCGGGCCGAAATCGGTCATCTGGCGGGCGTACCCGTCCGCTTGCGATTCATTATCAAAGACGCCGACGTGTACGCTTTCGGGAGTTCCTCATGAAAATCAGAATAGCGCTCGCCCAAATGCCCGTACGCACGCACGACGCCGCAACCAACTTGGCCACGGCAGAATCGTATATCAAACAGGCCAAGCGCCAACGGGCGCAGATCGTGGCGCTTCCGGAAGATTTTGCGCTGGGCCCGCTGGCGGGACGCGTCGAGCTGGCCGACGACAAGGGGCAGTACCGCAAAGCCATGCAAGCCATGGCCGCAAGCTACGGCGTCGATCTGATTGCCGGCTCCATCATCGAAAAGACCAGGCAAGGCCTCAAGAATCGCGCCTACTACTTCGACGCGCAGGGTCGGCAGCTCGCCTGTTACGAAAAGGTCAATCTCTGGCTGACGGAGAGACCCTATGTCAAGGCCGGGACGCAGGCGGTGGTGGCCAGGACCCGTTTCGGCAGGATCGGCCTGGCGATCTGCTGGGATCTGGCCTTTCCCGAGCATTTCCGCCAACTGGTTCGCCAAGGCGCGGAACTGGCCGTCTGTCCGGCCTTCTGGCGGTATGGCGACGCGGGCGACGGACTGAAGCACGACCGCATGGCCGAAGTCCATTTCGTGAACGCCTGCACGACGGCGCGCGCTTTCGAGAACGAAATGATCGTTTGCTTTGTCAACGGATCGGGCGAAACGGACCCGGCCGGCCATGCGGACAAGCTCATGGGCCGTTCGCAGATCAGCATGCCTTTTCTAGGTTCGGCCGCCCGCCTGGACCATGACCGAAGCGCACTGCTCGTCCATACGGTCGACACCTCGATTTTAAAAACCGCCGAGGCTTCCTATCGGATACGGGAAGATCTGAAGCGACGTGTCCGGTGAATCCGGGAGCGAGCGGAAGACGACGTTCCCGCGCCTGGCGACCGTATCTACGAAAAAATGTTCGGCAAGCCTTTTCCGCGCAGCATTCCGACGCTGGCCGATATGCTGCAAGAGGCGGGCTACGCGACCGCCTGTCTGGGCAAAATGCATTTGCAACCGCACATGGCGCATGCGCGCTTCGGGTTCCAGGACAACTACGCATGGCAATCCCTGCCCGAGAACGCGGAATGGCAAGGGCCTTTTTACGGGTTCCTGAATCCGTGATTAAATCTTGGGAAATCCGAAAAAGAAGTTGACAATCTGTTGATGGTCAGCATATTATGCTGGGAAAGGTGCGGTGGCGCCGGT
>CAZYAW010000027.1:0-5932 GCA_964646045.1 uncultured Victivallales bacterium | reverse complement strand
CGGACAGATCGAAGGTTTCCATCGCATTCTGCGCGACCATCAGGTGCCCGAAATGCACCGGATCGAAACTGCCCCCGAATAAACCGATTCTGTTGTTTTTCATGGAAGGCAAACTAGCGCAAACGGATTGGCTTGTCCAGCGGCAAATCCCGCCGATTTGCGCGGCGTCGGTCCGAACGGATGAAGAGTCAGGTCGACCATTGCGCCGGCGAGAACGGATTGGACCGTTCCGTCGCAAGACAGGACATCTTTGTTCGCGTTCCTGTGCGGTTCAAGATTATGCTTGAGCGCGCAGCCCGCTTGATGATAGTGAAAGGAAAGCGCTCCGAATGTATCGTGCCGGCATCATCCATGCGGATCGGTCAAAGCGGAGCGGGTTGGCGTTTGACAAGGAGATGCATGAGTATTGATTTCGACGAATACCGATGGAAAACCGTTAGGGCGATATACCATCAATGGTGGCAAGGGGAACTGGACCGCCCCGTTGTACCTCTTGTCCTGCGAGATCGGCGCCCGACGCGGCCCGAACCTGACACCCCGCTGTTGACGCAGGCCACCTGCACGGACTTAACGATTCATGCGGACAGCATCATTGATCGAATCGACTACGAACTGTCGCAGTTGAGCTATCTGGGTGACTCCTTCCCGTATTTCAACATGGATTGTTTCGGCCCGGGGGTCATCGCCGCTTTCCTTGGCGCTAGACTGGATAATTCGACTGGACGTGTGTGGTTTCATGCCGATGTAGATCGGAATATTGGCGACATACACTTCCGTTTTGATCCTGACAACATGTGGTTTCGGCGCATTGGCGACATCTATGCGGCCGGATTCAGGCGATGGGAGGGGAACGTGCTGATGGGCATGACCGACATCGGCGGCAATCTCGATATTCTCTCCACTTTTCGCCCGGGCGAGAAACTTCTGCTCGACTTGTACGATCATCCCGACGAAGTGACGCGGCTCACGTGGGAAGCCCACGAAGCATGGCATCATTACTACAACGCGTTGAACAGCCTGCTGCAGGCCGATATCCACGGGTACTCGGACTGGACCGGCATCTATTCCGACCGGCCGAGTTACGTACTGCAATGCGACTTCTGTTACATGATCGGCCCGGCCATGTTCGACGCTTTTGTGAAACCGGAATTGGCGGCGACCTGCGGGAAACTGCCCAATACCATTTATCATCTGGATGGTGTGGGGCAGCTTCCGCATGTGGATTCGGTTCTCGCCATTCCGGCCTTGAAAGGGGTTCAGTGGGTTCCCGGCGCCGGCAAGCCGGACTGCTCGCAATGGCCGGAAGTTTATCGGAAGATACGGGACGGCGGGAAGCTGGTCCAGCTTATCGGAGACTTTGAGGTTCTGGACGCCGTCCGCGCGCAACTGGGCTCGGCGCGAGGCATTCACCTGAAGAACGCCAGCGCCCGAGACCGGCAATCCGGTCTCCGGAAGTTGAAGAAGTACGGCATTGACTAATAGATCTCTCCAGACGGTTGTCCATCGGAAGTGTCGCCGTACGCGTTTATGGCTCCTGCGTTCTCTCGGACAAGGGGACGGGCGGCGTTTTGGCGCACGTATCGAATATTCCGTGTACGCGTTGGCGGGCGGCGGAGAGGTCGGCGCCGAGGCGGCGGGCGTCGCCGTCGGGTCCGTAGAGGCGACGGGCCAGTACGGTCCGTTCCGCGTCGGAGTCGGGTACCGAATGGGTTTGCCGGTCTTCCAGGATCTGCAGGCAGTGTTCCACGCGCCGCAAAAAAACGTAGTCGCGGCGCAATGTTTCGGCGACCGTCTCGTCGAGGATCTCGTGCTCGCGCAGAAGCTGAAGAGCCCGCAGCGTCTGGCCTTCCCACAAATCCGGATGCGCGGCCAAATGGGCGAGCTGCAGGGCCTGGACCAGAAACTCGATGTCGCGGATGCCGCCGGGCCCCGTTTTGATGTTGCCGGGCGAGGCGCCGCCGGCGGCTTCCGCGCTTTTGCGGCGCATGTGCCGCATCTCGCGCAGCATGTCGCGTCCTGCGATGCGTCGCAGCGCGAGGGGGCGCAACGCGGCCAGCGCCCTGTGGCCCGCCGCCAGATCGCCGGCCACGGGGCGGGTTTTGAGCAGCGCCTGCACTTCCCAGGGGGCGGCCTCGCGGGCATAGTAGTGGCGCAGAGCGGACGCGGTGGCGGCCAGACCGCCGGCGGAGCCGTGCGGCCGCAGGCGCAGATCGACCCGATAGGCGTAGCCTTCCGTCGTATGCGCGGACAGGTCCCGGCACAGTCGACCCATCCAGCGCGCGGCGCGTTGCGGCGACAGACGCGGGGCGGCGGGGCCGGACGCATGGTCCTCGCAGACGGCGGTCAGGTCGATATCGGAGCTGTAGTTCAATTCGGCGCCGCCCAGTTTGCCGAAGGCGAGAACGCAGAAGCCGGACGGAATCGTCGCGCATCCGTCCGCCTGCGCAATGGCCTCCAAGGCGCGGGAAACAATCGTGTCGGCCAGCAGGGAGAGATCGGCCACGATTTCCTCGAAGGGCGCGTGCAGACACAGATCGCGCGCCCCGATGCGTAGAATTTCGCGTCGGCGAAATTTGCGCAGGGCGGCCGCCAAATCGTCCGGCGCGGCGTCGGGCGGAGCGCAGGCGCGCATGTCGCGGAGCAAGGTGGCGGGGCGGCGCGGGACGAGCAGGTTGTCGGGATCGGTGATCCAGTCGAAAAATTCCGGATGGCGCTCCAGCGTATCGGCCAGAAACTGGCTGCCGGAAAAAATGGCCAGCAGCATGTCGAGGCGGCGGGGCTGGCGCAGGAACAATCCGTAATGGGCGGCGGGATCGGGCAGCGAGGCCGCGAACCGTTCCCAGTTGTTGAGCGCCATGTCGGGATCGGGTCCCATGCGCAAGGCGTCGGCCGCCAGCATGGCGATGCGGGCGAAGGCGTCGCGCTGTTCGCCGCCGCCGGCCAGTTTGCGCAGATTGACCTCCGCGCGGCGGGCGTCGCGGAACCCGCAGCGGTCCAGCGCGCGGCGGACAAGATCGGGATGCGGCCGGTCGGAGAGCACCAGATCCACCAGGTTGCCGTGTCCGGGGTCGGGCAGGTGTTCCCGTCCGAAGCGGCGTTCCACAAACGCGCGCACGATGGCCGTATGCGTCTCGAAATCGACCAGTAGCTCGCGCTCCGGCGACAGACCCGCATGGCCGGCGTCGCCGGCGGACTGCGGCGCGTTGCCGGTGCGGCGGTAGCCCATGCGCCGGGCCAGGTGCGCGTATTCGGGAGAGGCGGAGTCGGGCAGGAAAAGGTCCTGGGCGTGTCCGCGCAACATGCGCAGTCCGTTGATCAGGCGCCGCAGAAAGTCGTAGGCGGCGCCCAGTTGACGTTGTTCGGCGTCTGTCAGCGTACCGTCTCGCGCCATGGCGTCGAGCGCCCGGCGCAGGCTCGGGGTGCGCAGATGCGGATTCTCGCCGCCGCGCGTCGTTTGCAGAAGCTGCACGCAGTATTCGAGATCGACCAGCGCGCCGGGACTGAACTTGGCGTTGGGGCGGCCGCCCGATTTTTCGACGAACTGCCTTTCGCGCAGACGCCGCAGTTCCGCAATGTCGATCGCCGGTCGTTCGTACACGTAGGCGTCGCGCAGGCGCTCGACCTGACGGCCCAGGTGCGGATCGCCGCAAACATAGCGCAGGCGCGTCAGAGCCAGACGCTCGAAAGACTGCGCCGCGCCCTGCGGGCCGTAGTATTTGCAGAAATTTTCCAGACTGCAGGCGGCCGGTCCGCTGCTGCCGTAGGGGCGCAGCCGCAAGTCCACATGGAAGATGCCCTCGCGCTTGGCCTGAATGAAGCGCGCGCTTTCCATCGAGAGGCGCCCGAAAAACTCCGCGTTCGACAGCGGTTCGGGTCCGTCCGTTTCGCCCTGGTCTCCGTACACCAGCAGCCATTCGATGTCGGAGGCGTAGCCCAGCGCCTCGCCGCCGAACTTGCCGAGAGCCATGAGCGCATAGCGGGCTTCCAGTCCGCCGACCGTGCGCGGCGTGCCGTGGCGGCGGCGCAGTTCGTCCCGGACCGCGGCCGTGGCGCAATGCGCCACGGCTTCCGCCAGGCGGGTCAGCGGCGCGGCCAGCGCCATGGGATCGCCGCCCGCATGCAGAATATGATGCAGGTCGATGCGAAAGGTTTCACGATCCTTGAATTCGTTGAGCGCCGATTTTTTGGCCTCGAACGACGGCGCCGCGGCCAGCAGCGTCTCCAGGCGGCGCCGCGGATCCGCAGTCTCCGGCGCGGGCGAGGCCGGCGCGGACGATTCCAGCATCGGCGCCAGCACTTCGTACTGGACGCGCACGAAGTCCTCCCAGATATAGTCGCTGGCGCCCAGCAGGCGGGCCAGATCGCCCAGGGCGCGCGGGTTGGAAAGCCATTCGACCCAGCGTCCGCTGTCGCCCATGCGCAGAACGTCTTCGCACATTCTTTCAAAACGCGAGAGGGCCGCGTAGGGATCGGGCGCCTGTCCCAGAAAAGACGTGAACTGCTTGGTCAGAAGCGTCGCCAGCCGAATCTGATTGAGCCGTTCCGCATCGACGATCTTGCGTCCGCGCAGATCGAGCACGTCGATCCGGTCGTGTACCATGCCTTCGACGGTTCGAATGGAAACGCCTTCAATGGCGATTTCGCGCAGGGCCAGTGCGGCGCTGAGCGCGTACAGGAAGGCGGGCGTGTCCTGCGCAATCACATCGAAGCGCGTACAGGCCCCGGAATTGTCCACCTCGATACGCACCGGATACAGGGTCGCCGTCTCGCCCGTTTCCGACCCGTCGCCCAGACGCGCCGCCACCGCCTCGTTCACCTTGTGGCGTGCGCGGGCGGTCAGATCCGCCGCGCCGGTCTCCATCAGCAACAGGACTTCGCGCAAGCGCGCGGTAAACTGTTGACGCCAGGCGGCAAAGGAGACGTCCGGACTCAGGCGTCCGCTAAAGAAGTCCAGAATACGCCGCCGCCGCAAGAGAGCTTCGTTCCGGTCCGGGCGGCGTCGGGCGGGCGTTCGGCCGTGCGCGCGCGGCGCGGCCCGGGCCGGCCGATAGGTGAAGACTTGACCGCTCTCGATCTCGAAACCCGTACCCGCCATCAGCCCGGTAATGAGGGAAAATTCCGACGGGTAGTCGAAGGCCAGAATGACGCATTCGACCGCGCCGTCCCCCGCTTGCGTCAGACGCGGTTCCACGGGATTTTCCGGCGTCAAAAGGGACAGTCCCCGCAGATGACGGCAGACGGATTCGGTGTCGAACGCCGCGAAATAGGCGGGGTCCAGTCGTTCGGCATGCGCGCGCGTCAGGCGCGGATCGACTTCCGGACAGGCGAGTATCAGTTCTTCGGCACAAGGTTTCATAGGTTCTTCATATTATCGGAAAATGAGTTGGCACATTCTTAGTGGCATGGGCGTCCCGCCCATGAAATAGTTCGAGGTCTACTTTCGTTTTTTCTCCAGCGCTTCTGCTTTGGCGAAGAAGCGCTTGGCATCATCCTGCCGATTCAGCCTGGTGGCGCACCAACCAAGATTGCGCCAGGACTTTGGATGGTTGTGTGCCGGGTACGCCCGGCTGTTTGTCGGTGCGCTCCGCGAGCGTACCAAATTTCAAAAACGCGTCAAGCGTAAGCGAAAGGCGGTGCGAAAGTCAAGGAGCTAGTCCGACCCCAGGTAGGCAACGTCGAGCCGACCGCAGGGAGACAGGCTGCCGCATGCGGCAGCAATGAGCGTAGCGAATGGCAACGGTAGCCGAAGGCAACCGTATCTCTGCGAGGGAAGCGCGGCGCGCTGTGCCACAGGCCACGCTCCGGCGTGGCAGTGACCGAAGGGAACGGCAACTCAGCAGAGGGCATAGTAGTCGCAGGAAACGAGCCGGGGGACGCACGTCCCGTTCAAACGAAGATACCGGAAGGACTCACCGAGCGACGAAGGCCCGAA
>CAZYAW010000026.1:0-26018 GCA_964646045.1 uncultured Victivallales bacterium | reverse complement strand
TTATCAGGCACATTTGCCCTGATAAGTTGATATTGGCGGTGTTTTCTTGCAAATTTGCCCGATGGCTGTTATCACCGTTTTCATAGCGCAAAACAGTAGTTTGAGGAGGGGATTATGTCAACTGAAAAAGCAAAGCCTAACGAAAAAGGAGAATTGTTGCTGGATCAGGTGCGACGCGTGATGCGAGTTCGCCGATATTCCATCCATTCGGAGCGATCATATATAGACTGGATTCGCCGATATGTTAAATTTCACAAGATGAAAAGCAGGGCTGATCTGAATGGCGGTGAGGAAAAGATCGAGGCTTTTCTGACAGACTTGGCAATCCACGGGCATGTGGCGCCCTCTACTCAGAATCAGGCCATGAATGCACTGGTCTTTCTGTATAAAAAGGTTCTCGATCTGCCTCTGGATAAAAAAATCAACGCTGTCAGGGCCGACAAGAAGGTAAATCTGCCCGTCGTGCTGACGCGCGAGGAAGTGGCAAAGGTTATCCCTTTACTGGAGGGGGCGAGCCAACTGATCGTGCGTCTTCTGTATGGCAGCGGACTTCGGGTTTCCGAGGCGTTGCGCCTGAGGGTGAAGGACGTAGATTACGCGATGAAGCAGATTACGGTACGATCAGGCAAGGGCGGTAAGGATCGATTCACAACGTTTGCCGGTTCGATGATTCCGCTTCTTGAGGCGCACATCGCGAAGGTGAAGGTGCTTCACAAGCAGGATATTGCGGCCGGGTACGGGGAAGTGTATCTGCCGCATGCTCTGGACCGGAAGTATCCCGGGGCGGCTAGGGAACTCGGGTGGCAGTATGTGTTTCCGGCGCGCGACCTTTCGGTCGATCCGCGGGGAGGCAAGACGAGGCGTCACCATGTGGATCCGAGCGTGGTGAACAAGGCGATCAAGGGGGCGGTACACAAGGCGGGGATTGTAAAGCGTGTGAGCGCGCACACGTTTCGCCATTCGTTCGCGACCCATCTTCTGCAAAGAGGTACGGACATCCGGACCATTCAGCAGCTTCTCGGCCACAATGACCTCCAAACAACCATGATCTATACGCATGTCCTGCAGCAGGGCGGGCAAGGCGTCGCCAGCCCGCTGGACGATCTCGGGGTGTAAGTCTGTGCCGTCTCGCGGCGAAAGCGGGAATATCGTTGCATTAACACGGGCGGGACGCCCGTGCCAAGTTCGACAGGCAAAAATTTTCCAAGAGATGGAATACGTGAAGACGCAAGAAAAGGAGACTGATGAAGGAGAATACGATTCCGGAGTGTTTTTCGCGACAGGGTGAAGTGATGCTGTACGGTGAAGCGCCCTATGGCTGCGCGGCCTGCGAGGTTTTCGAGCGTTGCCACAAATTGTCGGTGGCCGCGTCGCTTTCCGTTCTGGAAGAAAACGTGGAACTGATGGTGCAAAACGGCTTGTTCGACAAACGGCTGCGCCCCTTCAAGGATCTGGGCGGCAAAATGCGCGATCTCGAAACGGGCCAACGGATCGACTGACCGCCGAACACTCGTTACTCCAGGCGTCCGCGGATCAGGCCGAGCGGCAGGGCGGCGGGGCGAGGCGGTTTCGAGTCGATCGCGACGTGGCGGCGAGTCTCCGACGATTGGACGAAGGCGTGCATGATTTCCAGCACGTGGCAGGCCAGTGCGCCGTCGGCGCGCGGACGGCGGTCGCCCAGAATGGCGTATGCCAGGTCGGCGGCGCCGATGCCGCGCATGTTGTCGGCGTAGGGGTGACTCAGCGCCTGGGTCTGCCATTCGCCCTGCGATTCCGTGAACATTTCGACCGGTCCGCCGAATTTGTTGGGATCGGGAACTTTGAGCGAGCCGGCGGTTCCGTAGATTTCGATCGGACTATGGCCGTGGCGGTGAACGTCGAACGAGATGGTGGCCGTGACGACGGGACCCGCATGGAATTCGAGCGCTCCGCTGTAATGAGTGGGAACCTCGACGGGAATGGCGGCGCCGAAATGCTCCTTGCCGGTGGCGATGCGTTGTTCGAAGGTTTTGGCGGTGATGGCGCTGACACGCTTGACGGGACCCAGCAGGTGAACCAGCGCCGTCAGGTTAGTAGGGGCCCATGTCGAACATCGGGCCGGCGCCGTTCTGGTAGAAGAAGAAGGGGTTGGGATGCCAGGATTCGGGGCCGCGGCTCATCATGAAGATCGTGCCTCCGGCGATGCGGCCGATCCAGCCGTCGTCCACGATTTTGCGGCAGGTCTGCAGTCCGGCGCCCAGGAAGGTGTCGGGCGCGCAGCCCGCCAGGAGCCCCTTCCTATGCGCCAGATCGAGAATGGCTCGGCCGTCCTCGAGGTTCACGGCCAGCGGTTTCTCGCTGTAAACGTGTTTGCCGGCCTCCAGTGCGGCCAGGCTGACCTGGGCGTGTACGGCGGGAACGGTCAGGTTGATTACAAGATGGATGTTTTCGTTGGCCAGCAGAACCTTGACGGTTTGCGCCTGGCATCCGTTCTCGCGGGCCTTGTCTCGCGCGGGCGCCATGCGGAGGTCCGCGCAGGCGACCGTTTCCAGAATCTCGAACGCGCCGACGCCTTTGAAATAGGCCTGCGAGATGTTGCCGCACCCGATAATGCCGACTCGAACCTTTTTGCTTTTTTCATGGAATAGTCTTTCGATTTATTTAGATCCATTGTTGCGGATCGCGACTCAGTAAAGCCAGCACTGTATGACGCGGCGCCGGAGGCATGTCCAGATGAAAAGCGAAAAAATCGCCTACCATGCGTACGACGGTTTGCTGTTGACGGGGCGTACAGCGCGTCCGTTCGGCACTGCGTGCCGAACGCGCGCGCAGCCATTGCGCCATGATGGCCAGACTGTCGGGAGGCGCGGGGGAAAAACGCGGCTTTCCCTGCGTCATGGCGGGGCGGGGCTCGGGGTCGGCGTCGGCCGGGCGCGAGTCGTCGGCGCAGACGTCGCATACCAGGCCGCCGCGCGTGGCGGAAAAAGACCAGAGGCGATGTTTGCCGTTGGGCGCCATGATCTCGCGTCGCGTTCCGCAGCGGGAACAGGCGTCCAGTTGCGGGGCGACGCCGAGCGTTTTGAGCAGGCGCAGTTCCCATTGCGGCAGCAGGGCGGGGTGGGGCGCTTGACGGCAGAGGTGATCGAGGAAATCGCCGATCTGCCCGAAGACGGCATGATGGGGGGCGCCGGCCGTACATGAGCGCAGCAGCGTGAGACAGGCGTATTCGGCACAGACATATTGGCGCCAGTTGCGGCGCAGGGCGCTGCGGCAGAGCAGGGGCGAGCACTCGCGGGCGATATGCATGCCGTTGGTTTCGCGGGCGTAAAAAAGCAGTTCGCACGTGTCGGGAATGTCGATTTGCCCCAAAAACGGGCTTTTCGGGCGGCAGGCGCCTTTGACGATGGTCGTCAGCAGTCCGTATGCGGGAGTGAGCCAGGTGACAATGCGCGAAGTTTCCGAATAGGGCCGAATGCGCAGCGCCAGGGCTTCCGTTTTTTCGATCATGTCAGCAGTTCCTCGAGCGGGACGCTGCGCGCGGCGGCCGCGACCCGGCGCCATTCGGTGCGGATCATGGCTCGCCGTCGCGCGGGCGTGTTGTCGTCGGCGCCCGCCAAATGATGGAAGCCGTGCGCGATATAGAGCGCCAGCTCGCGTTGCGGACTCGATCTGCTGCGCCGCGCGCCTTGTCGGCAGGCCTCCTCGACGTTGACGACCACTTCGCCGCTAACCCCCGGTTCTTCGCCGGGCAGAGCGGGATAGCGGAAACTGAAGACATCGGTCGTTCCGTCGCGTTCGAACCAGGCGGCGTTCAATTCGCGCATAAGGGCGTCGTCGCCGAGTACGAGCGATATTTCGTGCCAGCGCGAGTCGTCGGCCGTCGCTTTTTCAAGCGGGAGCGCCAGGAGCCGCGCCAGGCTCGCGAGGTGTTTGCGGTTTGGCCGTTTCAGGTTTTGCCGGTTGCTTATCGCGATTTTCATCTTTGGGGTAGGGGGTTCTGCCGTGCAGCATATTGGTGAGAGAAAAGACAAAAGATTTTTTTATGCGGGCGATTTGCGCCAGAGTCAGGCTGGCTTCGTCCAGTTGTCCGTCGTCGATGCGCGTGGACACGATGGAGTCCACCAGATCCTCGATATGGGCGGGCGTGATTTTCTCCATGGAGCGCGAGGCGGCCTCCACGGCGTCCGCCAGACAGACGATGGCCGATTCGGGCGTTGAAGGTTTCGGGCCGGGATAGCGGAAATCGCTTTCGTTGATCTTGGCGCCACCGCCGTTGCCGGCGCCGCCTTCCTTGCCCTCCAGCGCCAGTTCGAGCTGGGCTTTAGCCTTGTAGTGGAAATAGGAGATGAGGCTGGTTCCGTGATGTTCGCGCAGTATGCGCCGCACGGATTCCGGCAGTTTGTGCAGCAGCGCCAGACTCAGGCCCTCCTTGACATGGGCGATAATGACCAGCGCGCTCATGCTGGGCGGTAGGTCGTCGTGGGGATTGCTGCGGTTCATCGTGTTTTCGGTAAAGAAGTTCGGCTTCGTCAGCTTGCCGATGTCGTGAAAATACGTGGCCGTGCGGGCCAGTAGCGCATTGGCGCCGATGGTGTCGCAGGCCGCCTGCGCCAGCAAGGCCGCCACCAGGCTGTGATGGTAGGTGCCCGGCGCTTCGAGCGCCAGCCGCTGCAGCAGCGGATGGCCCAGATCCGACAGTTCGAGCAGGGTGATGTCCGTGGTGATATGGAAAGCGGATTCAAAGATCGGCAACAGCAGCAGAGCGACAATCGAGGCGATGAAACCGCTGATCAGGCAGGTGCCAAGCTGTTGCGGCAGCAGCGGGACCATGGCGGACGCATTCGCAATGTCGCGCGTCGCGAAGGCCGCCAAAACCAATGCGCCGAAGGCGGTTGCCAGAAAGCCGGTTTTCAGGGCCTGTGCCCGTTTGCGGATGCGACAGCCCGTCGAGGCGGCGACGACGGCCACGGAAAGGGCGACTGTAAAGACGATGTACCGTAGCGGTTCCGGCGCCGCCATGCCCATGACCAGGCCGGTCCAGGCACCGACAGCCATGGCGGCCGGCCCGCCCGCCAGCATGGCGGCGAGCATGGGCGCCAGCACAAAGGGCATGCCATAGACGGCTATGTGCGGAGCCAGTCCGACGCTTTCGCCGGCATAGACAAACAGTCGGGCGGAAAGTACGGCGAGCAAGGCCAGGGCGGTCAGCAACAGAACGGAGCGCGGACGACGCAGCAGGTCGGGCTGAATAATATGAATGAAAAAAGCGACGGTCAAAAGACCGGCGGCCAGAAAAGCGGCGTCGCCGGGCGCCGCCAGAATTTCGCGTCCGGCCGCGGACGAGAAGCTGAAAACCGATTGGATATGCAGTGCGCTCAACGTGGCCGCCCAAAGAAACAGAGCGGGCAGCAGTCGCATCCACATTTGTTCGCTCCAGGCAGACTTGACCGTGGCGCTCTGGAAATTGCGTTTTTCCCTTTTCTGGGTTTGGCGTACTCTTGTTTTGGATACAAAATCCTTCATCGGTGCCTCGATTGATGACTTGTGACTCCCTGAGTCGGGGCCGCGGCCGGCGATGGCGCACGGACGGCTGTGTTCATCCACTGCAACGTTGTTTGCGTCAGATCGCCGATATCGGTATAGCCGATCAGGTTCCAGAACGGCTGCAAAACCGCCGAAACGCAGTGGGCCTGGGCTCCGCCCGCGACGAGCGCGTCGCCCAGGGCGCGGTGCTGCGACGAAGGCCGATCGCGGTGGGCGATATGGACGAGCAAGGCGTGTCCGCAGAACGGCGGGGGTTCCGCCAGCAGGTCGAGCTCGTTCAGTTCGCGGTACAGGCGGGGCGCGACCGCATAGCCGTCGAAATCGACGGTTCCGCCTGCGTCCATCTCGCGCATCAGATCTTCGCGACTGGTTTGGCCTTGGCCGGATGTGATCATTTCTTTCATAAGCTTTTTGCGCAATTCCTCGCGCAGGTAGCGAGATCCGACCAGTGTCGGTTCCCACAGAACCAGGGCCCGGGCCCGACAGCGGGCGGCGCAGCGCAGGGCCAGACTGGCGCCGAGTCGTAAGCCGAGCAGCACGAGCGACGGGACGTCGGTTTCGTTACGCAGCCAGTCGGTCGCGCCGCCGATATCGTCGCTCCAGTCGGTTGGCGCGAAATCGGCGAATTCGCCGGCGCTGTCGCCGCAGCCGCGGTAGTCGAACCGCAGCGCCAGCCAGCCGGCCCGGCGCAAAGTCTCGGCGCATTCCACCCAGGCGCGATGGGCGGATTTCCGTTCCTCGAAGAGCGGCGCGCAGAGCAGAACCGCGCCGCGCGGCTGATCGTCCGGCACATGCAGGAATCCGTACAGCCAGTCGTTGCCGACCGGGATATGCACGGCGCGTCCGGTCATGGCAGCCGGCTTTTGACGAAAGCGGCGAGGGCCGCGACAGTGGCGAACCGTTCGGCGGAAAAATCGTCGTCGTCGACTTCGATGCCGAACTCCTCTTCGACGCCCACCACCAGTTCCAGCAGGCTGACGGAATCGACGCCGTAATCGTCGATCAGCGACTGGCGGTCCTCGATGCTCTCCGGCGCGACTTTCATGAAGAGCCGTTCTACGATCATGTTTTTCAGACGTTCTTCCACTGTGGCGGCCATAGCGGTCTCCTTATTTTCGCGGGGGCGGGGTTTTGCCGAGGCGGGTTAATACGGCCTTCAGATTGTTCCATACAATGCGCTTGGATGTCGGGTTGTAAAGCAGGTAGGCCGGGTGAAATGTGGGCATGACGGGGATGCCTTCGTAGGAAAGCCAGACGCCGCAATGGCGGCTCATGCCGACGAACGGGAAATCGGGCAGCAGACCCTGCAGCGCGGTGGCGCCCATCGTCACGATGACCTGCGGCCGCAGCAGGGTCAGTTGCTCGCGCAGGAAAGGGGAGCAAACGGCCATTTCTTCGGGGGTCGGGGTGCGATTGCCGGGCGGACGGCACTTGAGAATGTTGGCGATGAACACTTCGTCGCGGGTATATCCCATGGCCTCGATCATTTTGGTCAGCAACTGGCCGGCCCGCCCGACGAAGGCCAGGCCCTGCCGATCTTCGTCGGCCCCCGGCGCTTCGCCGATAAAGGCGATGTCGGGCTTTGCGCGACCTTGTCCGGGAACGGTACGGGTACGCGTCTCGTGCAAGGTGCACTGTTGGCAGGCGGCGATGCGCTCTGCTATGTCCTCCAGCGCGGAAGGATGTTCGCGGCGTGCTGACCGGGGAGGCGGGGACGGCCGCGGTTTGGCGGCGGCAATGGCATTCTCTTTTCGCGGGGCGGACCTGGACCTGGGCGTGGGGGCGGAGGCGATGGCGATGGCGGGAGACTTGTCCTGTGCCAGGGCCTCGATGCGGGACAGGGTTTGCGCCGTGAACTCCGCGCGGTCGCACCCTTCCTCGTGATCGAAACGCAGGCATTGCGCAAGGCTTCCCAGGATAGCGCGACGCATGGGCTTATTCCTCCTTTAAATGATTTTCGCGAATCATTTTGCGGGCGCGATGCGCTTCGACCCCTTTGACGAACATGGGGCCGACCATGACGTAGAGCAGGCCCAGTCCCATCATAAGCACAGCCAGACGCGCGGCGTAGAGAGGCTTGTGCAGGCTCAGCGCCCAGAGCGCCAGAACGAAGACGATGCAGGGTACGAACAAGGCCGCTTTTTTGGTGGGCTTCGGATAGCGCAAGTTGGTCAGTTGCAGAACAATGAAGACCACGATGCCGAAGAGAAACAGGATGGCCAGCCAGCCTTCGAGCCGATCATGGGGCGGGGCCAGCGTGACGTAGATGAACAGGGCGACCCAGGCGGCGTTGGCGGTGATGGGCAGGCCGGCATATCCGCCCTGGCCGCGCAGCGGATCCTTGACCTTGAACTTGGCGAGCCGAACCACGCCCGAAAGGGCGACGGCGGACGGCAGCAGTACTCGCCAAAACGGATCGCGCGTTTGAAGCGTAACGGCGAAAACAAGAATGGCCGGCGCGATGCCGAAGGCGGTCAGGTCCACGTAGGTGTCCAGTTCGGCGCCGAATTCGCTTTGGCCTTTGAGCCAGCGGGCCAAGTTGCCGTCGAGTCCGTCGAGAATCATGGCCAGCATGATCAGCAGGGCGGACCAGCGATACATCTCCTTGGCTAATGGCTGGTTGACGGCCATACTCATGCCGTGGGTCGTTACCAGTATGCTCAGGAACCCGGCCAGCATGGCCGCCAAAGTGACCAGCGACGGGATCACCTGACGCCAATTCCACAGGGGACGTTGCCATGCTTTCATGCCTTATTCCTTTTTCGCTTCCGCTTCCGGCGCTTCCATGCCGATGGCGGGCGGCGCGACGGCTTGCGAGGGTTCGGGATCGGCCAAATCCTTCGCTGTGGCGGTGGACGGGGCGGGGAGCGCGGTTCGGGCGGTCAGGCGCGCGACGATCGTCTCTCCCGCCACCACGCGGTCGCCGGCCTGGACCTTGACGACAATATCGGCCTTGGGAAAATACATGTCGAGGCGCGAGCCGAACTTCATCATGCCGAACGGATAGCCGATTTCCAGTTCGACCGCTTGGTTGTGGTCCGGCCAGTACACGACGCGGCGCGCGACGGGGCCGACGATTTGCTGGATGAGGCAGGCCGTGCGTTCGTTGTGCATGTAGATGGCGTTATGCTGGTTTTCGGCGGAGGATTTCTCCAGGAACGTGAAATGCCGTTTGCCGGGGAAGTAGCCGAGGAATTCCGAGGTGCCGGCGATCGGCGTGCGATTGACATGCACGTCCACCAGGCTGAGGAAAATGCTGATGCGTACGACGTCGGTTTGCAGCAGACGGCCCATTTTTCTGACTTTGACGCCGTCCAGTCCCGATTCGCGGCACAGCTTTTCAAAGTCGTCGCGCGAAACTTCCACGATATTGGCGATTTTGCCGTCCGCCGCCGAAACGACCACGTCGGGGTCGGAGGGCGGCGTGCGCGGCGGATCGCGAAAGAAGACCAGCATGTAGCAGCCCAGAATCAGAAACACGATTCCGCCGGACAGGAGCGCTCTCTTCTTGCGAACCTTGAGCAGGGCGCCCATCAGGGCGATCAGCGCTCCGATGGCCAGCGAAACAAACAGAAACGGTACGACTTCGATTCTCATTCCCATGATGCAGGCTCCTTTTCCGATATTGACGCGACTTCCGGCAGCAGTAGCGCATTGCGGCGGCGCTGTCACGCGAAAAATTCGCGCAAGATGCGCAATGTCGCAGCCATGTCATTCGCCAGCGGCGCTTCGAAGTTCATGCGGATCCCCTGTGCGGGATGGCGAAAGGCGAGGGAGCGGGCGTGCAGCATTTGGCGGGGCAGATCCGCGGCGGACAGCAGGAGGCGCTCGTTCTGAGCCGTGCCGTTCGGGCCATGACGTGTCGGGGCCTGCGTATGGTTCCGGGGCGAACGGTCGCGCGGGAGCGCGAGGCGGGAGACGGCGCTGCCGCCATAGGTCGCGTCGCCCAGAATGGGATGTCCGATATGGGCGAGGTGTACGCGAATCTGGTGGGTACGCCCTGTTTCGATGCGCAGTTGCAGCAGCGCGCAAAGCGTTCCAAATCGTTGCGCGATTTCATAATGGGTGACGGCCGCGCGCGAGCGGCTCGCGCCCTCCGGCGCAGGGGGGTGAACCGCCATTTTCTTGCGGTTGCGCGGGTCGCGGCCCAGCCGCGTTTCTATACGGTCCCGTTCACGCTGCGGCACGCCGCGCACGAGAGCCATGTATTGCTTTTCGATTTGGCGTCCGCTGAACTGCGCCGCCAGATCCAGCAGCGCCTGTTCGGTTTTGGCCACGACCATGACGCCGCTGGTGTCTTTGTCCAGCCGATGCACAATGCCGGGCCGCTGGACGCCGTTGATGCCGGGCAGGTCCGGGCAGTGATGCAGCAGCGCGTTGACCAGGGTGCCGTCGGCACAGCCGGCAGCCGGATGCACGGTCAAGGCGGGCGGCTTGTCGAGGACCAGCAGATCTTCGTCCTCGTAAATGATTTGGAGGGGAATCGTCTGCGGCTGCGGACGGGCGGGCTGCGCCGGCGGGATTTCCAGACGCACGGTCATACCGGCCTGCACCGGAGAGCGCGCGCGGGCGGGCCCATGTCCGATCTGTACAAGACCCGCGCGTATCAGAGACTGAATGCGCGAACGCGACAGATCCGGCCATTGAGCGGCCAGGAAGGCGTCGAGCCTGAGCCCGGCGTGCTGCGCGCCGGCCACGCATGCGAGCGTGCGCGCTGCGTCGTTCATGCCGTGTAGCCGGGCAAATTGAGCGGGCCCGGGAAAGAGTCCTGGAAGAGCAGCCCGGCGTCGGGGTCCCGGAGGTATTCCTCGTCCTTGCGCTCGTGCGCCATCCAGTCCAGGGTTCCGTTGCGAGTTTCGCAGGTGTTCTCCAGTTCGGCAGCGGCCAGGGGTTCGAGCAGTTTGGTCTTGAGTTCCTGTTTCACGGATGCGGCGGCGTCGTCGTCGGCGAGACTGCGGGTTTCGCGGGGGTCGTTCTGGCTGTCGAACAGCCATTCGCGGCGGTCGCCGGCCGAATACACGTATTTCCACCGCGCATTGGCGGACATGGCGATCAGGGAGGCGCCCTTCTCAAACAGACTGTGTACGACACGGTCGGGCTCGGGCCTGCGGGCGATTGCGGCCAGGTCGTCTCCGGCCAGGTCGAGTCCGTCGGCCTCGATGCCGCAGGCGCCGAGCAAGGTGGGAAACACGTCGCAAAGCGAAACGGCCGTATCGGCGCGCTGTCCGGCCGCGAAACGGCCCGGCAGGCGCGCGAGCAGCGGCACGCGGGCGGAGGCGTCGTGCATGCTGCGTTTGCCGAAGCAACCCAAATCGCCCAGGTGTTCGCCGTGGTCGGAGGTGAAGAGAATGAGAGTGCGGTCCATCTGTCCGCTCTCCTCCAGCGTTTGCAGAATGCGGCCGATCTGATAGTCCACAAAGGAGAGGGTGGCGTAGTAGTAGGCCTTGATCACGCGCAGCAGGTTGAAATCGAAGCCGCGGTCCCGATGCTTGTAGCGGTTCTGGTAGCGATTGATCCAGGTCAGAAGCTCGTCGGCGTTCTCGGGGAGGAAAGGCAGTGGCATATCGGGCGAGCGATAGAGCTTGTGCCAGGGGATGGGCGGCGCAAAGGGCGGATGGGGGTGGATAAAACTGGAGAAGAGACACCAGGGCCGACGGTCGGCCGTCGCCTCGGCGATGAAGCGGCTCGTGCGGTCGCCGATCCACTGCGAAGGGTGGGCGGCGGCCGGGAGGGTGGATACCTGAGGGATATAGTACATTTCGCCGCGCGCGCCATGCGGCTCGAACGTATTGTAGCCGTTTTCCTTCAGCCATCGCAAATAGTCGTCCCGCTCCGGATGGCGGCACCCCTCCTCCTGGATCTCGCGCGACTGAAATCCGCGCAGCGCGTTGGCATCCGGCGTGAAGTGGCATTTGCCGATAGAGTGGGTGCGATAGCCCTGCGCGCCCAGAACGGCGGGATAGGATCGCCCATTGTCGTCCATCATGCGGCCATTGTCGAAAAGTCCGGTTTTTTCCGGATAGATTCCATAGTGCATGCAGCAGCGCGCCGGGATGCAGACCGGTGAGGGCGAGAAACAGCGGGTGAAGGCGGTTCCCTCGCGCGCGAGCCGGTCGAGGTTGGGCGTGCGGATCGTCGGATTGCCCAGAGCGTGGATCGTATCCGCCCGCTGCATGTCGGTGAACAGAATCAGCACATTGTTTTTTTGTTCGTTCATCGGATCGTCTCCTTGCGGAATCTCTTTTTCTTCAACGATAAACCTTTATCTCCGCACACGCCAAGCCCGGGGCGTCTGTCATGTTCGCGACCAATGGCCGAGTCCGAGTTAAGGCAAACGGCGGCACTGTGGCACATCGCGGCGGGCTTGTCCAGTCTCTATTCATCGCGACCAGTCATTTTCAAAAAAAAAGAAACGCGCATTTCCTTCTTTTCATCGGGCCGCCACATCGCTATGTTTCCCGGAAATGCAGATGTCGGCCCTTGTTGGTCCGACGTGCGGGGATCCGACGCGGCGAAGCGCTTTCGCGCCTTGTGCGGCCCTTTCCGCCATAAAAGAACAGGAATACCGAGCTTATCCGTTTTAACGGGTCAGGTCAAAAGGTCAGAGATCGGAAGTCAGTTGTCAGTATCCGAATTTTCGATCTCCGCCCTCTGACTTCAGACCTCTCGTTTGCGGGCGCAGCCCGCCCGAGGTAAGAGACAGGAGTTTTGTTTTGTATCCGAGAATCGTACAGGGAGGGATGGGCGTGTCGGTTTCCGGCTGGAAGCTGGCCAAAGCCGTATCCCGAGCGGGTCAGTTGGGCGTTGTTTCGGGGACCGCGTTGCCGGTACCCTTTGCCTATCGCCTGCAGCAGGGAGACGAGGGGGGGCATTTGCGCCGCGCCGCTCGCTATTTCCCCTTTGCCGGCATGGCGGAACGGATCGTGCAACGCTATTTCAGTCCCGACGGCAAACCGGACGACAAGCCTTTTCGTCTTTGCGCCATGCCGACAGTCGAACCCAATTCCGATTTCACGGAATTGGCTGTGCTGGCATCCTTTGCCGAGGTTTTCTTGGCCAAAGAGGGGCATAAGGGCCTGGTCGGAATCAATTTACTGGAGAAGATTCAGCTTCCGACCTTGCCGACTCTCTTCGGCGCCATGCTGGCGGGCATTGATTTCATTCTGATGGGCGCGGGCATTCCCCGTTCCATCCCGGGCGTTCTGGACGAATTCACGCGGGGCGAACCGGCATCCATACGCATTGACGTGGACGGGGCCTCGCCTGCGGATGCGGTTTTTTCGTCATTTGATCCGCGTTCCCTGCCCGAGTATCGGCCCCAGACGCTCAAGCGGCCGATTTTTCTGGCGATCGTGTCCAGTTCGGCTTTGGCCACGACGTTGGCGCGCAAATCGAACGGTCGCGTGGACGGCTTTGTGGTGGAAGGCGATTCGGCCGGCGGTCACAATGCGCCTCCGCGCGGGCCAATGCAGTTGAGCGCTAACGGGGAACCGCTATACGGGGAGCGCGACATCCCGGATCTGAAGAAAATCGGCGATCTCGGGTTGCCGTTCTGGCTGGCCGGTTCCTATGGTCGCGGCGGTCGCTTGCAGGCCGCGCTGGATTGCGGCGCACAGGGTATTCAGGTCGGGACGGCCTTCGCCTTTTGCGAAGAAAGCGGACTGTTGCCGCATTTGAAACGCCAGGCCATCGAATTGAGTCGCAGGCGAGAGTTGCGCATTTTTACCGACCCGCTGGCCTCGCCCACGGACTTTCCGTTCAAAGTTGTTCCTTTACCCGGCACCCTGTCGCAACGCGAGGTTTACGTGAGCCGGAAACGGATCTGCGACCTCGGCTATCTGCGGCGACCCTACGTCAAGGCCGACGGCAGCCTCGGCTACCGTTGCGCGGCCGAGCCGGAAGAAGCTTATGTGGCCAAGGGCGGTTTGCGCGAAAACACGCGCGGTCGCATGTGCATTTGCAACGGATTGGCGGCGGCGGTGGGGATCGGCCAGATACGCCCCGACGGCGGAGTGGAGCCGCCCTTGGTGACCGCCGGCAGCGCTGTGGCGGATGTTTCCGCCTTTCTCAAGCCGGGCCGGGACGGGTACAGCGCGCAGGATGTGCTGGATTGTCTGCTGTCCGAAGGATAACCGATTCGGGAGCAAGGTGGCGGCCCGGCACTTATACGTTCATGTTCCGTTCTGTCAGGGCAAATGCCGCTATTGCGCGCTCTATTCGGAGCGCTATGCCGTCGAGCCGGCGCGGCGCTATCTCCGCGCGCTGTCGGGTGAGTTGGAGCGGACGTTGGCGGCGGGCGAACTGGGGCGGGCGCCGCAGACGATCTATTTCGGCGGCGGGACGCCCACGGTCTTGAGCGCAGCACAGTTGCGGAGCCTGTGCGCCCTGTTCTCCGCCCGTTTGTCCGGCAACCGCCCGGCCGAATGGTCGGTCGAGGCCAATCCGGCGACGGTGACCGAAAAAAAAATGGAAATCCTGGCGGCGGCCGGTGTGAATCGCGTCAGTTTCGGGGCGCAGTCGTTTGACGCGGCCACTTTGCGCGCCATGGGTCGTCGGCACTCCGTCGGGGCCGTAAGCGCTGCGGTACGCATGGCGCGGGCGGCCGGACTGGACAACATCGGGCTGGATTTAATCGCCGGCTATCCCGGGGTTTCTCTCGATGTATGGCGGATGACGGTGGCGACGGCGCTGGACTTGCGACCGAGTCATCTTTCCGTGTACGCCTGGACCTTGGAAGAGGCGTCGGAGTTGGGCCGTCGACAGGCCGGCGGCGCTGCCGTTGTCGCCACGGAGGAAGAGACGGAATTGCTGATTTTGCGGGAAACCGAGGATGTTTTGCGTGCGGCGGGATACCGACGCTACGAGATATCGAATTACGCATTGCCGGGCCGGGAATGCCGACACAATCTCGCCTGCTGGCGCGGCGAAGACTACGCCGGACTGGGCCCCGCCGCCGCCTCGCGGCTGGGACTGCGCCGTAGACTCAACTTGCCGCAGGCGGCCAAGTATGCGGACGCTTTGTCCGTCGGCGCAACGCCGCCGCGTGACGAGGAGGTTCTGGATACGTACGACGACGCCGGCGAGCGCATGATCTTCGGGTTTCGGCTGGAAGAAGGAGTCGAGATCGATCGCTGGGCTCCGGACGGCGCGAAACGAGACGAATGGGAAACCGTTCTGCATGCCTGGGCGCAGCGGGGATTGGCCGAGAAGCGGGGGTCGGTTTGGACGCTGACGCGCGAGGGTCGCGTTATGGCCGACGCATTGGCCGGCGACCTTGTTTGAACAGGCTTGTTGCGGGACGAATACGGGGATGGCGCCATGGCCGATTTTTTGAAAGAAATCGTGGAGCAGCGGAGGCAGGACGCCAGGCGGGCGCGTCGTCGGGTTTCGGAGGCGACGCTGCGCGAGGCGGCCCGAAGGCGGGTGCATCGCAGTCTGGCGCAAGAGCTGACGAAGCGCTCCGGGAACGCCATCGTCGCCGAGATGAAAAAAGCCAGCCCTTCCGCCGGGTTGCTGCGGCCGGTCTATAGCCCCGCCCGTCTGGCCCGGGCCTACGAGCAGGCCGGAGCGGTCGGTCTGTCGGTTCTTTCCGAACCCCGCCACTTTCTGGGCCGCGCCGCCCACGTACGCAGCGCGCGGGCGGCGTCCGCCCTGCCGGTGTTGCGAAAGGACTTTCTGTGCGATCCCTACCAAGTGGCGGAAGCGGCCGCCTGGGGCGCCGACGTCGTATTGTTGATTGTGGCCGCCCTGGACGAGGCGGAAATGCGCGACTTGTACGAGGCTGCACTGGATCTGGGTCTGGAAGTGCTGGCGGAAGCGCATAGCGAGGCCGAACTGGAGCGGGCGCTGGGGCTGGAGCGGGCGATTGTCGGCGTGAACAGTCGCAATCTGAAAACGTTGACAACCGATCTCGCGACCGCCTGCGCCATGGCCTCTCGCATTCCCCGCGGGCGTTTGTCCATGGCCGAAAGCGGCATCCGTACCCGTGCGGACATCGAGAAACTGGCTCTTCTGGGCTATGACGGCTTTCTGGTGGGGGAAACGCTGCTGCGCGCGAAGCGACCGGAGGCCGTGTTGCGGCAGTTGACGGGACAGGCCGGCGTGCCGCACGCGGCCCGTTTGCAGAAAAGTTAAAGGGGGACTTGTCGCAGCGCGTTTTTTCTGCTTATCTTCCCCCCTAACGAAATTACGGGGAGACCTGAGTCCCTTTCACAAGTCGAGCAAAAGGAATCTGTACGATGAGTAAACGTTCGATTGTTATCGGGGTGCTGGCCGCCATACTGATGGGGGCCTACGGGCAGTATGCGCAGAAGTACATTCCCGGAACCTGGGGCCTGATTCGGGGCCATTTGCCGATCAGCGTGTTCGGAACGATGATTTTTTTCGCAACGGTGGTCAATCCGCTGTTGGGGCGTATTTTTTCTCCCTTGAGGCTCAAGCCGGGCGAGATGGCTTTGATTACCGGACTGTTGCTGGTGGGGGCCGGCATTGCGGACGCCGGCATGATGCGTTTTTTCCCGCGCGAACTGGCGAATCCCCTGCGCATCGCGCAACACAAGCCCGGCTGGATCGAAAGCGACATTCTGTCCTACACTCCCAAGTATTTGCTCGCCAATGACGGGGTCTGGGATCCCGCCGTCATGGACGGTTATTTTGCCAAGTCCGGCAGCGATAATGCAATCTTTCCGTTTCGGGACGTTCCCTGGAGCGCATGGCGTTCTTCTCTGCTGCTGTGGGGGACGCTGGGCGCGCTTTTCATGCTGGGCAATATCTGTCTGGCTGTGATTGCGCACCGCCAATGGGCCACCAAGGAAAGATTGCGCTATCCGCTGGCCGAGATTGGTTCTTCTCTGTTCCGTTGCGACGAGCAAGGGCGGTCCACGCTCCTGAGCAGCCGGGTTTTCTGGATCGGGTTCGGGTTCCCTTTCGCCATTCGCATGATCAGTTACCTCAACAACTGGTTCCCCAACAGCGTGACCATCCCGCTGTCCTTTGACTTTTCCGCGCTGCGGCAGGCGTTTCCCACTTTTTTCCAAACGCCCGGGGCGTCCAATTTCGCCACGCCCACGCTTTTCCCTGTGGTAATCGGCATGTCGTTCCTGCTCGCTTCCGACATCGGTTTCAGCATGGGAATCGCCAACGTGATCAGTGTGGCGGTCATGTATTTCATGATTGCTTTCGGGCTCAATCTTTCCGGCGGAGACATGCAAGGCGGTTACATTGCCTGGCAGGTTTTCGGCTCCTTTCTGGCGGCCGCCGTCATGATTTTCTATGTGGGCCGTCGCTACTACTGGCAGACCGCGAAGGAGGCCGTAACGTTCCGCACACAGGCGGAAACCGACCCTTCGGGCGTTTGGGGCCTGCGCCTGTTCTTTTTATGCGCCGTGTTTTTCGTGGCGATTCTTTCCTGGCTCGGCGTACATTGGTCGATCGGTCTCCTGGTGTGGACTTGTCTTATGGTCATGGTGCTGGTGCTGGCCCGCATGAACGCGGAGGCCGGAACGTTCTTCACCGGACCCGGCTGGTTCGTGATGGGAATTCTGGCCGGCCTGTTCGGCATGACGGCCCTGGGGCCTACGGTCATCATTGTGGTCGGCATGATCATGGTGCTGTTTCAGGGCGGGTTCGAGGCGATGATGCCCTATGTGGTGAACGGACTCAAAATGTCGACCGATACGGGGCAGAAGACCGGCCGGATCGGACTGGTTTTCGGGGCCGGCCTGCTGCTGGCGCTGGCGGTGACCATTCCGACGGCGCTGTGGGCCGACTACCATCACCCGGCGGCCCTTCGTCGGGGCGGTGACAGCGACTACGTTTGGGAAGGAGCTCGGCAGGCCGTTGTGGAACTGAGTCTGGCGGATCAACTGAAGGAAGGCACGCAGGCGAGCGGATTCCACCATTGGTCGCGGATGCGTCCCAACCGCCGTTTTGTGGCGGGCGTGGCCATTGGCTTCGCGGCTTTCATTGCGATTGGAGCCTTGCGGCTGCGCTACGCCTGGTGGCCACTGCATCCCATCGTCGTTCTCTTGTTCGGATCTGCGTTTGCGGCGCGCTTCGGCTTTTCCTTTTTTGTGGGCTGGCTGATCAAGGTGGCCGTGACCAAATTCGGGGGCGGACAGAAGTACGTGGCGCTCAAGCCGGCCATGATCGGAATGATCGTCGGGGATTTGGCGGGCGGTTTCAGCATGATCGCCATCAACATGATCTATTACGCCGGCACGGGGAATCAGGCGCCGCGCTTCTGGAACACGCTGCTCTGGTGAGCGCGGGGTCGGGTGTGACTATCCAATATCCAACGCCCGGTTGTTCGTATTCCGTAATTCTCTAACCGGAACGGGTCTCCGACGGCGCGGAAGACAGGGGCGCGACCACTTCAATGCACAGGTTGGCCCGGTCGGCCGCCGCAATCACTTTTTCCCGTTCCAGCACAATGCAGCGTCCGGACTCCAGCGCCAGACCCGCCGCCTTGATTTTACGCATGATGCGCAGGGTGCGCAGGCCCGTCACGGGTATGTCGAAACGCATGTCGTGACGATGTTTGGCCAGTTTGACGATTACCGCACCCGGTCCGCCCAGGCGGCCGGCGCGCAGCAGGGTTTCGTCGGTGCCCTCGAAGGCTTCGATCGCCAGGATGGTGCCCTGTTTGACCACCACGGTCTGCCCGATATCCATGTCGCTGGTCGCCCGGGCCACCTGCAGGCCCAGATCGATGTCGCGACGCGTAGCCGCATCCGGCCGGCGGCGGGTGAGGGCGCCGGCCGTCGGCATGTGCGCCTGCATGAACGACGAAGCCGGCAGCACTGCGATGCCCAGATCCCGAATGGCGTCGCCAACGGCTCCGAAAATCGTGTGGGCGTTGCGCAGGCTTAGGCTGCCGAGCAATTGGCGCAGTCGCGCGTCGGGAAAGGCGCGAAAGAGATGCGTGGGCCGGATCAGACCCGCCATGACGGCGTGGCGGGCGCCGGACTGTCGCAGGGCCTGCAGCATGCGTTCCATTTGCCCCATGTTGATCCAGACTGTTTCGTCGGCCAGTCTGGCCATGGCCTTGTCGGTTTCTCCACGAAACGCCAGCGCGAAAATACGGGCCACCCCCTGTTGCCGTGCGGAGTCGGCCAGCAAAAGCGGGTAGGCGCCTTTGCCGGCAACAACGGCCAGAGATTCCGGAATCGTCTGCATGCCTGTTTCCTTCGGGTTAGTGCAGCCGCAGAGTTATGGGGACGCTCCGGGCCGCCAGACATGTCCGCCAAACGCCCCGGCCCGAAGTACGGCTCATTTTGTTCTCCCTCTAATCTCGGGTGACGACCGATCGGCCCGAACGGAATCGATGATTGCGCAGTTCAACCGTCTATGTAGCCGAAGGGGTCATTGAGGTCAAGGGCGATTAAAATCTTGCAATATTTCACGTGTTTCGTTTATGTGCCGTCAATGTCCGCTTGAAATGGGCGGGACGACTAGGTGAAACGGTAAGAGGAAAGACGGAGACTATGGCGAACAACCCGATCGACAAGAAGACCGCAATTCCGCAGAAGCAAGCGGATGCGGAGAGTTTGCAAAGCCTGTATGCGAAGTTAGTGCGACCGCTGCTGTGGGCGCTGACGGCGGTTCTGGCCGCTCTGGCGCTGGGGTCCTGGTACGCTCGGCGCCGGGACAACGCTCGCGCGCAGGCCGCCGAACTGTACTGGAACGCGAGAACGCCGCAGGAACTCGAAGCCATGATGGAGGACTATTCCGAATCGCCGCTGGCTTCGCTGGCCTTGCTGAAAGCCGCCAAGGAGCAATACGATGCCGGCGAGTACGCCGCTGCGCTCAAGCTGTACCGCGACTTTCAGGAACGCGAGCCGAATCACTTCATGCTCGACAGCGCGCGCATGGGGGAATGGCATAGCCGGGAAATGCTCGGGCAGATTCAGGAGGCTTTGCGGGGTTTCGCCCAGTTCGTGGATCAGCATGCGGAAAGCCCGCTGGCGCCGCAGGCCGTTTTCGGTCAATCCCGCTGCATGGAGGCCATGGGTCTCTACGAGAACGCGCGCGGCGTGCTGGAGCGTTTCATCGAGTCCGATCGTCATGCGGAATGGAAGGATATGGCCCAGAAGAAACTTAAGGCCCTGGATCGCAGAGCGACGCGTACGGCCGCCTCGGCTGTGATTCCCGTACCGCCGGCCGAATCCTCGGCGCCGCCGCCGAACGACAGGGCGCCTGCGGCGCCCTCGCCGGGCGCGGACGAGCCCGCCGATGTCGAGGCCGGGGAGGATGGCCCCGCAGCCACGGCTCTTCCCGACCCGTCCGACGCGGCGCCGGCGCCGGAGCAGGAGCCGCCGCGCGCGGATGCGGCGCCATGAAAAGCGCATGGCTGACCGGTCTGCGCACACTGGAAGTGCGCGACGAACCCGATCCGCGTCCGGTGCACGACACGGATGTTCTGTTGCGCATGGAGAGGGTCGGGGTGTGCGGTTCCGACGTGCATTATTTCGCGACCGGTCGCATTGGCGGACAAGTGGTGGAATACCCGTATCGGATCGGCCACGAATGCGGCGCCGTGGTGGAAGAGGTCGGCGCGGCCGTGACCCGCGTCCGCGCGGGAGATCGGGTGGCGGTCGATCCGGCGCGCAGTTGCGGGACATGCGACCAGTGTCGAGCGGGGCGTCGGCATACTTGCCGACACCTCCTGTTTCTGGGCACGCCCGGGCAGGGACCCGGCTGTTTGTGCGAGCGACTGGTTATGCCGCAGGAATGCTGTTTCCCCGTAGCGGCGGATTTTTCGGCGGATCGGGCCGCGCTGATCGAGCCCCTTAGCATCGGCGCGTATGCCGTGCAACTGGCGGATCGGCCGCTGCACGGCCGGCGGACGGCGATTCTGGGAGCGGGCCCGATCGGGTTGAGTGTCCTGCTTGCGGCGCGCGACCGAGGGGGCGAGTCCGTTTACATGACGGATCGGCTCGACTATCGTTTGGCCGCGGCGCGGCGGGCGGGCGCGAATTGGACGGGCAATCCGGATCGCGAGGACGTAGTGGCGGCCATTGCGCAGCGTGAACCGCTCCTGCTGGATGTGGTCTGGGAATGTTGCGGACGTCAGGAGGCGCTGGATCAGGCCGTGGCGCTGCTCAAGCCCGGCGGAACGCTGGTGCTGGTGGGGATTCCGGAAGCCAAGAAAGTGTCCTTTGCGATCGAGGAGCTGCGTCGCCGGGAAATTCGTCTGCAAAACGTGCGGCGACAGAACGAATGTATGCCGGCCGCACTGGCTCTGGCCGCCAGGCAGGGCGACAAGCTCGACGCGATGGTTACGCATCACTATTCTCTGGATCGGGTGCAAAGCGCGTTCGAGACGGTTCTGAACTATGACGACCAGGTCGTCAAGGCCATGATCGATTTTTGCTGAACGTCCGTTTCGGCATTGACACGCCCCGGAGAAACAGGCATATTGTCGTGCTTTTCATCTTAAGAGAGAGGCTCGGGAGAATCTGGATATGAAGACGGGTGCGGATTGCGTTGTGGACGGGCTCGCGCAAGCGGGGGCCGATACGATTTTCGGGTTGCCGGGCGGCGCGGTGCTCGACATCTTCGCCAAACTCTATCATTCGCCCCTGCGTTTCATTCTGGCGCGTCACGAGCAGGGCGCCACGCATATGGCCGACGGATACGCCCGCGCGACCGGTCGTCCGGGCTGCTGCATCGTGACCTCCGGGCCCGGCGCCACGAACGCGGTGACCGGACTGGCCACGGCCCATGCCGACGGCATTCCCATGGTTTGCGTCAGCGGGCAGGTTCCCTCGAACATGATCGGCAACGACGCTTTCCAGGAGGCCGATACGACCGGGATCACCCGCTGCATTACGAAGCACAACTATTTGGTGACCGACCCCGAGGACTTGCCGCGCATCATTCGCGAAGCCTTTGTGATTGCGACCACCGGCAAGCCGGGTCCGGTTCTGATCGACATTCCCAAGGATATTCAGCAGGCGACGGTCGAGCGCGAGGACGATGGCGGCGTGTCCCTGCCGGGGTACAAACCTTGCTGCGAGCCCGATCCCGAACAAATGGATGCGCTGATCGAGGCGATTCAGGGAGCGAAACGTCCGGTTCTCTATGTCGGCGGCGGCGTCATTGCCGGGAATGCGTCCGCCGAGCTGACGGATTTTGCGCGTTTCGCCGGTATTCCGGTGACGACTACGTTGATGGGGCTGGGCTCTTTCCCGGAAACCGATGCGCTGGCCCTGCGCATGTTGGGGATGCACGGCAGCGTGTCCGCCAACCGCGCGGTGGACCAGTGCGATTTGCTGATTTCGGTGGGAGCCCGTTTCGACGATCGGGTGACCGGCAAGATTTCCGGATTCGCCCCCCGCGCGCGCAAGGCGCATATCGATATCGACCCTTCGGCGATCGACAAGAGCGTGACGGTGGACTATCCGGTGATCGGTCATGTCAAGGCGGTCCTGGCCACCTTGCGCGACCGAGTCAGGCCGCCGGCCACGGCAGCCTGGTTGCGGCAGGTGGCCGAGTGGCAGGAACAGTATCCCCTGACCTATGATCGGGCGACGAACGAGATTCTGCCGCAGTACGTGATCGAAGAGGTCTACAATCTGACTCGCGGCCAGGCGATTGTCGCGACCGAGGTGGGGCAGCACCAGATGTGGGCGGCCCACTTCTACAAATATACCGCGCCGCGCACCTTCCTGTCGTCCGGCGGACTGGGCACCATGGGCTACGGCTTGCCCGCCGCGATCGGGGCGCAGGCCGGACGCCCGGATCGTATCGTCGTGGATATTGCCGGCGACGGAAGCATTCAGATGAACTTCCAGGAACTGGTCGTGGCGGTCGAACATCGTTTGCCGGTCAAGATCGTGATTGTCAACAACGGACACTTGGGCATGGTGCGGCAGTGGCAGGAGATGTTCTACAACAACGAGCTTTCCGCCACCGTTCTGGGTCGCAAACGGCGGCCCGCCATGGAAAGGCTGAAGGAACCGGATACCGACGTCTATCTTCCCGATTTCGTCAGGCTGGCCGAAGCGCATGGTGCGCTCGGTTTGCGCGCCCGCGAGAAGTCGCAGGTTGTTCCGTGTCTCGAACAGGCCTTTAAGGACGATCGCCCGGCCGTGGTGGAATGCATGGTGAAGCCGGACGAAAACGTGTATCCCATGGTTCCGCCCGGCGCCGCGCTGGCCGACATGGTACACGGGGGTGTGCTGGTGTAGTGTCGCCCCGCCGGGGGGCTTCAGTTTCTTACGTTGAAATCCGGGATGCGGGCGCCGGCCCGCCATGGGAGGGCAGGGACATGATTCATATTGTGACCGCGCTGGTCAACAACAAGCCGGGAGTGCTGGCGAAAATTATCGGTTTCATTTCGAGCCGCGGTTACAACATCGAGAGTCTCGATGTCGCGCCGACGCCGCAGAACATCAATATCTCGCGCCTTACGATGACGGTTCCGGGCGACGACCATGTTCTGGACCAGATCACCAAGCAGCTCGAAAAGCTGGTGGACGTGGTCGAAGTGACGCACATTACCGACAAGATGGTCGCCGAGCGCGCGCAATACGGCAAGGAGTCACGGTAGCGGCATGAAAAAAGACGACAAGAACCGCGTGATCGTATTCGACACGACGCTGCGTGACGGAGAGCAGTCGCCCGGCGCGAGTCTGACCCATCGCGAGAAGCTGGAGATTGCCCGGCAACTGGCGCGCCTGAACGTGGATGTGATCGAGGCGGGTTTTCCTGTTTCTTCGCAAGGCGATTTCAAGGCGGTACAGGACATCGCGCGCTCCGTCAAGGGGCCCGTCATCGCGGGACTGGCACGGTGCGTGCAGGGTGATATCGACCGCTGCGCGGAAGCCGTGGAACCGGCCGGCAAGCCGCGCATTCATCTGTTCCTGGCCACTTCCGCCATTCATCGTCGCTTCAAGCTCAAGAAGGCGCGCGAGGAGATTCGCAAGCTGGCGGTGGAATCCATTCGCTATGCGGTGAAGAAATGCGCGGACATCGAAT
This sequence comes from uncultured Victivallales bacterium, assembly GCA_964646045.1. GTDB lineage: Bacteria > Verrucomicrobiota > Kiritimatiellia > UBA8416 > SLMC01 > CAZYAW01. Next base: position 2,513 of record CAZYAW010000026.1, on the reverse strand, counting down.
TCAGTCCGGAAGACGCTTCGCGTACGGAGCCCGATTTCCTGGCGGAAATGGTCGAAGCCGCCATTGACGCCGGTGCGCGAACGGTGAATATCCCCGATACGGTCGGGTACTCGGTTCCCGACGAGTTCGGAGCGGTGATCGCCGGGCTGTTCGAGCGCGTTCCCAATATCGATCAGGCGGTGATCAGCGTTCATTGCCACAACGATCTGGGTCTGGCCGTGGCCAATTCGCTGGCGGCGCTGCGCCATGGCGCGCGCGCCGTCGAATGTACGGTCAACGGATTGGGCGAGCGGGCCGGCAACGCCGCGCTCGAGGAAATCGTCATGATCCTGCGCACGAGGCCCGACCAGTTCGGCGGCCTGACGACCGGGATTCGCACCGAACGACTGTATCGCATCAGCCGTCTGGTCAGTCAGTTGACGGGTATGAGCGTGCAACGCAACAAGGCCATTGTCGGGGCCAACGCCTTTGCGCACGAATCCGGCGTACATCAGGACGGCGTATTGAAACAGCGCGAAACCTACGAGATCATGACCCCCGAGGATATCGGCGTCGAGGGCAGCGAACTGGTGCTGGGCAAGCACTCGGGCCGGCATGCGTTCGGCAATCATCTTGCCAAGATGGGAATTCGGCTCAGGCCGGAAGAGCTGGATGCCGCCTACGAGCGTTTTACGGAGCTGGCCGACAAGAAGAAGTTCGTGTACGACGACGATCTGCTGATCCTGGCGCAGGAACAGATGATCGAGACCTCGCCGGCCTACAAGCTGGATTATTTCCATGTTTCGACCGGAACGAAAACCGTGCCGACGGCCACCGTGCGCCTGCGCAAGGGCGAGACGGTGACGCAGGACGCGGCCTGCGGCGATGGACCGGTCGATGCCGTGCTCAAGACCATCGAGCGCATTGCGGGCTGTCGCGGCCGCCTCATGGACTATTCTCTGCAGGCGGTTACGGTGGGCAAGGACGCCATGGGCGAGGTGTCGATGCGGGTCGGATTCGACGAACACAACGTCAGTTCCAAGTCGGCCAGCACGGATATCGTGGAAGCCAGCGCCAAGGCCTATATCTCCTGCATTAATCGCCACATGCGTAAACTGGAGGAAGAGCAAGAGTCGAAGAAGGACCCGTCATGAATTTAAGCGGACACACCCGTCCGTACGCGGTTCTCGGGCATCCGATCGGGCACACGCTTTCGCCCGTCATGCATAACGCCTCTTTCCGCAGTCTGGGTCTGGACGCGATCTATCTGGCTTTCGACGTGGCTCCCGACCGTTTGGCGGCCGTGCTGCCGGCGATGGCCGCCATGGGGTTTGGCGGCGTGAATCTGACTGTCCCGCTCAAGGAAACGGCCTTCCGTCTGCTGGACGACTTGGACGAATCGGCCCGTATGACCGGTTCGGTCAATACCGTGGAATTCACCGAGCGCGGTCTGCGGGGACACAGTACGGACGGACCGGGTTTTCTGCTGGCCTTGCAGGAGTCTTTCCACTGCGGGCCCTGCGGCGATACGGTTTTCGTTTTGGGCTGTGGCGGGGCGGGGCGGGCCGTAGCCATGGCCTGCGCGGGCGCAGGCGCGGCGCGCTTGCGGCTGGCGGATGCGGACGCGACGCGGGCGCAGGCGCTGGCGGAAGATATGGCGGCCTGGTCGCCCCAAACGGACGTACAGGCCCTGTCCGCCGCATCCGAAGTCTGGGCGCAGGCCAGCCATTTGTCCGATCTAGTGGTGCAGGCGACGCCGGCCGGTATGAAGCCCGGCGACCGTTCCCCGCTCGCAGCGGCCGCCTTTCGCGACGGACAGCGAGTGTTCGATCTGATTTACATGCAGCCGGAAACCCCTTGCATGCAGGCGGCCCGCGCCGGTGGCGCCCAGGCGGCCAACGGCTTGGGCATGCTGCTGCATCAGGGCGCGCGCTCTTTCACCATCTGGACGGGAGACATGCCGGACCTGGGCGCCATGCGTCACGCTCTGGAAACATCCGTGTACGGGAAGCAGGACACGAGCGAACCCCTGTAGCGCGGGCGGCTCTCGCAACCCCCTTGCGGAACGGCAGGCTCGTTCCATTAACAAGGGCAGACGCCCCTGTTACGTTTGACAAACATGGATTTTGCAAAAGTCTCGCGGTAGGAAGTCGGGAATATACACGGGAAGGAGCAAGCGGATGAACCCTGAATACTGGCCGGAACTTTATCCGCCCTACGCTCTGATTGCATTGGCCGTGTTCGTTTTCGGCGCCTGTATCGGCAGTTTCCTGAATGTTTGCATATACCGGATTCCTCTGGACATCGCGCTTTCCCGGCCGCGTCGCTCGTTTTGTCCGCATTGCCGGGAGACGATCGCCTGGTTCGACAATCTGCCCGTGCTCAGTTATTTTCTGTTGCGCGGGCGCTGCCGCCATTGCGCGGCGCCCATTCGCTTTCGCTACGCGCTGGTGGAAATATTGACCGGTGCGCTGTTTGTGGCGGTGTGGATGCAATATTTCCCGCCCGGCAGCCAGACGCTGTGGGGTATGCAC
>CAZYAW010000025.1:0-6498 GCA_964646045.1 uncultured Victivallales bacterium | reverse complement strand
TAGGCGCCCGCCCGGCAAGGCGCGATAACGCAGGAATATTCGCGATATTTCGAGTTTTCGCAACGCAGCCGGGCGGGATGCATCTGCGTCCAAAATGTGAAGTTATTTTTGCGCGGGCCCTTAGGCGGCACGCACAACGGGGACGCGCCGCTGTACGACTCCCTCCATAATCGCGGCGATCAGTTCCGAATAGGACCAGCCGGCCCGCGCGGCGATCATCGGCAGATCCGAATGGGTGGGATGCAGGCCGGGCAGCGGATTGATCTCGATGAAAGAGGGGTTCCCCTCCGCATCCAGGCGAATGTCGACGCGCCCGGCATCGCGCGCTTGCAGCGCGCGATAGGCGCCCACGGCCAGCGCCTCGACGGCGCGGCGCAACGGCGAAGGCGGCGGAGTGGCGTACTCGACCAGAACCTCGCAGCGTTCCTTGACCTCGAATGAATAATCGCGGGTTCCGGCTTCGGGCCGTATGAGTATTTCCATCGATCCGATCGCCTTCGCTCCGGAACCGGAACCCACGATGCCAACGGTAAATTCGCGACCCGGCAAGTAGGTTTCCACCAGCAGCGGCCCCATTCCCTGGAACAGCAAACGGGCGCAGGTTCCCCGCAGCGCGGCGGCATCGGTTACACGCGAAGCGGAGTCGATGCCGCGACTGGTACCCTCGGCCAGCGGTTTGACAAAGAGCGGATAGGGCAGAGCGACTTTTTCGACCTCATCCGCCTCCCGCACAACCGTGAAGGCCGGCGTGGCCAGACCGGCTTCGCGAATCAGACGCTTGGCCAGCGCCTTGTCCAGGGTCAAGGCGCATACCAGCGGATCGGAGAATGTATAGGGAATGTCGTACATCTCCAGCAGCGCCGGAACCTGCGCCTCGCGACAGCGTCCGCGCAAACCTTCCGCGATATTGAAGACCGCTTCCCAGCGCCGCCCGTCCGCCAGCGCCCGCGCCAACGCCCGTCCGTTGCCAATCTGTTCGGGCTCGTGACCCATCGCTCGCAAGGTCTCGCACAAGGCTTGAATGGTTTCCGGCGAATCGAATTCCGCCACGGACTCCACGTCGAGCCCTTCGCGCACGTAATCTTCGCGCAAATCGTAAACCAGACCGATGATCATGGCCGCTCCTCCGTTTTGCTTCGGCGCTGTCGGGCCGCGGAGTCCGGGACCAGGCACTCGCGGCGACCGGCAACCACATCCCACACGCCCGTCGCATGCGTGTCCGTGCAGGGCCGCCGCTCCGCAAGCCCCGCCACGGGGGCCGGTTCGGGATAGGAGACGATCATCCCCTCGAAATTGCGCAGCGCCGTATGCGTGGGGCTCTGCGAAACTATGTAGTGGGGAGTCAGCGGAATTTTACCGCCCCCGTGCGGCGTATCCACCACAAACGCCGGAATGCCCAGTCCGCTCAGACGACCGCGCAGATACTCCATGATTTCCATGCCGCGCGATAGCGGGGTTCGGAATCGTTCAATGCCGCGCACCAAGTCGCATTGAAACAGATAGTAGGGACGAACCCGATGCCGCAACAGTTTGCGGAACAGGTCGGCCAACAGGGGCGCATCGTCGTTCACGCCGCGCAAAAGAACGGACTGGTTGCCCAGAGGAATGCCGACATCCGCCAGCCTTTCACAGGCTTCGGCCGATTGCGGCGTGATTTCCGCGGGATGATTGAAGTGCGTATTGACATACAGCGGATGGAACCGGCGCAGCATGTCCGTCAGCTCGGATGTCACGCGCATGGGCATCACGACCGGCACGCGAGTCCCGATACGAATGATATCCACGCTGGGAACCTGTCGGATGGACTCCAGAATACGAGCCAGCAGCGCCGTGGGCAAGGTCAGCGGATCGCCACCGGAGACGATGACATCGTGAACCTCGGGATGGGCCCGCAAGTAGGCGACGATGCGGCGCAGCGCCGGCGCGCTCATGTGCGAATCGTGCTGGCCGGCCACGCGTTTGCGCGTACAATGCCGACAATACATGGCGCAGGTGGCGGTTGTCATTACCAGAGCCCGGTCGCGATAGCGATGAATCAGGCCCGGTACCGGCATGTCCGCCTCCTCTTCAAGCGGGTCCTCGGCCAGGTAGGGCGGATCCACCAGCTCGTCCAGGCTGGGAACCGCCATCTGAAACACGGGATCGCTGCCGTCGAGCGTTCTGACGAGGGAGGCGTAATACGGCGTAATGGCCATCGGGTAGCGGGCGGCGGCCGCCTCGATCGCCGAAAGATCGGCTAGATCGGGAAAGCGGTTGCGCAATTGCGCAACCGTACGGATGCGGTGGCGCATTTGCCAGCGCCAGTCGTTCCAGCGCGACGAATCGACTCGCGCCGCAAACAGGGTGTTTCCATTGACAAATTCCGTTCTTCCATAGACGGGGTCCATGGTCACGGTTCCGGTACCCGGAGGTTTGTCGCCATCTTTCTCGCACTCGACGCCTGCTTCGCGAAACGACTCGGTTGTATTCATAATATGGTCGGTTCAGACCCTCCCTTGCCTCGTTTTCCGCATGCCCAATACGAAAACAAAACTACTTGCGCGCCTCTCTAAACCTTGCGGATGCACAAGTCAACCGGCAAATGCATTTTTTTGAAAAAAAATGTGAGCCCGCCCCGCCGACTCTCCGGACGACCGATGACCGACCTATCGATCTTGTCAGCCGGTTTCCCATTTGCGGCAGCGGCCGCCGCTGCGCCCCATCGGCGTGTCGCCGTCGAGGATCTCCATGATTTCGCATTGGTTGGAACAGTCCTGACAGACGAACGCGCGCGTGTGAATAGGTCGCATACACGCGTCGAAACCGCGGAAGCTCGTCTGGGGCACAGCGGCGCGCAGGGCCAACAGGGCGGCGCCGAAGGCGCCCATGACCATGTGGTGTTCGGGCACAACGACCTCGCGTCCGAGCAGATCCTCGAAGGCGCGGCGTATGCCGCGATTGGCGCTGACGCCGCCCTGCAGCAGGATGGGCGGCACGATTTCCTTGCCGGCGCACACGTTGCTCAGAAAATTGCGGGCCATGGCGTAGCAGAGACCCAGTACAATGGCGTCCTGACTGTGGCCGATTTGCTGCTTGTGAATCATGTCCGATTCCGCGAAGACCGTGCAGCGCCCGGCAATCGGCGTCGGCCGTTCGGCGCGCATGGCCTGCTCGCTCAGTTCTGCGACCGTCATATTGAGGCGTCGGGCCTGGGAGTCGAGAAAGCTGCCGGTCCCGGCCGCGCATACCAGGTTCATGGCGAAATCCACCACCACTCCGTCGCGAATCATCGTGGCTTTGCTGTCCTGTCCGCCAATCTCGAACACCGTGCGCACGTCGGGATGCAGATGAATGGCGGCTCGGGCGTGGGCGCTGATTTCGTTGCGCACCACATCCGCGCCGAACGCGGCGCCCACTAGGGAACGACCGCTCCCGGTGACCCCGCACCCCGCCACGCCGCCGCCGGCCGGCATGGCGTCGCGCACCTGCGCCAGCATGGCCTGCGAAGCGGCCAACGGATGCCCGTCCACGCGCCGATAGCCCTTGAAGAGCAGCGTGCCGTTCCCGTCGATTAGGGCCGCATTCACGCTGATGGAACCGATATCCAGTCCCAGCCAACAGGGTTTTTCTTCACGTTCGCTCATGATGCCCGCCTTGTTCCGCCGTGATGGAGGCCGTTCGAAACGACCGACTGCGGCGTTCCGTCAGAACGTCGGCGAACGCTTCGAGCCGTGTCACCAGTCCCACGTGGCTGGTGTGTTCGTCAAAAGACAATTCTAGGATCGGAATGGCGCACTCCCGCTCGACCCTCTTCAAAATCGGGCGCACACTGATTTCCGGCATGCATCCGGAGGGACAGACATGCACGATGCCGTCGTAGTTCTCCCGCGCGCAGCGCACCGTATGCGCCACCGATTCCATGGCGTGTCCGCCCACCAGTCCTTTGAGATAGGGTCGCGCCAGCCTGCGCAGCGTCCATCGCGAATTACGACTGAAAAGACCTAGGCGAAAGATGTTGCGCATTTCGTCGCCCAGCAGGAAGAAATTGCGAATTTCCACGCCCAGTCCGCCCAGAATTTCTTCGATGTTGTGATTGAGATAGCGGTCGCGCAACAGCGTGGCTTCGCCCAGCAGTCCGACACGCAGCGGAACCCGTTGCGGGTCCGTCGGCACCGCGCCAAAGCGTTCCTTGATCGTACGGACGAAAGCCCGAATCTGCGACACGCTACGGGCCTCTTCCAGGGCGGACAGGCTCTCTTCCATCACGCGACTGGTTGCGCCGCGCCGGGTTTCCCGCGCCCGCACGCGCCAGGCCTCCCGTTCCAGGGCGTCCACCGCCAGCGTTTTCTGTTGCGCCCGCGCGCAACAGCGCAAGAACGACAGTCCGTCGGGATCAAAGTGACGAATCAGCGGCGGCTTGAAACCGTCGTAGCCCAGCCCGAAGATGTACAGTTCCATTCCTCGCTCGCGCAGAATCTTCTGCTGCAGTTCGCGATAGTAGCGCAAACGGCAGGTGCCGCGACTGTTGACCATGACGCCGTACTCCACCCCCTCCTGCGCCGCCTTGATGAAGTGGCCGGTCGCGGCTTTGAACGGCAGGCAGGCGGTTTCCGGCGAAGCCTCCACGCCCAGTCGCAACGTCTCGGGCGTCGTCGCCCGCAGGGTCCAGGGCGTCACGCGCAGGCATTCGACCGAAGCCGCCAGCGCCAGCGAATAGTTGCCCCACGGCTGCATGGCCAGCGCACTCACGGCAGAACCCCTATCGAGTCGGCAAAGGCCTCCACGCGGGTTTCCAGTCCCGTCGCGGCGCTGTGCTCGTCCAGCGTCAGCGTCATGAAAGGCAAACCGGCGGCGCGCGCGGCTTCCCGATAAAAACGCTCGGCGATCGAATCGCAGCCGCAGGGAAACGACGCCAGATGAATGGCGCCGGCATAGCGAGCGGGATCGGCCCGCCGCAGAGCCTGTTCGACCTTGCCGCACACGTCCCAGTGCAGCGTGCCGGTCTCGGCTACAGCAACCCCGAAGTCTAACCGTTGCGCGCGGGCGCCCAGGGTTTCGAGGGCGCGACAGACCGGTCCGCAAAAATAGGAGTCGTAAAGATTGTAGGGATGGCCCGTGAGCAGAAACAGCGGCGAACCGGCGTTTTCCGGCGCCGACTCCGCCCGCCAGGCCTGTTCGCGCGCCGCCAGCGCCCGTTCGCTCGCCTCTCTCGCCAGCGACGTCCCGGCGCCCAGCGAACGACCCAGTTCGATCAGCGTGCGGCGCAGCGGTCGCCGGCGCTCGTCCAGTTCGGCGCTCACGATTTCGAAGCGCGCCCCGAACTGTGCCTGCGCCACATCGGGCAGAGCGCCCAGCTTGGGACAGGCCAAACACCCGACTTGCGTCGAAAGGATGCGCGGTACGAAAACGGCGTCGACCCGCCCGCTCAAACTGTCCAGGTGAGCGTCCAGCATTTTTACAGGCAGACAATTCTCCGTCTCCGAGAGCAGGCCCGCCCGTTCCACGAGAGAACGGCTGGTCGGCCCGGAAAGGCGCACGGAGAAACCCAGCGCCTCGAAAAAAACGGGCCACAGTTGCGGATACACGTAATGAAACAACGCGCGCGGCAGTCCGATTGCGCGACATTCCTTAGACGACCGCCCCGGGCGTAAACGCGACCGTCGGACCGCCTGTGTACGGAAACCCGCCATGCCGTTCCGCCCCCCTTTATGACTCGTTCCCCGCCAGGCGAAAACGCGCATTCAACACGCTCAGTCCGAACAGCGCCGCCGTTTCCACACGCAAAATGAGCGGACCGAAACTGACCGGCTGCGCACCGCCGCGTATCGCCCGTTCCATTTCGTCGTCCGTCCAGTCGCCCTCGGGACCGATCATCATGCCGATCGTCGCCGGACGCCGCGACGCCGCATGTTCCATGGCCGCGCGTAGCGACGGGCTGTCCGGCGCGGTGCAACCGACAAAAAAAACGTCCGCGCGGCTCAATTGGGCTACAGCCTCCGGCACGGACTGCATAGCGGAGATTTCGGGAATCCAGGGTGTGCGGCATTGGCGCGCGGCGCTCAGCGCAATGCGCTTCCAGCGGGCGACCCGCTCGACGCATTTCTCCGGCGCCGGTCGCATGACGACCCGTTCGCTGATCAGCGGGATGATTTTGTTGACCCCCAGTTCTACAGCCTTTTCCACCAGTCCGTCCATGATGCGGCCCTTGGGCAGGGCCTGCGCCAGCCAGAACTGACACGCGGGCCGATCATGCCGCATGGACGCCCCGCACAGCGCCAGTTCCAAGATGGCCCCTTCGCCTCTCACCAGCCGGGCCGCCGCCTCACGACCCTGTCCATCGAAAACGACCACGACGCTTCCTTCATCCACTCGCAGAACGTCGCGCAAATGATGGTGCGCCTCGTCCGAAATTTGCACGCGCGACTCGCCCCAACTGGCGGGTGGCGCATAGCATCGAATGGCGTGCGGCGGCGGCACGGCGGGACATTCGTGGCCGGGACGGGGCATCGCTATGAACTC
>CAZYAW010000024.1:0-5883 GCA_964646045.1 uncultured Victivallales bacterium | reverse complement strand
AAGAACCCATAAACCAAAGTGGGCATCAGAACAGGAGCAGCGAACCAGCCAGTCGAGGATATTCGTCGCTAACGCGCCGAAATCCTCACCGGCGACGTTGGCCATGCAGGAGAGGAGAAGAAGCGATACAGGTACACGTCTTTGACCGGTGCGTGGAGGCTGTGCGCGCAGTCGTTGCGGGTGCGGCCTCGGGTCTGGCCCAGGCGCAACCAGTTGGCCGCCCGGTAGCATGTGCCCCTGAACCGCGAGCGGTCCACGAAGGCCTCTAGCGCATGCACCGGATGCCCGTACTTGGCCTGCCAGCCTGCCTGCCGCGCCAAGGCACGCGGCGCAGGCAGGTCGGCGCGGATGCGCCGGGCGATCAGGCCCAGCACATGACTGGCCAGATGCGGCACCTGCATCCAGCCCGGAATGAGGAAGCGCGCGTTGTTGGCCAGGCGTTGCAGGTTGCGTTCGCGCGCGGCGCGACCCCAGCCGAGGAAGGCGTCGCGTTCCCGTCCTATGCAACTGAGATTGATGTCCTTGCTTGAATATTCGCTATGCCGTTTGCCGATGGCTCTTACGGGGCGGCGCAGCGTACGGCGCCGAAGCGCGCGCCGGGCAAGTCGCGGCCTGCGGCGCCGCGTTGCGCTTCGATGTCGCGGGCCAGTCTGTCGGCCTGCTGGAGCAGGGCGACCCGCTCGTTGAGCGGTTCGCGTAGCGGGGCGGTTTGCGGAACGGAATCCCATGCCAGCAGCGCGTCTTCGACGATGACGGGCAGACGGCCGGCGGAGCGTCGCAAGGCGGCTGCGATCAGCCAGTGCCCGGGCAGCAGACTGGCCAGCAGCATGCCGCCCGCCGTCGCGTAAAAGGAGCCGGGCAGCCAGTCCCCGGCCAGCCAGGCGCGGGCCAGGCGGAACAGGTCGAAGCCGAGGACGGTGATAGGCAGCAGGGCGCCGAAAAACAGGTGCCAGCGGCGGATGCTGCTCTCTACGGCTACTGCGGACTGGCGTTCCAGCGCCAAGTCCAGCGTTTCCAGTGCGGTTGCTGCGCCGGGTGCGGACACTGGGTCTTGCCCTGTGACGGGGTCCAGGCTCAAGTCTTCGGCGGTGCGCCGTGCATCGTTTTCGATATCTGCGAGGCGGCGCCGCGTGGCGCGGTCGGGAGCCATGAGGTTCCAGACGGGCGCCGTCGCGTCCGCGACCAGGGCGCGCGCTTCACGCCATGCGCCGCCCCAACGACCGCTTGCCCGGGCGCGATTCGACTGGCGCGCCAGTGCGACGGTGGCCAGACGCGCCCGCAGATGGGTCCAGCATCCGAGCGGGCCCTCTACCCGATGCGCGGCCACGGACCACAGTCGGCGCGTCCACAGTCTATTCAGCAGGAAGCGACAGGGCGGGGCATGCAGGTGTTCCAGCCAGGCGCGGTGCGCCCGTCCGTTCAGCTCCGACAGAGCCTGCTCCGCTGCCGCGGTCTGCCGCCGCAGGGCGGGACGCCCGTCGGGATCCTCCAGTGCCGCCTGCATGGTGCGCAGAGCGGACTCTTCGTTGAGCCGCCGCCGTTGTTCGGCGCTGCGCGTTCCGTACAGAGCGCCGCGCAGCCGGTCCAGGTCGAAATCGTCCGGTGCGCAGGCGGAATTCTCCTCCGTGACGGGTTCCGCGCGCGAGCCGGCGCGATGCGTGAGACCCAGCAGGAACATTTCCGCGCCGGTCGGCGCGAAGCCCGTTTCCTCCAGGCGTCGCCCGAAATCGCGCCAGGCTTCCTCGCGGTCGGCGGCGGGCAGGGTGTCGGCCTTGTTGAGGGCGAAGAACCAGCGTTTGCGTCCGCTCCAGGCGCGCATTTCGCGCAGTACGTCTTCATTGGCCCGTTTGTCGGGCGAGGTCACGTAGAGGACGATGTCGGCCCATTCCAGAACCGTACGCGCGGTGTCCAGATGTTGCGCTTCGACACTGTCGATGTCGGGTGTGTCCACCAGAATCAGGCCGGGTACGCCGCCCTCGGCGAAGACGGGGGCGGACAGGTCGAGGTCCTCGCACCAGACGCGGTCCCGGGCTTCGGCCGCAATGTGCGCCTGGCGCGTAAAGGCCCGGATCGTGGCGGAGGTCGGGCTGGCTTCGGGGAGGCCGACGAGCGCGTTGAAAAGCGTAGATTTGCCCGTGCCGGTGCCGCCCAGGAGCGCCAGGCACAGGGGGCGCCGCGGATCCCGTTGTCGTGCGGCTTGCGTGGCGCTTTCCAGTGTCGCGGCCAGGGTTGCGGCCGGCTCGTAGTGGCGGCCGCGTATCCGCCGCAGAGCCTTGGTCAGATCCTGTGCGCGTTCCAGCAACGGACGCAGCGTGTCGAGAGCGGGGTCGCGGCTCGAGTGGGCCGGGGCGCACACGCCACGGGATGGGTCATCGGGCGGGTTCGTCATGACGCCACTCCTTTCGCAACCGTTCCAGTTCGTCGCAAGCCTCTTCGCAGGGGCGCAAAGAGGCCTTTAGGGCTTGTCGTTCGGTTTCCCATTCCGTGCGCAGTAGCGGGTCGGCCAGATGCGAGCGCAGGCGCTCCGCCACCTGATCGCCCCGCAAGGCGCGCCAGCGAGCGTCGGCTTTCTCCAGTTGCGCTTTCAGTTGCCACTGCTCGAACAGTTTGAGCAGCAGTCCGCACAGGGCCGAACCGCTGCCGGCGGCCATGACCATGCCGGTGGTTCCGAAACCGCCAAACACGGTATAGTCCACCACCATGGCCGCGCCGCCCAGAGTCAGCAGCAGATCGTTGGCCATGCCCGCCAGGAGGAACATGGTTCTGCGGCGCGGATTGTGTGTCATCCAGTCACGCAGATCGGCACGTACGAAATCGTCCCACTGCGAGACGGGGCCGGGCAGCGGGGCGGCCCGCAAGGTTTGCCGGGCCGCCTGGCAGGCTGCGGGCGCGAGCCGTTGGCGGGTCGTGTTGTCGAACGCGGCGCGCCAGCGGTCCAGCAGCCGTTCCGCAGCCGCGTCCATGCGTTCGCGTTCGAGGTCGGCGCGATTGCGCAGTTCGTCCCGCGTTCCGGCGCGGCCGATACGCTTGAGCGTGCTGCGGAAAAGAGCGTGCAGCCGCAGCGCCGAACGGCTCAGCAGCGCAAAGGGACGGCCCAGTCTGCGTAGCCAGGGAGGGCGTGCGGCCTGCGAGGCTTCCACCATCAGTTTGAGCAGGCGACCCATCGGAAAATGCGAGCCGGCCACGTATTGCGCGGCATCCCTGACGCTCTCGTCGAGCGTTTCGATGCGGGTCTGCAAGGCGGTTAGGCGGTCGTGTACGCTCGCGCCGATACGACGGAAGGCTTCCACGCCCAGGCGGGCCGCCTGATGGCGACGCTCCAGCAGGATGGTCGCCGCGTCGAGGCCGCGCAGCAGACTCTGCAAAGCGGGCGCGTCGGGCGTTAGCGGAACCAAATCCACCAGGTGTGGCGGGTGACCAAGGGGACTGGCATAGAACGGGGCTTGCGCGAGAAAGTCGGACAAGGTGCGGCCGTCGTGGCGCTGTTCGGCGAAGCGCTCGGATGCGGCGGCGTGGTCCAGCAGATCCCGGGCGATGCGCCGCGCGGCGGCCGCTTCGGTTTTGGTAAGAATCAGAGCCATATGTCCGGCGCTGCGGCAGCAGCGTCGCAGAACCGACACGCTTCGTTCGTCCTTATAGGCCTCGGGATACACGACGAACAGCGCCAGATCGGCCCGCGCGATCATGCGGTCGGCTTTGTCCCAGTTGGCGCGCTCTACGGTGTTGAAATCGGGGATGTCGCAGAGAACCGTGTGGGTGTCGGCATAGGCGGCGTTGGCGCGGGCGGGAGCGTAGAAAAGGACGTCTCCTTCCAGATGCGCATCGGCGGCCTGCTCCGGTTTTTCGAGCGGAGCATAGCGGTAGCCCGGAAAAATGGCGGCCAGTCGGGTCGGGTCGTGCAGGGAAGGCGGAACGGCCGCCACCGGGTGGCGGCTGAGCGGGCGAACCTCGTTGCCGGCCGGCACGGGTACGCCGGTCAGCAGGGCAAACAGCGTGGATTTGCCGGCTCCGCTGGGTCCGAGCAATACGGCGGTCAGAACGGGCTCGCATGGACCGGATTCGAACAGCGCCGGCGTGGCGGCGAACTCGTTCCAGCGTTGGCGCAGGTCGTCGAGCCAGACGGACGGCATGACCCGCAGCAGCGCGGACCCGTGTTCCAGCAGTGCGGCGGCGGCCCGCGCCTGACGCAGAAACCATGGGCGGGTCCGTTCCCCGGCGCGCTCGCCTGCCGCAGCGCCGCACGACGGCGCCGCGTTGACGTCTCGTGAACCGCTTGTCGATCCGGATTGCAAGAGCATTCTCCTCGGGCTCGGTCATGGTCAACCGTCTTGCCGCTTTTCCATCTTCGCGTTTCTACGCGCTCTTCGTGGCGATATGTTCCTGGCCGGTTTTACTCGCAGGCCGCAAAGACAGCGGCCGCATTGCATCCGCCGATGCCGGCCGAATTCGAGAGGACCGTGCGTACGGGCCGACGGCGCGCCTGATTGGGAACGCAGTCCAGGTCGCATTCGGGGTCGGGCTCGCGGTAGTTAATGGTGGGGGGGATCACTCCGTGGCGGATGCTCTGAATGGACGCGATGCACTCGACGCTGCCGGCCGCGCCCATCATGTGGCCGACGACCGATTTGTTGGCCGTAATCGGGATGCGGGCGGCCCGCGGACCCAGCAGGGTTTTAATGGCCCGGGTTTCCGTGCTGTCGTTCGGTTTGGTGCCTGTGCCGTGGGCGTTAATGTGATCCAGTGCGGCGGGAGTCAGGTTGGCGTCGCGTAGTGCGGCCGCCATGACGCGGGCGGAACCGGCTCCGTCGGGGCAGGGGGCCGTCATGTGAAAGGCGTTGTTGTTGGTTGCGGCACCGGCGACGACGGCCAGCGGCGCGGCGCCGCCGGCTCGGGCGTATTCGCGATCCTCGACGAGCAGGGCGCCCGCCCCCTCGCTGAAGAGCGTGCCGTCGCGTGTTTTGTCAAAAGGCCGGATGTCGCCTCTGGTCATGGTGCGCAAGGCGCCCAGTCCGCTCCAGCAGAAGGGCGAGAGCGCGTCGTAGCCGCCGGTCAGGACCGCCTTGGCGCGGCCGCGCCGTATGAGGGTCAGACCGTAGCCCAGCGCCGCGCAGCCCGAGCTGCAGGAGAGGGAAAGCACGACGCGCATGCCCGTGAATCCGAAACGCGCGGCGACATGGTCGGCGCAGCGCCAGAACCCGAACTCGCGGAAATCGCGGCCCAAGTCCAGGTCCTGCGCCCGGTGGGCGCCCGCGAGCAGGCTTTGCCCGTTTTGCGCGGCCCCGAAGTTGGTGGCCAGTACGACGGCTACATCGTCCGGGTCGTATGTCCGTTCCCGGAGTCCCGCCTGCGCCACCGCCTCCGCCGCGGCTGCTAGCATGAAACGCGTAGCGCGGTCGCGGGGTTGCGGCGCGTCTTCGTCCGCGCCGCACCATAGCGCGTCACTCGCAATTTCACCGCCGCGCCGGTAGGCGTACCCTTCCAGAGCGAAGCCCGATAGTTCGCCGATACCCGAACGGCCCGCGCACAGAGCGGTCCAGAAATCCTGAACATTCAAGCCGATCGGCGAGACGACGCCCATGCCGGTGACCACGCAGTCCTTCATAGTCCCCTTCCATTGGTCAGCGTCGTAGCCCGACGCTGTTGTATCGAATCAGCCCGGAAACCCGGTTGACGATTGTTCTTTCTGACCTCTGACTTCTGGGTTGCGGGCGATAGCCCGCCTTAGGGTTCGCGCAAAAAAAAATTCACAGATTTGGGCGTGTAGGCGCCCGTCCGGCAAGGCGCGAAAACACGGGAATATTCCCGATATTTCGAGTTTTCGCAACGCAGCCGGGCGGGATGCATCTGCGTCCAAAATGTGAAGTTGTTTTTGCGCGGGCCCTT
>CAZYAW010000023.1:0-8624 GCA_964646045.1 uncultured Victivallales bacterium | reverse complement strand
TCGGGGTCGGGGTCGCTATCGGAATCGGGATCGAAAGGAAGTTGAAAGGGATTCGGACACGAGAAACTGGATGTGTATCGCGCAGCCATCGAGTATGTGCGCAAAGTGCGGCAATACAGCCATTCTCATTGTGGCCGCATTGTGTGCGGTCGCGACGAAGCACGACCCTCCAAAACGTTGAATCGCCGTTTTTTCCCGACATGGAGGGACACGCTCCGTCGCGTCCATCTTGTGAAATCGGTCAAAATTCGAATGGCTAGCGGCCCAAGAAAATTTTTTTAGGGCGAACGTTTTTCGGGTTTTTTCATCGGCTTTGAAACAAGACAAGTTTTTCCGTGCATCCGGAAATCCTTGTGCGGTGAACGCGCGAATGTTCCGAACTCA
Source organism: uncultured Victivallales bacterium (assembly GCA_964646045.1). Classification (GTDB taxonomy): domain Bacteria; phylum Verrucomicrobiota; class Kiritimatiellia; order UBA8416; family SLMC01; genus CAZYAW01. The sequence goes on along the minus strand of CAZYAW010000023.1, from coordinate 8,240 downwards.
ATAGTGATCCAGTCTTTATCGATGGCGAGTCCCTTTTCTCAGGGGCTTGCCGACGAAAGACGGATTGCAAACGGGGCGGACGATTTGCGCCGGGCCGTCAGCTTTTTTTCCGACTGATGGCTTCTTCCAGTTTTTCGCGGATTTTGGCGACGATGCGTTCCGTCAGTTCCGGGTTGCTCTCCATGTTGATGCGGGCCGCGTCGTGACCCTGGCCGAGCTGTTCGCCGTCGAAGGCCAGCCACGAGCCGCGCTTGTCGACCAGTCCGTACTTGATGGCGCAGTCCAGAATCGAGCCTTCCCAGGTGATGCCCTGGGCGTATAGAATGTCGAATTCCGCTTCGGTAAAGGGCGGGGCCACTTTGTTTTTGACCACTTTGACGCGGGTATGGTTGCCGGTGACGGCGCCGGAGGCGTCCTTGATGACGCCGATCGAGCGGATGTTGAGGCGTACGGAGCTGTAGAACTTGAGCGCCCGGCCGCCCGGCGTCGTTTCCGGATTGCCGAACATAACGCCGATTTTCTCGCGGATCTGGTTGGTGAAAATGACCAGGGTGTTGGTGTTGGAGACCATGCTGGTCAGTTTGCGCATGGCCTGGGACATGAGACGGGCCTGCAAACCCACATGGGAGTCGCCCATATTGCCGTCCAGTTCCGCGCGCGGGGTCAGCGCCGCCACCGAATCGATCACCACGACTTCCAGCGCGCCGCTGCGCACCAGGTTCTCGACAATGGTCAAGGCCTCCTCGCCGGAGGTCGGCTGGGCGATCAGCAACTGATCGGTGTCCACCCCGATCTTCCGCGCGTAGGCCGGATCCATGGCGTGTTCGGCGTCGATAAAGGCGGCCTGTCCGCCGCCTTTCTGAATGTTGGCGACCACATGCAGTACCAGGGTGGTTTTTCCCGAGGATTCCGGTCCGAACACCTCGATGATGCGGCCGCGCGGCAGTCCGCCGACGCCCAGCGCCACATCCAGCGAGAAAGCGCCGGTGGAAATGCTCGAGACATTGCGCGACAGCTCCACGTCGCCCATACGCATGATGGCGCCTTCGCCGAATTCCTTGCGAATCTGGGCCAGCGCCGCGTCCAGACCCATTCCGTCCTTGCTTGTGTCGTGTTTTTTCGCCATGATCGCCGTTCCTTTCGTTGCCGTACCGCCGCGGACGGGGCGCCGCTCGCCCTCCGCGTTTTCCATTCGCCCCGTTGTCTCGTCAAGGGAGGCATTCAATAGAGCGGACACTACCCCAAAAGGACCGCGCTCGTCAATAGACATCTCCAGGAGTTCTTGCCGACCCCGCGTCAGGCGCAATTTAGCTGTTGACAAAAATGACGGGTGGCGGCATATATCGGTCATTCTCGTTTTGGCGCTTGCGGCTCGCCGGGACGGTCATGAGCCGAAAGTACGCTGAAAGAGGGTAGGGCGGAGCCTCCGGCCGAGCCGCCGTAATGTGCTGGGTATGTCATAAGGAGAATATTGGCATGTTGGGGGTTTGGCGTTGTGAGGGATGGGGCGGATTGAAGGAGGTGTGCAATGACGAGACGAGACCTGGCGGGATTCATGATGCTGTGTTGCTTGGCCGTGGGCGCGAGTCGCCTGTGGACGGGCTGCGAAGCGAGTCGTACCGTCGATGCGCGTTCCGACGAGAACGACAGCGGATCCGGAGAGGCGGGCGAGGGCGGTTTCGTGCTCGGATCCGTAAGCTGGATCGGCTCCAATTACGGAGATGCCACGCGCGACACGCGGGCCAAACTGCATTCCGCTTCCGTTGATCTCGGCGCCAACGTGGTGCGTCTGTCGTACGATCCGCTGCCCGGCGACTGGCCGCGGCAGGTCAATGCGCCCGGGATGCTGTGTTTGTTCGAGAAACTGGGCGACGGAAGCTGGCGCGGCGGCAAATTCGAGTGGCTGGATCCCGGCCAGACCGCGAAAACGCTCCAGAACATCGACAACGGCTACAACGGATGGCAAACGCCGGCCCGCGGCGCGCAGGTGGCCATCGTCATCCTCTCGACCGACGGACAGCGCAGTTCCAATCCGGCGTATACGACGTACGACTAACCCGGGAGTTCATGCGGGAGGCCCGTCAACAGGGCCTTCTGCTGTTCGTCGAACCCGAGCCGGCGGCGGACGGTGGAACGGTGGATGGCGCAGAATCAGTGGAGGACGAAGAACCGTTGGCAAACGAAGAACCGGTGGCGGAGGGGGAGGCGGAAGGCCGCAGGACGGCGCCGCTGCAGGACCCGCCGTCCGGGACGGGAGGGTAGCGCCGTGACGGAAGGGCGAAGGGGCGGAAAGGGTTTAAGGATCGCGCTGGCCGGACTGCTGGCCTGCGGCGGCGCCGGTGCGGCGCGCATGGCCTACGGGAACGATTTCAAACCGGTTCCGCCTGTTTCCGCGTTGCGCGGGGACGCCTTGCACGAGGGTTCGCGCGCGGCGGTGGCCTGTGCGGCGGACTGGCTGCTGGCGCGGGCGGCCGCCGGCGAGCACGGCTGGATCGTCGAGCCCGCCGGCCAGGGTCACACGCGCAAGGCCTATACGGTGCGCTATACCCGTAAAACGGTGGAAGAGCCGGTGTACGAGTGGGACTATGAAGACGTTTGGGTGGCTCGTCACAGTCGGGAAAGCGAGGTGGACACCAGCGAGCGCGAACTGGTTAAGCGCCGCCGCCGCAAGCCCGGAACGCGTCGTCAGGTCGGGGTGCGGCGGGTCGAGCGCGAAGTGGCCGATCCCGAGGGCGAAATCGTACGCCACGTGGCCGGAGCGCAGGTGGCCGAACGCTGGCAGTACGGGTTTCCGGGGCAAAACGCCCTCGCGCTGTTCGCGCTGCGCGAGGCGGGCGTGCCCGAGACGCATGCGGCCGTGCAAAAACTCGGCGCCGCGTTGCGCGATCATGTGGAGAAGTTCGGTTGCCCCGACGCCACGTGGGACGTGGCCTGGCTGCTGGCCGCCTTCAGTCGCATGGAAGATCCCTCGTACGACGAAGCGCGCGCATGGCTGACGCACAAGCTGCTCGACGCCCAGATCGTCGACCCGCCCGCGCGCGGACTGTGGGGGCCGGTCAGCGTCAATGTGAAACTGCTCTCCGCCATGATCCGGGCCGAGCGCCAGATTGACGCCGAACTGGCCAAGCGGCGGGCCGTGGCCGACGAAAGACCGCGCTCGCGGTCGTTGCGCGAAAACGTGGAGCGGCTCGAAGCCGGGCGCCGCGCCTTCACGGCCCATTACGCCAGGATCAGTCAATACGGCTTGCGCTTCGAGAAGATTCGCGAGCGCTGGAACATGACGTCGCAACACGACACTCGCCGCATCACCGTGCCGGGTCTGCCGTTCGATCTGTACCGGGAAACCGTGGCCGATCTGGAAAGCACGTTTCTGGCGCTTTTCGCGCTGCGCGAAGCCCATCGCCGCGCGCCGCTGCCCAAGACGACCTGGCGTCCGTCGGTTTCCGGCAAACCGCTGATCGCGCCGGAATCCTCTTCCGCCATCCTGGCGCGGGCGGCCGCCGCCCTCGCCCGCTGCCAGCGCCAGGACGGCTCCTGGCTGGAGGAGAATACGTATCAGGCGGTGGACAGTTTTCAGCCTCTGGCATTCGACCCGCCGAGCCGCGACCAGTGGCTGGACCTTTCGTCGGCCCAGTCGCCCATGGCGCAGGGAGCGGCGTTACAGGCTCTGCGCTGTCTGGCGGATATGGCGGGCGCCGCGCGTGTTCTCGGTCGTTACAGAGCCGTTGTGCAACGGGGTCGTCAGGCCGCGCTGGCCCTGAACGAGCGCTGGCTGGACGGCGACGGCGCGTTGCCGAACGCGGACTCGCCCTATCCGTTTTTGTTAACGATGCTGGATGTGGAGCGGCCGTTTGAAGGGCCCGTGCAGGATCGGCCCGATGTACGCCTGCGTCTGACCTACCGTCTGCTTTTCGCGCAGAACGCGGACGGCTCCTGGTCGCAAGGCGCGCGCGCGGGCTACTCCACGGGGCTGATGGCCTATAGCGAAGAGCGGGCCCGCCGCGAGCACGAAACGGCCCAGGCCGCGCTGCCGGCTGCGGATCGGACGCCTTTCGACGCCGACGGCTGGTGGGACGAGCAGGTCGGCGGCAGCGAAAACCTCTATCGGTTCGACGCCGCCGCCGTGGATACCGCGCTGGCGGTTCTGTATCTGGCCAAAGGACTGCGCGACCCCTTGGCCGGATATATCGTCGAGCAGCCGCAGACGCCTTTCCCCGTTGCGCTGGCGACCACCTTGCGGGCCATCGAGAACGAGACCCAGGTCGCGCCGACGTGCGTGGCGGTGCCGCCCCGGGCGGCGGCCGCACCGCTTTCCGGGCTGGCGGCGCTGTTCCTCGATGCACGCAGTCCGCTGGCGGCGCCGGGTCTGCGCGCGCTGCTCCAGGGCGCGCTGCGCGACGGCGGCCTGCTGATCGTCGAAAGCCCGGCCGGTTTTACGCCCGACCGCATAGAGTCCGCTTTGCGCGAGCTGACCGGCGAGCGGTTGCGGGCCGGGCAGGCGGTGGCGGTGCGGGCGACCCAAGGCGGACCGGCGGTCTGGGTCGAGACAACGGATGCCGCCGCCCGCGCGGAGCGCCGCCTGCCCGGACAGCCCCAGAACGGGTTTACGGCGTACTTTCATGCCGACGATGCGCTGGCGGCTCTTTTTCTGCCGACGCGCTTTGCCGGCGGGGCGGCGCTGGCGTTGCGGCAGCGTTTGCCCGCCGATTATTTTACGCCGGACTATCTTCGTTTCCCGGATGCGCGGACGGCGCGGGAGGCCCGGCGTACGGCGCTGGCCGTGCTGAGCGGCCGCGCGCCGGCGGCGAGGACAAGACCGCCGGAGTCGCGGTCGGCTCCGGCCGCGACCGGTGTGCCGTCGCCCCGGTCGCAGCCGGCGGCAGACGAGGTTTGGTAGAGACGGAGTTCTTGTGCAGCACGGCGAGCAACAGGCGGAAAAGATTCGCGCGCTGGCGCGCGAGGCGGGATATGCCGACTGCGGTTTTTGCGCGGTCGCGCCGTTCGCCGAATATGCGCGGGCCGTACGGGAACGCATGGCCCGCTTCCCGTCGGCGCGCGCGCTTTACGAGCCGATGCTGGCGCGGAGCGAGCCGCAGGCGCGCGCGCCGTGGGCGCGTTCGGCCATCGTGTGCATTCGGCGCTACGGCAAGTACCGGGTGCCCGACGCGCTGGCCGGCCATATCGGGCGCACCTATCTGTTCGACCGGCGCGTCGCCGACTGTCCCGATCACGAAATGCCCGCGATTTTCGGAGAAGGCCTCAAAAAAATGGGGTTGCGCGTGCGTCGCGGCGGACTGCCCGACCGCTGGGCCGCCGTGCGGGCCGGTGTGGCCCGTTTCGGCAAGAACGGTTTCGCCTATGCCCGTTGCGGATCGTGGTGCAACATTGAAAGCTGGCTGACGGACGCCGAATTGCCGCCGGGGCAACCGGCCCTCGACAGTCCCTGTCCGCCGGGCTGCCGAGCCTGTATCGACGCCTGTCCCACGCACGCGCTGACGGCGGCGCACGCCATGCGCATGGACCGTTGTGTCGCCTGGCTGACCTATAGCGCACCCGAACCGATCGCGGACGATCTGTGGCAGGCGATGGGGCCGTGGATCTACGGTTGCGACCGTTGTCAGGAGGTCTGTCCGCTGAACCGCGGTCAATGGCGGAATCTCGAAAAAGCCGCCTGGCTCGAGCCGCTGACGCCGCGCCTGACGCCCGCCGCCCTGGCCGTCATGGACGATGCGACCTATCGCGCCGTGGTCCATCCGCTCTTCTGGTACATCCCGGAAGACGGCGCCGAACGCTGGCGCCGCAACGCGCGCCGCGCCTTGGCCCATGCGCGGAGGGGGCACGAGGTCTCCGCCATGGGGGGGCTCAGGCCATAGAAAACCTGCGGACGGCTACGCTTCTTTTCCGTGTTTATTGCGACTTTTCGCGCCAAACACGGGTTAGTCAGGCTTGTTCCTGGCGGTGCGGATTTCGGGAACGAGGGTCAGCGAGCGGCGCAGCAGCCCTTCGGCGAGCGGCTGGCCGGTCATGCTGAAGGTCATGCGGTACAGCCGCGCGCGGTCCGGATCGCGACCGCAAAGTCGTCCGCTCAGGCAGCGCTCGTTCCAGCGTCGGGCCGGAATGCCGGCCCAGCGCAGTTGCCATGCCAGCAGATAGGCGAACGTTTCCGCGTCCACGCTTTCCAAAGGCAGGGTCCGGTTCAGGATCACGGTTGCGCCGCAAAAGACGCGCGCCTGCACCGGGCCGGGCGGGCCCAGCAGTTCCAGTTCGGCCAGGGCTTCGGACAGAGCGCCGTCCGTATCGGCATCCCGCAGAGCGTCCAAATGTCTCTGCAGCTCGTTTTCCGGGAACAGCAGTTCGGGATCGAGGCGGCGCCCTGTCGTCGCCGAAAGTTCCAGCAGCGTGCCTTGCGGAAACTGTGCGGTCAGTTCGTCCAGCAGGCCGGGCCAGAATTTGGCGGCCGCATTGACATAGGGCTCCCCGTTCACAATCAGGGCGCGTGTGCGCGGCGCGTCCAGCGGATCGTCCTCCGTCAAATCTCTAAGCAGGCCGGGCATCGCGTTTTTTCTGCCGAAATGGAGCCAACGGTCGGAATCGAACCGACGACCTGCTCATTACGAGTGAGCTGCTCTACCGACTGAGCTACGTTGGCTGCGAATGCGTACAAGAGGCGCAAAGCGAAAACGTGAAGGAACAAAAAAAAGGCGGGTCTGTCAAGCGGTCTTTTTGTTTTTCGCTATGATGTCGATCAGCAGCATCTCGATGGGCAAGCGGTCGGACGAGTGGCCGGTGACCAGTTGTTCGCATGCGGCGACGGTTTTGCGGTAGGCTTCCGTCAGTTCGCGCATGGAAAAATTGCGGGCCTGTCTCGCCAATTGTGAAATCCGAAACGGATGCATGGAGACCGGGTTGGTGCGCAGATCTTCGCTGAAAACCCGCTGGGCGCTCTCGGGCAGCGCGCCCCAGGTCATGTCGTCCGTCCTGCCCGGCTTGGGTTTGAGCCAGCCTCTGTCGAGTCCCTGACGATAGATAATCAGTTCCTGAATGCGGCTGGCCAGAAAATGCACCAGTCCGATCGGATTTTCTTTCGATTTGTTGAACAACAACTGACGCAGCAGGCGCAAGGCTGGGCCGAGTTTGCGCTCGCCGACCGCGTCGAGCAGGTCCCAGGCGGGCGTTTCGCGCGAAGCGCACACGATCTCGGCAATGTCCGACAGGCCGGCTGCGCGTCGCTCGCCCAAATAGGCCGACAGTTTATGAACTTCGTTGAAAATCTGGCGCGTATCCGCTCCGACTTTTTCCACGAAAGCGGCCTGCGCCCGTTCATCCATGTGCACGCCTGTCTGCCGCAATGCCAGGCGCAGATGATCCGTCGCGTGCTTGCGGGCCGCGCCGGCCTTGTCGGGGATGGCGAATTCCTGGATCTGCGCCTTTTGCGCCTGACAGGCCTTGTAAAAAACCTGTCTCTTGTCCACTTTACCGGCGGTAGCCAACAGGACATGTCCGGCCGGCCAGCCTTCTTTGACGCTGGCGGTCAGCGCGGCTACCGCGTTTTTGACATCGTCGGTTTTGGAGATTCTGTTGTCGCAGAAAACATTGGCGTCGCGCAACCAGACGACCTTGCGTTCGGCCAGGAACCCGCGCGTGCGCAGAGATTCCTCCGCCTGGCGCAGCACGGCGAGCGCCTCCTCGCTGCCTGCGGCGTGGGCGTCCAAAATTTCAAGCCCGAAATCGCGCTGGTCTGCGGGCACCAGCCGATACGCGATCTCGCGGGCTTTGGCGTTCGCCAGATAGTCGTCTTCGCCGATCAGCAGATAGATGGTGGTTTCCGCCATGTGAAGCTGCCTCGTCTGTTCCGGCCAAACCGTTGCCTAGTTCTTATTGGAAGTGGGGCGGCTCGGGCCTGCGCGTGGCCCGAGCCGCCGGTTGAGCGCATCCGGGGGGTGCGCGCCGCGGCGCTATTGGGCGCCGCTCTGGCGGGTCTTGAGCTGGGCGGCATAGGGCGCCGGCAGCGTGACGCGGCGTTGCAGCTCGGCCACTTTGGCGGGGTCGGTCGTGCCGAAGAAGAGCGTGGGCGTGGTCGCCTTGAGTCGCCAGGCGTTCTCGTCGATGTGCTTGACGGAACCGTCCACGTACAGAACCAGCATGCCGACCGGTTGGCCCGCTTGCGGTCGCCGAAAGGCCAGAACCGTTTGGGCCGCATCGGCCGCCGTCAGGCCGCTCACCCACACGAAGGATGCGTC
>CAZYAW010000022.1:0-20907 GCA_964646045.1 uncultured Victivallales bacterium | reverse complement strand
CTTCATTCGCAAATGGGAAGCCGAAACCTATCGGCGCCGTCAGTTGTAACGACCCAACGTTGCCGCTCGGGCCGTCGGCAGGCAACCTCAAGCGGTTTTTTCATCCTAATCTTTCCTTGTCCTTTTTGTAGCCGTTCAGAGTTCACGGTTCACGGTTTTCCCGACTTCGTGAGCGCTTTTCATTTGATAAATACCTCTTTGTCAACACTTGTTTCCCCTATGGCCGCAAAATCCGGTTGGATTTCTTCTGTTGTTTGCGCTCAGGCAGCCGCCTTTTGGACCATGGCGACGAGTTTTTCCGAGAAGTCGGGCATGGCGATGATGGGTTTGAGCTTGGCGGGGATTCTTTCGGGATCGATCTGAGCTTCGCGGAATGCCTGGCGCCAGGTGTCTATCTCGATGTTGGCGAAGAGCGCTCCGAGGGATGGTTCGCCGTTGAGGAGGATTTGCCTGTAGAGAGGCTTCTGAAGGTTTCGGACCAGCGGGGTTTCGGCGAGGATGGTGCGCAGCATGCGGCCTGAGGAGGCGTTGCCGGTGCGACGACGGTGGTCGCGTTTGAGGCTGCGGAAGAACTGCTCGAGGATGTTGTTGGTGCGCTGCGGCTGGACCAGGACAGGCCCGGAGGGAGTCGGTACGGCAATCGGATCGGCAAAGAGTTTTCCCCGGTACTTGTCGATCTGTTCGATCATTTTCACGGCGGCGCGATCCTGAGGATAGTCCTGGCGGCGGGTCAGCCAGGCGCGGAACGCGGTGACACGCTTTTCGATGGTGCGGATGTGGCGGGTGCGTCCCTCGTCATTGAGTCCGTGCGGGCCGGCCGGCTGCGCAATACGCATCGCCTTGCGCAGTTTCTCGAAAACGGCGATTTTCGTTTCCAGCGCCGTGACGGCTTTCCACAGGACTTTGTCCTTGATGATCGGCTTCAAGGCGATATGGATATTGAAGCAGGGGCGGTTATCTCTCCACTGGCCGCGCAGATGGAGGTCCTTGAGTCTCTCGATATCCGCGTTCAAGCGCCGGAGCCGCCGGGCGAAGGCCAGGTGGGGACGGTCGAACGGGAAGCCGATGTATCCGCCGCGGGTCTGCATGTCGGCCTGGAGGTCGGGGGGCCGCCGCTGATGCGCCAGGGAAAGGTAGACGACGAACTTCATTCCCGGCAGCGAGACCTCCCGCGGACTGATCCGAACATTCCTTTGCGCCAGTGCGGCCACGACTTCGGCTTCGTTGCGATGGCGCAGGAAAAGCGCTGTTCCGGCATAGACCATTATATCGTAGCCGAAGTTGGCCACGGGCGGCACCAGGGCGCAGAGTTCTTCGGACCGTTGCGTGCGGCCGCAGGCGTTGCAGACCAAGAACACTTCCCGAGCCCGGAAGGGGCCGAGATGCAGTGTACTGACTGTACGTGCGCGTGTTATGCAAACCGTTGCCTTGGCGCCGCAGCCGTGACAGCGCCTCCGCGCGGGTCGGAACTCCACCGCGGGCGGCCTGGCAAACAGATTGGACACGCACACGCCCTGGAGCAGGGCGGCCCGCTGATTCGCCAAACTGCGGATCAGATCGAATGTGGCGTTTTTTTTACTGTCAGGCCATGGCGCAGAAAGAAGTTCCGGATCGTTTCGGCTTCGACCAAAACCTTTTGCTTTCGCAGCCGCCGACTCAATGCCTCGTAACTCGAGGCGGGCCGCTTGATCTTCTCCACCAGGATCGCAACCGCTTCGGAAGGCGTCGGCTGCCGACCGGCGGTCTGCAACGTGCTGCGATGCTGCCGCTGTGCGCTGTAAACAGCCATGTCCGCGCCGTAGTAGACAAACCGGCCTTGCGTTTTCTCCCGCCTGATCCGCGGGTCGGCAGCAAAAGCGGAAAGGAACGAACGGGGGTCCAGCCCCACCAAGGATCGCAGTTCGCCGGCGTTAAGACCCGCCGGCGAGCGTTGGACCAACGCGACGACCGTCTGCTTCAAGGTGCCGTATTGCGAGAAGAACACCCCGCGCCAACGCCACACCCCGTTGCCGTCAAACTCCGGCACATCCGGCAAGGTGTAGTATCGGCCGTTGTGGTTGTAGCTGTTGGCTGCCCGCCATTGTTTCAACCGGCGGCGTGCGGTGTGGATGCTGCTGCATATGAACTCGGCCACCTCCCCCAGCGTCATGGCCTTGCGCCGCCCGAATGCTTTCCGCGCCTGCTCCGCCACCGGATCAAAACTCCGACTCATCGCCATCCTCCTTTCTCTGCTCAAGTATATGATATTAAGTAAACAATAGACATATACTTGATCATTTGGCGACACAACGCAAGCGGAAAAGACCAAACAAACAGGGAAAACAGCCGAATCAGCCACCCGAAACCGATAAATCACGCGATCATATACTTGAGCAGCACGGCAACTACTACTGTAACTGCATGATCACGAGTCCGTTACGAAGAATCCAATCGAATTTTGCGGCCATAGTTCTAAAATAAACTCACGCTAGTCACACGGTGCACTGGCGCGCAAAGGGCGCTCAGAGCCCATTCAACCGCAGTCGCCGGGTGTCAGCCGTTGCGGAAACCGGACACAGATGGATCTTGACAAAAACAGCCCCTCCCCCTAGTTTGAAACCATGAAAACAGTATACATAGAAACTTCAATCCCCAGTTTCTTCCATGAGACACGGGAAGAACCGGAAATGGTGGCTAGGCGCCACTGGACTCGCCATTGGTGGGATCAATGTGCGTCCCGATATGACCTCGTGACAAGTGAAGGCGTGGTTGCCGAGTTGGAGCAAGGCGAATACGAGACTCAATCCGACGCCATCGAGATGGTGGCGGACCTGCCGCTACTCGAAGTCGTTGATGAAATCGCGGATATTATCGACGTCTATCTCGCGAACCACCTGATGCCAAGGCACCGCCTTGGCGACGCACTACATTTGGCGCTCGCATCGTATCACAAATGCGATTTCCTGCTGACTTGGAACTGCACGCATATTGCGAACGCCAACAAATTCGAGCATATCCGCATCATCAACACGCGGCTTGGATTGTTCATTCCAACCCTTGTGACACCAATGGAACTATCGGAGGAGAGTTCATGATGACCCACTCTACTTTGCAACGCGTATGGGATTCGCGAGAAGCTATCTCCCGGCAGTGCGATTTCGATTCGCGCAAGCTGGTCCAATTCTACAAGTCTCGACAAAAGCCAGATCGAACTAGACGATCCAGGCGATTGGAAATGGCGCGCGAACGCGCCATTTCCAACGCCTGATCATCGGCGTTAGCCCAAGAGAAAGGAATGTGGATTGAAGCGTGATTACAGATGCCCATTGTGTCAGTCAGTCATCCCTGCGGATGACGTCAATGTTGCCACTGACCTTGCTCTTTGCCGCTCATGCGGAAACACCAGTGCGTTTTCCGTAGTGAGCGGCTCGTCCGAAATTTCTCTCGAAGCCCTTGCGAATCCGCCTAGTTGCATCAAGATCGAAAGGGGCTTCTCCGGGTCGACCGTGATTACGTACAGAAAGATTTCTCCGGCGCTACTTTCCCTAATCCCATTCACCGCATTCTGGTCTGGTCTCTCGATGTGGGGTATCTATGGCCGTCAGATCAGAAAGGGTGAGTTCGATTTGAGTCAATCCCTTTTAGGCTGAAAAAACAAACGCACAAAAAAGCAAATTGAAGTTGACAGCCTTTGTTCTTTCGTATAGTTTACCGCTTTCTTTGACATATTCAGGCGACACGCACCCGTGGTGAAATTGGCATACACGCAAGGTTCAGGTCCTTGTGGCCGATAAGGCCGTGGGGGTTCGAATCCCTCCGGGTGCACCAGCCGCGAGTCGCTTGATTTTCCGAGCAGCGCTGGATGCGAACGGGGTCGTCATGACGTGGGGACAAGGTAAAATCTGGTACGACGGGGAAATGGTGGAGTGGGCCGACGCCACCTGTCACGTGCTCTCCCATGTGGTGCATTACGGTTCTTCCGTTTTCGAGGGCATCCGCTGTTACGACGTGCGGGGCCGGGCCTCCGTCATGCGGCTGCGGGAACATGTGCGGCGCCTCTTCGATTCCGCCAAAATCTACCGCATGCAGGCGCCCTTTTCACCAGAGGAGATCGAGAAGGCCATTCTGGATACCGTGCGTGTCAACGGCCTCAAATCCTGCTACGTGCGACCGGTCTTCTTCCGCGGCATGAAGGCCCTGGGCCTGGATCCGCGCCGTTGTCCGGTTCATTGCGTGGTGGCCGCCTGGTTTTGGGGCGCCTATCTGGGCGAGGAGTCCGTGGAAGCCGGCGCGTCCGTTGCGGTTTCCTCCTGGCGCCGTCCGGCGGCCGACACCTTCCCGAGCATGGCCAAGGCCGGCGGCAACTACATGAATTCGCAACTGATGAAGATGGAGGCGCTGGAAAACGGCTACGACGAGGCCATCGCGCTCGACTGCGCCGGGTACGTCTCCGAGGGATCCGGCGAAAACATTTTCGTGGTGCGGGACGGCACGATCTACACGCCGCCCCCCAGTTCCTCGATCCTGGTCGGCATTACCCGCGACAGCGTTCTGAAGCTGGCGCAGGACCGCGGCATCGCGGTGCGCGAGCAGACCATTCCGCGCGAGGCCCTGATGGTGGCCGACGAAATTTTCTTTTCCGGTACGGCGGCAGAAATCGTGCCGGTCACCCGCGTGGACCTCGCCCCGGTCGGCGGCGGCAAGCGCGGTCCGATTACCGAGGCCATTCAATCCGACTTCGCGCGCCTGGTCACGGGAGAAGCGCCCGACATCCGCGGATGGCTGACGCCCGTGGATGCGGAGGCTTGACATGAAGTGCGAAATTTGCTCGGCGGCCGAGGCCAATGTTCATTTCAAGCATATGAACGGCGGCGAGATGAAGGAAATTTTCGTTTGCGAAAAGTGCGCGGCGGAAAAAGGGCTCTCCTGGAAAACACCCCAGTCTCTTTCCCAGTTTCTTTTTGGCGCGCACCCCGGCCCGTCGGGCGGTGATCCGGCGCCGTCCGGTCGCGTTTGCCCCGCCTGCCGCATGGCGCAGGAAGAGTTTCGTAAATCGTCGCGGCTCGGCTGCGCCGTCTGCTACGAAACCTTTGCCGAGGAGTTGCGGCCGCTGCTGCTTTCCATGCACTACGGGTCGCGTCACAAGGGCCGGACGCCCCGGCGCCGGCAGACCGAGGCCGAACTCTGGCGCCTGCGGCACGATCTCGAGGCCGCCGTGGCCAGTCAGCGTTTCGAGGAGGCGGCCACGCTGCGCGACAGAATCAAGGAACTCGATTCCCGCGCGGCCGCCTCCCGAGGGCGGGACCAAGGATGCGCAGTATGCTGATCGACGATCTTGTTAAAAATCCGGGAGTGTGGCTCTCGACCGACAGCGAACCGGGCATTGTGATCAGTCATCGCATACGCCTGGCGCGCAACGTGTGCGACGTTCCCTTTCCCGAATGGGCGCGCAAACAGCAGCGGCGCGAGCTGCGCGAGCGTCTGTTCGCCGTTTTGCGCGACGTCCCGACCTTTCAGGGCGGGCTGTTCCTGGCGATGGAAGATCTTTCGCCGCTGGATCGCGAAGTGCTGCGGGAGCGTCACCTGATCAGTTACGATCTGGCCGAAGAGGAAAAAGGCCGCAGCGGCGGCGTCGCCGTTGCGCCGGACGAGCAAATTGCCGTGATGATCAACGAGGAAGACCATCTGCGCATTCAGGGAATCGGGCCCGGCATGGATCCGACCCGCGTTTGGCAGCGGCTGCGCGCGCTGGACGAGGAAATCGAGCAGCGCGTCGAGTACGCCTTTAGCGCCACCCTCGGCTATCTGACCGCCTGCCCCAGCAATGTGGGCACCGGGCTGCGCATCAGCCTGATGATGCACCTGCCCGGACTGCGGATCATGGACGATATCATGCCGGCCACCAAAGGGCTCGAAAAGCTGGGGCTGGCCGTGCGCGGGCTCAACGGAGAGGGCACGGACGCGGCCGGCAACATGTGCCAGATATCCAATCAGTCCACATTGGGCGAGAGCGAAGAGGAGATCATGCTGCGCATCGCGGAGATTGGCCGGGAGTTTGTCGGGCACGAGCGCAATGCGCGCGGACGCGTGACGGAGTCGCGCCGCGCCCGTCTGCTCGATCATGTCGGACGGGCCTTCGGCATTTTACGGCATGCCACCCTGCTCTCGTTCCAGGAGGCGGTGGAGCTGCTTTCCGCCTTGCGACTGGGGGTGGAACTCGGCCTGATTCAGCGCCTGCCGGTAGGCCGCATCAACGAGGTCATGCTGCTTACGCAGCCGGCGCATTTGCAGAAAATCGCCGGCGCCGAGAAAAGTCCCGAGGAGCGCGACGAGATCCGCGCCGCAATGACGCGCCGCCTGCTCGGCAGCGCCGTGCTGAAAGGCTCGCGCTTTCGCGCCGCCGCGCCGCGCGCGACCAGACAGACAAGGAAGAAGGCATGAACGGTTTTTCCAACTTCACTCCGCGCGCGCAGCGCGTCATTCAACTGGCTCGCAAGGAAGCCGACCGCTTCAACCACCCCTACGTCGGCACCGAACACCTGTTGCTGGGCCTGATCGCGCTGGGCGAGGGGGTCGCGGTCAACGTTCTGGAGCGCATGGGCATTTCCCTGGAAGCCGTTCGCATGGAAGTCGAAAGGGCCGTCGGACAGGGGCCGGAAACCAAGACGGTCGGCAATGTTCCGCTGACGCCGCGCTCCAAGAAAGTGCTGCATCTGGCGATGGCCGAGGCCCAGGCTCTGAATCACACCTATGTCGGGACCGAGCACATTCTGCTGGGGCTGCTGCGCGAGGACGAAGGCGTGGCCGCTCAAATCATGGCCCGGCTCGAGGTGGACATTGACGTTGTGCGCATCGAAGTCATGAAGGAGCTGGAGCCCGACTTCGATTTCGACGCCGAGGATATGCCGGAGGAAGCGGCGTCCGTCAAGGCGGAAGCCGGCAAGGCGGCCGGCAAGAGCAAGACCCCGGCGCTGAACACGTTCGGCCGCGACTTGACCGAGTTGGCGGCCAAAGCGGAGCTGGATCCGGTGGTGGGCCGTACCAACGAACTGGAGCGCGTGGTCCAGATTCTGTGCCGTCGCAACAAGAACAATCCGGTCTTGCTGGGCGAGGCCGGGGTCGGCAAGACGGCCGTCGTGGAGGGGCTGGCCCAGGCGATTCTGACCGGCGACGTGCCCGAAATCATGCGCGACAAGAAGGTCGTCACTCTGGATATGGCGCTCATGGTGGCGGGCACGAAATACCGCGGCCAGTTCGAGGAGCGCATCAAGGCCGTTCTGGACGAGTTGCGCCGCAACCGCAACATTATCGTTTTCCTGGACGAGCTGCACACCATCGTCGGCGCGGGCGGCGCCGAGGGCGCCATGGACGCCTCCAACATCATCAAGCCGGCGCTGGCGCGCGGCGAAATCCAGTGTATCGGAGCCACGACGCTGACCGAATACCGCAAGTATATCGAGAAAGACGCGGCCCTGGAACGGCGCTTCCAGCCGGTGCGCGTCGAGGAGCCGTCCGTCGAGGAGACCGTGCGCATTCTGCACGGCCTCAAGGAACGCTACGAGGCGCATCACAAGGTCGCCTACACCGACGAGGCGCTGGAAGCCGCCGCTCAACTGTCGTCCCGCTACATCTCCGACCGCTTTCTGCCCGACAAGGCCATTGACACCCTCGACGAAGCCGGTTCGCGCCAGCGCATTCTGGCCTCCATGCGTCCACCGGACATGCGGCAGAAGGAGGGGGAAATCGCCGAGATTCGCGTGCGCAAGGAGCAGGCCATTCGGGCGCAGCAGTTCGAGGAGGCCGCCCGCCTGCGCGATTTGGAGAAGAAGGAGCGCGAACAGCTCGACGCTTCCGTCCAGGTCTGGAAGGAACAGGAGGACGCCAAGCGCATTCCCGTCACCGCCGAGCACATGCGCGAGGTGGTTTCCAAAACTACCGGCGTGCCGCTGACCCGGATGGGAGAGCGCGAGCTCAGTCGGCTGATGGGCATGGAAAAACGTCTCAACGAGCGTGTGGTCGGCCAGAAACACGCCGTCGAGGCGCTGGCGCGCGCCTTGCGCCGGTCGCGGGCGGAACTCAAGGATCCGAACCGCCCGATCGGCTCGTTCATCTTTCTCGGACCGACCGGCGTCGGCAAAACCATGCTGGCCAAGGCGCTGGCGGAATTCATGTTCAACGACGCGGACGCCCTGCTGCAGTACGACATGTCCGAATACATGGAGAAATTCGCCGTCTCGCGCCTGGTCGGCTCGCCGCCGGGCTATGTCGGTTACGACGAGGGCGGGCAACTGACGGAAAAAGTGCGGCGGCGCCCCTATTCCGTCGTGCTGTTCGACGAAGTCGAGAAGGCCCATCCCGACGTCATGCACATGCTGCTGCAGATTCTCGAGGAAGGCACGCTGACCGACAGCTTCGGCCGCCATGTCAACTTCAGAAACACCGTTGTCATTCTAACCTCCAATCTCGGGTACGATTCCGCGCGCAAGATGGGCGGCATGGGCTTTGGCGGATCTTCCGACGAGCTCGACTATGAAAAGCTCAAGGCGCGCATGCTGGACGAAGCCAAGAAGTCTTTCAAACCCGAGCTGCTCAACCGCTTCGACGACATTCTGGTTTTCCGGCAGTTGATCCGCAATGACATGGCCGCCATTCTGACACTGGAGCTTGACAAGGTGCAAAAACGCTTGACGACGCGAAACCTCAGTCTCGAGGTGAGTCGGACGGCCAAAGAGTACTTGCTGCAACAGGGGTTCGATCCGACGCTGGGCGCGCGGCCGTTGCGGCGCGCCATCGAGCGGCACCTCGAAAACCCGCTGGCGGAATGCATCCTGAAGGGAACGCTCTCGAACAAAAGCCCCATTCAGGCGTTGAAGACCGGGAATGGACTCGAATTTCGCCAGAAAAAGACCCGTGCGCACGCCAAAGGTTGAAATCTGTATTTCTGTGCTTGCATCGAAACGCGAAAGGCGGTAGTGTCCGTCGCTTTTCACCATATCTCAGTTGGAGAACACTATGTCGGTAAAAATTAGACTCACGAGAACGGGCGCCACGAACAGTCCGAGCTATCGACTGGTGGCGGCGGATACCAGGTCCCCGCGCGACGGTCGGTTTATCGAAATTCTGGGGTGGTACAATCCGCGCAAAAAAGGCGGGGACTACAAGCTGAAGCTGGACCGCATCGAATACTGGGTCGGCCAGGGCGCGCAATTGAGCGAAACGGCGAGAAACCTGGTTAAAAAGGCCGGCAAGGCGCCGGTCGCCGAAAACGTCGAGCCTGTGCCGCAGGCCTGACCACGCGGTTTTGCGGCAGGACGCGCGGCGCATGCGTTGTAGGGAAAGTGCGGGCAGGACATGGGATCGCCTCTGCTGATCGACGTCATCACCGTTTTCCCGGGCATGCTGGAAGGTTTTCTGCGCGAGAGCATTCTGAAACGCGCCGCGGAAAAGGGGTTGGTGCGTTTGCGGACGGTGCAGTTGCGCGATTTCGCGACCGATGCGCGCCGCACGACGGACGATCGGCCCTACGGCGGCGGCCCGGGCATGGTGATGATTCCGGGACCGATCTTCGATGCGGTCGCCGCCGTGCGTACGCCCGCCGCGCGCATCGTGCTGATGTCGCCGCAGGGTCGGCGTTTCGATCAGAGCATGGCGGAGGATTTCGCCCGCGAAGAGCATTTGGTTTTCATTTGCGGCCATTACGAGGGCGTGGACGAGAGGGTGCGGGAATTTTTGGCGACGGACGAGGTGTCCGTCGGCGACTATGTTTTGACCAACGGCGTTTTGCCGGCGGCGACGGTGATCGACGCGACCGTGCGTCTGCGCGAAGGCGTCCTGGGCCATGCGGAGGCCACGGCCGAGGAATCCTTCGCGCGGGGGACGCTGGAGTATCCGCACTATACGCGACCGGCCGATTTTCGCGGATATGGCGTGCCGCCGGTTCTCCTTTCGGGCGATCACGCCGCCATCGCCCAATGGAGAAGGGAGCAGTCGGCCAGGAGAACGGCCGAACGAAGGCCGGACATGCAGGAGAAAAATCGGAAGCGCCTCGCGGATTCGATCGCAATCGAAAACAGCAGCCGAACAGGAGAATAGAACCATGGTATCGGATATAATGAAGAGCATTGAGCAGGAAAACATGAAAAGCGAAAACGTCCCCGTCATGGCCATCGGCGACTCCGTCAAGGTGCATGCCAAGATCAAGGAGGGGGACAAGGAACGTATACAGGTTTTCGGCGGTGTCGTCATCGCCCAAAAGGGCGGCGGCGCACTGGAAAGCTTCACCGTGCGACGCGTGTCCCACGGCGTCGGCGTGGAAAAGGTCTTTCCGCTGCATTCCCCGCACATCGAGAAGATAGAAATTGAACGCTCCGCGCATGTGCGACGCGCCAAGCTCTACTATCTGCGCGCCTTGACCGGCAAAAAAGCGCGTCTGCGCAAAAAGGACTGAGGCGCCCATGCTTCGGCACGAGCTGGAGCGCTGGCAGGCGGGCTTCCGGCGACTGGCCGGAGTGGACGAGGCGGGCCGCGGTCCGCTGGCGGGTCCGGTCGTGGCCGCCGCCGTAGTGCTGGAGCGCAACTTCGCCGAAACCGAATTCGCCGGCCGACTGCGGGATCTGACCGATTCCAAGAAAATCTCGGAAGCGCAGCGCGACCGTTTCTGCGCGATCCTGTGCGCCGCGCCCGAGGTCGAATGGGCGGTTGGCATGGCGGATGCGACCGAAATCGACGCCTGCAACATTCTGCGGGCCACGCATGCGGCCATGCGGCGAGCCGTGTGCGGGCTCGCTCGCCTGCCGGACCTCATTCTGGTGGACGGTCGCCCCGTTCCGGATTTGCCGACCCCCTCCGACGCCATGGTCGGCGGCGACGGGCTGAGCCTTTCCATTGCCGCCGCCAGCGTCATCGCCAAAGTCACGCGCGACCGCCTTATGCGCAAGCTCGACCGCCTCCATCCGCAATACGGGTTCGCCCGCCACAAAGGCTATGGCACCCGGCTGCACATGCGCGCCCTGCTCGAATTCGGGCCCTGCCCCGAACATCGCCGCTCTTTTCGGCCGGTTCGCGAAGCCCAGGAAATTCGCCGCCGCGCGCAGCCCGCAACGGCGAATCCCGCCTGCTCCGCCAGTCGCTAATCCTATCAAAGTGGCAAGGGCATCTTGCCCGTGTTTATTGGACGAGACTTCCGTTCCGCAAGCGGTCTTGCAAGAGCCTTGTTTCATTGGCATTAATGTGATAATTCACGCATTGAAGGTTTGCCCGAAAAAAAGCGCGTTTTTTTCTTGAGTCGCGGCCTGCGACGCTGTAGTGTCCTTCCCCGTTGTTGCAAAGCGCCGTTGCTTCGTTTGGTGCGGCCGGGCGCCGCCCCCGCGATCCGGAGCGCCGCGGCACCCCTTTAGTTCATGTTTATTGACGTTCGCATCTGTACAAATATAAGGAGAGTCAGTATGACGGAGAAAAAAGAGGCCATTTCAACCAGTTCGCTGATGACGGAAAAACGCAAGTTTCCCCCTTCTGCGGAAGTCGTCGGACGCGCGCTGCTCAACGCCGAGCAGTATCAGAGCATGTACGATCGCTCCGTCAACGATTCCGACGCCTTCTGGATGGAGCAGGCCGAGACGCTGACCTGGTTCAAGAAACCGACCGTCGCCCGCAAGTACAAGTGGGATACGCAGGGCAAGACCATTCGCCACACCTGGTTCGAGGACGGTGAAATCAACGTGACGGCCAACTGTCTCGACCGCCACATGGGTACCGCCCGCGAAAACAAGACGGCGCTGATCTGGCAGGGCGACGAGATCGCCGAAGACAGCAAGATGACCTATCGCGAAACCTACGAGGCCGTCTGCAAATTCGCCAACGTGCTCAAGGGTTTCGGTGTCAAGAAGGGCGACCGTGTCGCCATCTACATGGGCATGACGCTCGAACTGCCCGTCGCCATGATGGCCTGCGCGCGGATCGGCGCCATCCACTCGATTGTTTTCGGCGGTTTCAGCGCCGACGCGCTGCGCGACCGCATCAACGATTCGCAGTGCAAAGTGCTGGTGACGGCCAACGTCTCGCGCCGCGCCGGACGTTCGGTGCCGCTCAAGGCCATTGCCGACGCCGCGCTGACCTCCACGCCCTCCATTGAAAAAGTGGTGGTCATGCGTCGCAACGACGAGGAAGTGAACATGCAGGAAGGTCGCGACGTCTGGTACGAGGACGTCATGGCGTCCGCGTCGACCGAGTGCGAGCCGGAACGCATGAACGCGGAAGATCCGCTGTTCATCCTGTACACGTCCGGTTCCACCGGCAAGCCGAAGGGCGTGGTGCATACGCAGGCGGGCTATCTGCTGCACGCTTCGCTGACGCAGAAGTACATCTTCGACATACACGAGGAAGACGTGTACTGCTGCGCCGCCGACATTGGCTGGGTCACCGGGCACAGCTACATCGTGTACGGCCCGCTGGCCAACGGCTGCACCAGTCTGGTGTTCGAGAGCACGCCGCTCTATCCGGACGCCGGCCGCTACTGGCAGATGATCGACAAGTTCAAGGTCACCCAGTTCTATACCGCCCCCACCGCGATTCGCGCCCTCATCCAGCAGGGCGACGACTGGCCGGCCAAGTACAAGATGGAGTCCCTCAAGGTGCTGGGCTCGGTCGGCGAGCCGATCAACCCCGAAGCCTGGATGTGGTACTACAAGCATGTCGGCCGCGAACGCTGCCCGATCGTGGACACCTGGTGGCAGACGGAAACCGGCGGCGTTCTGATTACGCCCCTGCCGGGCGTTTCGACGCTCAAACCCGGCAGCGCCAACCGTCCGTTCTTCGGCGTGGAGCCGGTGGTCTTGCGCGACGACCGCAGCGAATGCGACCGCAACGAAGGCGGCAAGCTGTGCATCAAGAAGCCCTGGCCGGGCATGATGCGCACCATGTGGGGCGATCACGACCGCTTCATTGAAACGTACTTCACCATGTATAACGACCTGTATTTCACCGGCGACGGCTGCCGCATTGACGAAGAGGGCGACTACTGGCTGATGGGCCGCGTGGACGACGTGGTCAACGTGTCCGGACACCGGATCGGCACGGCCGAAGTCGAGAGCGCGCTGGTCAGTCACGAGAAGGTGGCCGAGGCCGCCGTGGCGCCGATGCCGCACGACATCAAGGGACAGGGCCTCTACGCCTTTGTCACCCTGGTGGGCGGGGTCGAGCCCAGCGAGGCGCTGCGCAAGGAGCTGGTGCTGCACGTGCGCAAGGAGATCGGACCCATCGCCGCGCCGGACAAAATTCAGTTCGCGCCGGCGCTGCCCAAGACGCGCTCCGGCAAAATCATGCGCCGCATTCTGCGCAAAATCGCCGAAAACGCCACGGATCAGATCGGCGACACCACCACGCTGGCCGATCCGTCCGTCGTGGAAACGCTGGTCAAGGAACGCGTCTGATTCGTAACGCGAACCCAATTAAACGTATAGCCGCCCGGCAGGGGTGCCGATCCCCCTGCCGGGCTATTGATTCACCGCAACGGCATTGTGCAACATCAAAAGGAAAGAAAAGACCATGAAAGACGAGGCGCTGAGCGTCAATGAAGTGAAAAATCTGGGCTGGTCGGTAGCCTTCGCGGGCATGGGCATCAACCTGGCCCTCGGCATTCTCTATACTTGGAGCGTCATCGGCAAGGCGATACCCGCCGAGTGGGGCTGGACCGAAACGCATCGCTCGCTGCCCTATTCGATCGCCTGTCTGGTCTTCAGTCTGATCATGGTGCCGGCCGGTCGCATGCAGGACAAGCTGACCCCGGCCATTACCGCCAAAATCGGCGGCGTGCTGGTGGGGCTGGGCATGATTGCCGCCAGTTTCACGACCTCGCCCATCGGCTACATGCTCGGCTTCGGACTGCTGGCCGGGGCCGGCATCGGGTTCGGCTATGCCGCCGCGACGCCGCCCGCCGTCAAATGGTTCCCGGCCGCCAAGACCGGCACAATAGCCGGCATCGTGGTGTCCGGTTTCGGTCTGGCTGCCGTTTACGCCGCGCCGCTGACGCAGACGATGATCGCGAAGCTGGGCGTGTCCAGAACCATGCTCGTGTGGGGTGTGGCCTTCTTCGCGCTGATTGTCGGCCTCAAGTCGGTCTGGCAGATTGTCTATAACGGTCTGGCCGGATTCCTCGTGCCGCCGCCTACGGACTATAAGGCGGCGACCATCGTGAAAAGCACGGTCAAAGCCCCTTCCACCCGTTCGACCGGCGATTTCGTGCCGGCCGAAATGCTGCGTACCTGGCAGTTCTACCTGTTGTGGTTCCTCTACGCCTGCGGCGCCGGCGCCGGACTCATGATCATAGCGAAGCTGGCCACGATCGCCGACAAGCAGGCCGGCATTAAGCTCGGTTTTATTCTGGTGGCTTCTTTGGCGGTTGGCAACGGCGGAGGTCGTGTGGTCGCGGGCATGTTGTCCGACAAGATCGGACGCAAAGCCACCCTGTTTCTGTGCTTCTGCCTGCAGGCGGCGCTGATTCTCGTTCTGTCGCTGGTCAAGGAAGGTTCTTTCCTGGCCGATGTACGCTTGCTCGGCGTGATTTCCGCGCTGATCGGCGCCAATTACGGGGCCAACCTGGCACTGTTCCCGGCCATGACCAAGGACTATTTCGGGCTCAAGAATTTCGGCATGAACTACGGATTGGTCTTCACCTCCTGGGGCGTAGGCGGCTTTATGCTGTCTCTGCTGGCCGGGAAAGTGTACGATGCTACGAAAAGTTTTAACTTCTCCTATTATGCGGCGATCGGCCTGCTGGTATTGGCGGCGTTGGCGACGTTTGCGCTCAAGCCGCCCAAGCACGAAAACGCCTGAGCGCCATGGGCGACCACACGAGTTTTCCCGGTCGCACGGGGGCGGGGAAAACCTTACTGAGGAAAGAAAGCAATGAAACGGACCTATCAGCCTTCGAGTATCAAGCGCAAACGCAAAATCGGGTTTCGGGCGAGAATGGCGACGCCGGCCGGCCGGGATGTCGTGCGGCGCCGTCGCCAAAAGGGACGCGCCAAACTGACCGCCTAGCGGAGCCTGGTGAACGCGCCGCGCGACGATCGCAACGCATCGGCGGCCACGCCGGGGGGCGCGAAAGACAGCGACCCCGCGCCGGCCGCGGCGGCCGGCCGAGCACCGGACTGCCGACTGCCGCGCCGCGCCCGTATCGCCCGTTCGGCGACCTTTCGCGAAGCGTTCGACTCGGGACGGGGCCGCGCGGGCCGCACCATGGTGCTATGGCTCCGTTCGGGCGCGGATGCGGCTCTGCGGCTGGGGGTGGTGGCCTCCAAGCGCACTTTTCGCCGGGCCGTGGATCGCAATCGGGCCAAGCGACTGTTGCGCGAGGCGTTTCGTCTGAACCGCTATCGCTTCCGAACCGACCGCGACGTGGTTCTGCTGGCTCGCGGCGCCATTGGCCGGGCCCGTCGCGCCGATGTTGAAAAGGACTTGCTGGCGTTGGCCGCCGGGGTGGGCCTGCTCAAGACGGCTCAAGACCGCAGCGGACAGGAGGGGAGCGACAGAACATGACACGCACAGCCGCAGGTCAATTCGTCGGCAGGATGGCCGCCCTCCTGGCTCGCATGGTCGGCGGGGCCATGATTCTGCTGATCCGCGTCTATCAAGTTGTTTTTTCACCGCTAATGGGCCGTTGCTGTCGCTACGAGCCGTCCTGCTCCGTCTATGCCGTGGAAGCCATTCGCCAACACGGCTGCTGGCGTGGCGCCGGCTTGGCCGCGCGACGATTGCTGCGCTGCCATCCCTTCCACGCGGGTGGCTGGGACCCGGTTCCCGACGCCTGTGCCAAGCCTGAACCCCGCATTTAAAGGAATCGCATGAACAAACAGGAAAAAACGATTGTGGCTCTGCTTTTTCTGGGGCTGCTGGGATGGTATCTGCTGCAGCCGCCGCGCCCCTCGCAGCCGCCGCCCCGCCCGCCTGCGGCCGACACGGTGGCCGACCGCCCCGCCGCTGCGGAACCGCCCGCCGGCGATTCCGCGCCGCTGATAGGCGAAGAGGCCGTAACGGGGACGGATCGACCGGTGGCCGAACTCGAACCCGCCGCAGCGGAAGAGCCCCTGGCGCCCGCCCGCATCGAGACCTTGTCCAACGACGTGCTGAGCCTGGATATGACCTCGCACGGCGCGGCGGTGGTCGCCGTGCGCCTGCAACGTTATCCGCTGACCCTGGCCGAGGACAGCGCAGCGGTGAATTTCGACTTTTCCGCCATGCCCGCCCTGGCTCTGAGCGGTATCCAGGGGCTGTCTGCGCGCCACGATTTCAGCCTGACGCGCGTTGGCGAAACGATCGTGGCCGAACGCGAGGTCGGCAACGGACTGTTTTTTCGCCGTACGGTGGCGCTGACCAACGGGTATCAGGCGCTGGTGACCGACACCTTCAGCAATCGGGGCACGGCGCCGCTGTCGATCCCGGAACATTCGTTCGGCACCGGCCCCATGGAGGCCATTCGTACCAAGGCCCAGGCTCGCGGCCAGTCGTTTCTGGAACTCAATGCGCTGGGCTGGAAATCCGGCAGCCATGTCGAGCGCTGGCGCGACAAGGAATTCGCCGAGATGCTGGGCGCGCGCTCGGGCGGCGGCTGTTCGCAACCCAATGTCAGGGGGCTCGAGACGGGTGGGTCCGCCCGGCACCGCGAGGAGTTGGCCTGGGGCGCCGCCAAGAACCGTTTCTTCGTGCAAATCCTCGCGCCGCAAGACGGGGCCGCCGGCTGCACCCTGCAGGTCGAGCGACAGGCCGAGGCGACGTCAATGGAGATCGCCTCCGTTTCGCTGGCGATGCTCTTTCCCGCCTTCGTGCTGGAGCCGGGCACGGAGGTTTCGCGCGTAACCGGTTACTATGCGGGCCCGACCAAATACAGTGAACTCAAGGCGCTGGGCGGACGGCAGGACCGCGTCATGCTGCACGCCTACCGCGGCTGGGGCTGGTTCCGTTCGCTGAGCATCGGTCTGCTCTGGCTGTTGAACCGGCTCCACGATCTGATCCCCAATTACGGAGTGGCGATTATTCTGCTGACTTTGCTGGTGCGCATCGTCTTCTGGCCGGTCACCAGCAAGAGCACGGCCGATCAGCGCAGGATGCGGGAACTGCAGCCGCAGATGAAGCTCCTCAAGGATAAATTCAAGGACGATCCCAAGCGCATGCAGGCCGAAACCTGGGCGCTCTACCGCAAGCACAAGGTCAACCCCATGACCAGTTGTCTGCCGATGCTGCTGCAAATGCCCTTCTTCATTGCGCTCTTCAATATTTTGCGCAGCGCGGTGGAGCTGCGCTTCGCCTCCTTCCTCTGGGTATCCGACCTGAGCGAGCCCGAACGACTACTGGAGGGAGTTCTGCCCTTCGGACTGGTCCTCAATATCCTGCCGCTCCTGATGACGGCCACCACTTTTTTCCAGCAGAAGATGATGCCGGCGGGGGGCGATCCGGCCCAGCAGCGCATGATGTTGTTCATGCCGCTGATCATGCTGTTCTTCTTCTACAACTTCGCCGCCGCTCTGGCTCTCTACTGGACGGTCAGTCAGGGGCTGGCGATCCTGCAGATGGTCATGCAAAGAAAACAGACTGCCAAAGGATGACGGCATGGCGGCCGCCTGGAAAACGACCTTCGCCTGTGCGTTTACCGCCCAGATCCTTTCCATGCTGGGCTTCTTCTTCGCGTTGCCCTTTTTGCCGCTGTTCATCGGCGAGCTGGGCGTTGCGGATCAGGGCGAACAGGCCTATTGGGCGGGGGCGACGCTGGCGGCGACCGGTCTGACCTTTGCGCTCTTTTCCCCGTTCTGGGGCGCGCTGGCCGATCGCTTCGGCAAGAGACTCATGGTGTGCCGCTCCATGGTCGGCGGTTCGGTGGTTCTGCTGCTGATGTCCTATGTGCAAAGCATTGGCCAGTTGCTGGCCTGCCGCCTGGCGCAAGGGGCCTTCACCGGCACCATGGCGGCCAGCGTAGCGTTGGTGGCCAGTGTCGTGCCGCGCCACAGAAGCTCGTTCACGCTGGGCATGATGCAGACCGCCGTCCTGATCGGCTGCAGCATCGGGCCGTTCTTCGGCGGCATGGCGGCGGACGCCTTCGGCTATCGCGTCACGTTTCGCATCGGCGCGCTGCTCTGTCTGGCGGGCGGCGCCCTCGTCTATTGGGGCACAACGGAAAACGGCGCGAAGACGGAGGACGACGCGGCGGCCGCCGTTCCGCCGGTCGGATTCAAGGCGCTCCTGCTGCTTAAAGGTTTCATGGCGGCCGTTTTGCTGATGTTCGCGGTGCAACTGTCCAACACCATGATGAATCCCTCGTTTCCGCTGGTGGTCGGCGACATTTTGCCGGATCCGGGCAAGATCAACAGCGTGACCGGCTCCATCATGGGTGCGGCCGCGCTGGCCGGGGCCTTTTCGTCGGCCCTGTTGGGCTATCTGGGCGACCGCATCGGCAAGAAATACGTGCTGGTCGCCTGCTGCATCGGTTCGTCCCTGGCGGCATTGGGACACTACTGGGCCGTCGACATCGGACAGCTTCTGGTAGCGCGCATTCTGTTCGGGCTGTCCGTGGCCGGGATGCTGCCGGCCGCCAACGCCATGATTCATGCGGTGATCGACGTGCGTTCCCTGGGTAAAGCCTATGGGCTGGCCACATCCATCAGTACACTGGGACTGGCGATCGGACCGTTTGCCGGCGGCCTGTTGGCCGAACGTTTCGGACTGCGCCTGCCGTTTCTGGTTACGGCCGTATTGCAGGGCGCCCTGGCCCTGGCCGTGCTGCTGCTGGGAAAAACGGCCGTACGGAAGATATGAACAAATGACACTCGCAGCCCATGCCATGACGGAGACCAAGCGCGCGAAGCCGGGCGGCTCAGAGATCGAGCGCATCCTTAAGGAAGTGTTCGGATTCGACCGCTTTCTGGACGGCCAGCGGGCGGTGATCGAATGTCTGTTGGCCGGGCGTTCGGCGCTGGCCGTGTTTCCCACGGGCGGCGGCAAGTCGCTTTGCTATCAGTTGCCGGCACTGGCGTTGGACGGCCTGACACTGGTGGTTTCGCCGTTGATTGCGCTCATGAAAGATCAGATCGACGCGCTGCTCGCCAAAGGCGTTCGCGCGGCGCGGCTGGACTCCAGCCTGACGGTCGGCGAGACGCGTCCGGTCTGGGCCGATCTCGAAAAGGGGCGCCTCAAGCTGCTGTACGTGGCGCCGGAACGTTTTGCCAGCGAACGCTTTCTGCAACGTCTGCGGCGTTTAACGCTGGCCATGATGGTGGTCGACGAGGCGCACTGCATTTCGGAATGGGGCCATAATTTCCGGCCCGACTATCTGAAGCTGGCGGCCCAGGCGCGCGCTTTGCGGGCGCAACGGGTTCTGGCGCTGACCGCGACCGCCACGCCCGCAGTGGCGGCGGATATTTGCCGCAGCTTCGCCATCGCGCCGGACGCCTATGTCAATACCGGTTTCCATCGGCCCAACCTGCTCATGCGCGCGCAGCCCTGTCGCGCCTCCGAGCGCGACCGTTGGCTGGTGCGCCGTCTGCGCGAACGCCCGTCCGGCGCCGCCATCGTGTACGTCACGCTGCAGAAAACGGCCGAGCAGGTCGCGGAGCGGCTGCAGACCGCGGGCGTCGGCGCGCGGGCCTATCATGCGGGCATGGACCCCGAGCGGCGGCATGCGGTGCAAGACTGGTTTATGGCGTCGCCCGACGCCGTCGTGGTGGCGACCATCGCCTTCGGCATGGGAATCGACAAAGCCGACATTCGCTATGTCTATCACTACAACATGCCCAAATCGCTGGAAAACTACATGCAGGAAACCGGGCGGGCCGGACGGGACGGGCGGCCGTCATGCTGCGATCTGCTGGTGTGTCCGGACGACATCGCCACCCTCGAGAATTTCACCTATGGCGACACCCCGACGCGCGAGGCGGTCGCGGGACTGGTGCGTCACGTCCTGGATCAGCCAGACGAGTTTTTCGTGTCGGTCCACGCCTTGTCGGCCGAGTACGACATCCGGACGCTGGTGGTCGCAACGCTTTTGACCTACTTGGAACTGGAGGGGGTGACGGCATCGACGGGACCCTTCTACAACGAATACAAGTTTCAGCCGCAGCGCTCTTCGGCGGAAATGCTGGCGGCCGTGGACGAGGGGCGGCGTCCGCTGGCGCGCGCTATATTTGCGCGGGCGAAGAAGGGCCGCACCTGGTTTTCGCTGGATATCGGCGCCGTGGCCGCCGCGCTGGACGAACCGCGCGAGCGTCTGGTGGCGGAACTTAACCGCTTTGAAGAACAGGGCGATCTGATCCTCAAGGTGGCGGATGTTCGGCAAGGCTATCGCTTTGTGCGGCGGCCCGACTCGGGCGCGGCGCTGGCGGACCGCCTCCACGAACGTTTTCGCCTGGGCGAAGCGCGCGACGTGGCGCGCATCGCCCAGGTCGTGGAACTGGCGAAACAGAGATCCTGTACGGTGCGGTCCGTTCTGCAATATTTCGGCGAGACGCTCCCGGCGGATTGCGGTCACTGCGACCGCTGTTCGGGGGAACCGCTCGAACCCATGCCTTCGACATCGGAGTCCGCTTGCGACGAGCGCGACCGCGCCCTCGTCGCGGATGTGGCGCGGGCGGGTCATGCGGCGCTGGCGGCGCCGCGCGCTTTGGCGCGTTTCCTGTGCGGACTGCCGTCGCCGGCCGCCTCGCGCGCCCGCCTGACGCGCGATCCGCGCTTCGGCAGTTTGGCCCATCGTCGTTTCGCCTCGGTTCTGGCTCTGGCGGAGGAGATGAGCCTGCCGTAGCGACATCCGTTCTTTCCTCCCCGAAAAATTCAAGGGGCCTGCGACATTAAGCGGTTCGACTGTGCGCAAACGCGAGGGCGACCCGTTCATCGTCGGACGCCGGCGGCGCATCGAGCCGGATGGCGCGCCAGGTCTCGACATGTTCCGCC
>CAZYAW010000021.1:0-3850 GCA_964646045.1 uncultured Victivallales bacterium | reverse complement strand
CGATCGGACAGCATTGCTACCGCACGTGGCCTTTTTACGCCGGCACCAGTCATCTGGCGCATCTTGACTTGCAGAAAAAAAACGTCGTCGGACGTCGCCACTACCTGTCCGGGCGTCTGCTGGCCAACACCGCCCGTGTGGTAGAGGCGGTGCCATGGCACATCAAGCAGATAGAGGCCCTCCCCAGGCCCAACGCCCAGGAATTGAACCGTTTGAAGCAACTGAAGATGCTGACGCAGGACACCACGCCCAAAAACGAGCACCCCGCCTTCATGCCCTTTGCGCGCATGACCTTTCACCGCTACGGCTCGTTGTTCGAGCTGCGCGCCAGCGGCAGCACGCTGTCCATGTTGTACGATCGCGAGAAGACGAACCGGGCCGTGGAGCGCGAGCAAACGCCCGCCGGCCTGCTCTCCCGCGCCGAGCTGGCCGTTGGCGAGCGGCGCGACGCGGACGCGGCCCGCCTGCTGGAAGCCTGCCTGGCGGCCACGACGCCGGACGATGTCGCCTTTCGCACCATGGCGAACCAGCAGTTGTACGGGACGTGCAAAAGGCTGGCGCAGGGGCGCATCCGGGCCCGAGACAACGCAGGGGAGATCAGCCACATTCTGGGCATGAGCCGCAGCGCCACCTCGGTGAAGGACGAGGTGGAGACCTGGTTCGCCATGGCCGAGGCGCGGCGCCGCAAGAAGGACTGGGCGGGCTCGGAAACCGCGTACCGCATGCTGATCGAACGCTACGGGCATCGCGAGCACGGAATCACGCCTCTGGCCCTGGTGTCGCCCGCTGCGATTGGCGCGGCAGTCAGCGGAACGGTCGCGCGGACCGGCGCCCTGGTGGCCGGCACGCGCGTGGCGCAACCTATCAGTCGCATCGCCGCTCTCAGTGAAATGGCGCTGCCCCTCTATACGGGCGCGCTGTCGCCGCTGAACCGCGACTTGCAGGTCGGCGTCGGGGACTGGGCGTCGGCGGGGATTCTGACGCTGCGCCGGGAGGCGCCGGACTTCGCGCGGGCCATGGACGAACGCGCCGTCCGGGCGCTGGCCGATCAGTCCGCCGCGACGGCCTTGCCGTTGCTGCCGGTATTTCCGGGCACGCCGGCGGCCCAGACGGCGCTGAACCGTCTGCTCAAGGAACAGAGCGCCTTGCTGGACCGGCCCGGCACGCCGCTGGAGGAAGCCGCCCGTCTGCGCAGGACGCTGTGGAGTCTGACGGACACGGCGCGCGTCTCCGCGCTCGAGGTGCCGCCGGAGTCCGCCGCGCGTCTGCTGGCTCCGACCGCCGCGCCGCGCTGGCCGGCGCCGGCCGCCGCCTTGCATACGACCAGCAACGACATGGCCGAGGCGCGCGAGTCCATGTGGATGCTGCTGGACCAGGAAGGCGCCTGGGACGCGAGCCTTCAGGCCCGTCCCGTTTTTCTGGGCGGCCGCGTGCGCACGCGCACCGACACGCAGTTCCTGCTCTACTGCCTGGACGGCGCCAGCGGCCGGACGGTCTGGAAGGCGACGGAACAGCGCGGCGAAACGCGCTTCGACCAGATTCGGCTCGGCAGCGACGGCGCGGAGCCCGGCTTCGTCGAGGTCTTTCTGGCGGACGACATCGTGGTCACGCGCGGCCTCTTCGACGTGCTGGCCTTCAACCTCGCCGACGGCAAACTGAAATGGCGCTTTGCCGTGCCGAGCGGCTTCGAGATTCTGAACGCCAACCGCAGCGGCGATCTGCTGACGCTTTCGGGCCAGACGGAGACCATGACGCTCTACCTGCCCACCGCCGATCCGCGCGGCGAGCTGGTCTGGCAGCGGACGGAAGAGGGCGCTCCCTATGCGCCGTCCTACTATCACGGCGACCTGTGGGTGTCGGTGCGCGAAATGCCCTACTCGGTCACGATCCGCCATCGCGGCACGGGCAAGCTGAAGGCGCGGCTGACGGTGCCGGATCTGCTGATGCATGAAGCGCATCCGCTCATCGAAACGGGCCCCGCCGAGCGGCCCTTCGCGCGGGACGGGCGTCTGCTGGCCCTCTATTCCGGCCACTACATTTTCGCGGTGGACGTGGAGACGCCGCGCATCCTGTGGAAGCGCGGCATGGGCCAGGCCTATACGCCGATGCGCCTGGCGCTGGGCGACGGCCTGCTGGCCGTCGTCAAGAAGGAATACGACCGCGCGGCGCTGACGATGGTCTCGGCCGCCGACGGCCGCACGCTGTGGCAGACCGATGCCAAGACGCAGATTCCGGCCCCGCTCTACAGCATGCGCATCCGCGACGGCAATCTGTACGGACTGGCGGTGCATCCCGGCCAGGGCTTCATTCTGACGGGGCTGGACGGAGCCGGCGGCAAGCCGCTCTTTGCGCCCAACGTGCAAACGGGGTACGCGAGCAAGCCCGTGGTGACGTTGCGCCCGCGCGCCTACGAAAAGACCTTGGTGGCCCAGGTCAAGGATCGTCAGGATTTCGAGATCAAAACCTACGATCTGGCCAGCGGCAAACTGCGCCACACGGTCAAGGTCAAGGCCACGGGCGATTTTGGCCAGTACGGACGCGCCTCGGCCGCGGTCGGCCACGGCGGCCTGGCTCTGCTGGGCGGCAACACCCTGATGCTGGCCGCGCCCAAAACGGATTAGGGGCATCAAGAATCCGGGAGTCGGGCGTCCCAAGTCGGGCGTCGCCGGGAACGTAAAAGGAGACCGAACATGAAGAGAGCAATTCACGCGCTACGAACTGTGCTGGCTTTGGCCCTGGCCTGGGCGGCCAACGGCTGCTTTCAGTTGGAATACGACATCGTCCTGCGCGACGGGGACGACGGCGCGACGATTACCGAACGCTTCGGGCTGACCCGCGAACTGCTCGAACTGGACGCCCGTACGCCCGCCGAACAGAAATTGGAAAAATACTTGACGCGCGAGGCCGTGCTGGAGCGCATGAAAGTCATGGGCGCCGGCATCGTGCTCAAGGAGCACAAGCGCATCGAGAACCCGGACGGCAGCCTCGAAAGCCGGGCGGTCTTCGAGATTCCGGACGTGACCGCATTGCGTCTGCCCAATCCGCTGGTCCGCGATTCCAGGATGGTTCCATCCATGAAGCTGATCTTTAGCCCGCATAGGACTGACGGCGGCCATCCACGCGTGCATATTTACATGCGACTGGCCGGCAAGGGTCGGGCGCCGGCCGCGCCGCCGGGCGCGACGCCCTTCGACATACAATACTATCGCGAATTGGCGCCGGCCTATGCCGATATGATGCGCGGACTGAGCGTGGCGGTGCGGCTGACCGTGCCGACCGACGCCCAGGGCGGCAAAGAAGTGCATCCGATTTTCGTTCTGTCCGACCGCAATACGGATCGCGGCGGCGCGCCGTTCCTGCAAAACGAGGAAGCCATGGTCGCCATGTTGCGGGTCGATCCTTTTTCCGGCGCGATCCACAGTCATGCCGGGGCCTTCCAGACCGACTCTGGCGTCCCCGTCCTACGCCACCGTACATGGGGTGCGACCCGGCTTATCATCCGGCCCACTACCCGCATGTCCGAAAAAATGTTTCAAGTCACCGCCAAGCCGTAGCCCTATCTGCCGGATTGTGCCAGAGCCTCTCTTGCCAACAAAGCCGATGGGCTATCCTGGCCTCATCACGGATTCAGGTTTAGGGCTGCCGCAGCGCAAGCTGACGCCTGAACAGGCGAGTTTTTGCTTGCAACTCGATCGCCCGTACGGCTAGGCTTGCCGGTATGCGTGAATCGAATCTCAGAGGCGGTTTTACCTTGATCGAGCTGCTGGCCTGTCTGGCCATCCTGGCCGTGCTGATTTCAATGGGCGCGACGGGCGCCGCCCATCGCAGTCGCCGCCTCCGCCTGCGCCAT
>CAZYAW010000020.1:0-9809 GCA_964646045.1 uncultured Victivallales bacterium | reverse complement strand
GCCGGGCGACTACTGGGTTTCCGGCGCCGACCTGGGCGTGATGGATCCCTTCACGCTGGTGGAAGATGAAAATACGGCATTTATTCGTCCGGACGACCTTATCCGCGCGGCCGGACCGGCCGCCTGGAACGTGCATGGCAACTGGGGCATGGACGCCGGCAATGTGCTGAACTGGGAGGTGCTCACCTGGCGCACCGACGGAGAGCATCTGACGGGGCCAACCCGGCGGCCGCAACTTGCCGCGAATGCCATTGGCGTTTTCCCACGCTACAGCGGCGATCACCGCGACTTGAACCTGGACGGCTTGATCGATCAGGGCAGTACGATTCCGGCCCGTTCGCACCAGTACTTTGTCGACCACGACCCGCTCACGCCGGACGGCGGTCTGCCGGCGGCCAATCACGCTTACCCTTTCAACTGGATACGCTATTTCCAGGATTGCGTAGCCGTACTGGACTACTACGAGGATTTCTATCAGCGGCCGATGTACGACTATACGGCCGATATCGAGTGGGTGCTGCGGGACTGGGATCTGCTGCGCAACGGGCAGCGGGGCCTGCGGCACGGCGATCCCGGGCGCCTCTTCTCCGCGCACAATCTCAAGGTGGTGGGCGCCGCCCTCGGCGAGGCCCATCCCGGGCCGTGGTATCGGCCGGGCGACGCCGTTTGGATCGACGAGAACGATGACGGCGTCTACAACGCCGACCATCTCGTGCGCGATATCGATGAAGTCGAGCCCGGCGATACGGCTTCGGCCGTGCTGGCCAACGTGCGTGTACGCATCAACACCACGTTGCCGGGTGCGACGTTCCATGCGAACCGCGACGACATGTGGCTCGACGGCAACGGCAACGGCCGCTACGACAGCGAATACGTGCTGGCCGATTCCGGGCTCTTGGAACCGGACATGGTCGGGCAGCCCGTCGACCACTTCAATCCCAACGCGCGCCTGGTCTTCCGCAGCAACAGCGGCAATACCAATCAGTTCACGCCCGGCGACGACGTGTGGCTGGAAAACCGCTACGAGACCGGCGTGGATATGGAGTACGACGTCACCGACATCCCCGTGCAAGTCGCCGATCCCGGCGCGTTTTCCTTCGGAGTGCAGGCCGACGGCGTGATCCCCGACGCCGTGTATATCCATCGCCTGGCCGGCGCTCTCAACTCGGGCTACGATATGGGCGACGATCTGTGGATCGACAACGGCAACTGGGCCTTCGACGCCGAGACGGTCATTGTGCGCAATACGCAGTTTGCCTATATGGATCCCGCCGACCCGCGCGCGCTGGCGGATCAGACCGAGGGCGCCGTGCAGAACAACGTGGTGTATCGCGACAACGGCGCCGGCGGTTCCTACGACTGGCACACGGACGACGTGTGGGTCGAGATGCACGATGCCGGGAACCAGACTTTCAGCAGCGAAACGTTCCTGACGGAGCAGACGGCGCCGGCCGGTACGGTCAAAGACTACGGCCTGCCGAACGCGGCCTACTACGACGTGGAGAATACGGGCGACTTCGAGCTGGGCGAACTGCCCGGTCAGACCTACTCCGCCAACGTGGCGTCGCCGGGCGTGCCGGGCGATCCGGTCTTCATCGACAGCAACGCCAACGGCTTCTACGACCTGGACGAGGGCAAAAACGTGCCCGTGTACGCGATTGGGTACCCGACTCAGCCTACGCTGGTGGGCAGGGCGCCGGCCGGGAATCTCTTCGGAAGCTACACCGCCGATTCCGCTCTTATGATGGTGGGCTACAGTTGGATTGCGCATCAGAACGCGGGGTCGGTGGCCGACATCGAGGGAGGCGAAGCGGGCGAAGGAAACGCGGGCGAGCTCTCGCTGGGCCTGATCAGTCACGAGCAGGGTCACGATATCCACAGGTGGCCCGATTTATACGACTACGACACTTGGAGCAGCATCGGCTACATGAACCATCCCATCGGCGCGTTCGATCTGATGGCCGTCGGCGGCATTGTGCACGGCGTGCCGGATCTCAAGGAAAGACGCGGCTGGATTCAGAAGGTGAATCTCGAGAGTGTCCTGACGCGCGGCGCGAGCGCCAAAACCCTGCTGCTGCATCCCGTCGAGCGCAATGTGAACCAGTACTATGCCTTTACGCGTTCCGATGCGCCTTACATGAACCTGTGGTTCTGGTATCAGGCCTATGCCTCCGCCGGCCAGGGCGATTATCATCAGGTCGTCGGTTCGTACACCAGCGAGTACGCCGGGCCCGGCGAACGGGGTGTGCATATTTCGATTACCGACTACGCCTCGTTCCCGAATCCGGCCACGCCGCCGCAGCAGCGGCTGGAGCCCAACTTCACGTGGGCGATGTTCGAGGCGGACGGGCTGTACGAAATGTGGGACGGCCTCAGCACCGGCGGGGAGAGCACGACCTACGGCGAAGGCCTGCGGCGCGTGTTCAGCGCGGATACGATTCCCGCTTCGCGCTGGTGGGATCAGTCGGATACCGGCCTGCGCGTGGTGGACATGCGCCTGCCCGATTTCGAGACCGATCCGTGGGGCCCCGCGGAGCTGGATTTCGAATGGTACGATCCGGCCCTGCCGTGGATGTGGCCGGCCAGCGGATTCGATTCCGCCGGCGACGGCATTCCTGACGTGTGGAAGTATCATTACTTCGCGCAGAGCCTCGATCCGCTGTTCGAGGGTCGCGCCGACAACGACTGGGACGGGGACGGTGTCTCCAACTTGGCCGAGTACCTGGCGCGCACCGATCCGACGGATCGCTTCTCCGCCGACCCGAATCGTCAGATCGAGGATATGGCCTGGGATACCGACGGCGACGGTCTGTCGAATCAGGACGAGGCCTATATCTACGGGACCAATCCCTGGGAACCCGATACGGACGACGACGGCATCGGCGACGGCGAACATCTCGATCCCAACCAAGTCCATGGCGGACGGCGCTATACCAGTCCGACCTATGCGCTCAGTCCGCTCATTCCCAAGAGCATGGTCATGACCGGCGCCGCCGCGGGCGAGGAAATTCCGGCGGTGCAGACGCATCTGGCTTCGCGTTTCGAGCTGAAGGCCTGGACGCTCGAAGCCTGGATTAGACTGGACAGCGCCAACGAGAGCGGCGATGTGATCGTGCGTGAAACCACGAGCGGCCAGACCAACTTCCTGTTGCGCCTGGACGGCAATGTGCCGTCGGTGGGCTTTACTACGGACGGCGGCCAGGGTCTGACGGCGACGGCGACGGTGTCGCTCGACGCGGAACTCTGGACGCATCTGGCCGGCACATGGGATCCGGACTTGAAGCGGCTGAAGCTCTTCATCAACGGCGAGGAGGCCGCCACGGCCAGCGCGGCGCTGAGCTGTTCAGTGGGCCGCGTGACGATCCCCAATGGCGGCGCGCCCAGTGGACGAGTGTATCTGGCCCGCGGCCTGAACGGCCATTTGGACGAAGTCCGCATCTGGGGGCTGGCCCGCACGCCGCAACAGGTCATGGACGCTCGCGATTTCATCGTCAACACCCCGTGGGACAACGGGATCAGCGTCGAAATCGTGCCGGGCCCGACCAATATGGTGCTGGCCCAGCCGCAGGGAACGCTGGCGACCAACCAGGTGACCTACAGCGGGACCCTGCAAAGTCCGGTGGTGTCGGGCAGCGCGCGTGTGGATGCCGGACCCTTCATGTTCCTGGACGACGGCAATGGAAGGCTCGTGGGAACGCTGGCCGGACAGACGGGCACGATCAACTACACGACCGGCGCCTGGGCGCTGTTCATGACGCCCGACGCCGTCTTTGCCGACGGCGACGCGATCCTGGCTCATTATCTGTTCCAGGGCGCGCCGACGGAGAACGAGATCTTCCGGCCCCTGACCAACTCGGTGCAGGCGGTCGGGCTGATCGCCAATTACCGCTTCAGCGACGGCCAGAACGAGACGCACGTGCATCCGGTGACCGGTCAGATCCATTCGTACGGCGCGGAAGACTTCGTCCGGCACAACGACTGGGACTATGCGCTGCGCGGCGTGACGTTCAGCAAGGAGCACTACGTGATGCTGCGCGGCGGCAGCCAGCTCAACGAGCCGGTGGACGACTTGGACGAGGACGGCATTCCCGACTGGTGGCAGGAACTGTTTTGGCGCGGCGAGTACGTGCCGGGCGGCGGACCGGGGCCGTGGAGTCCCGGCGAAGATCCGGACGGGGACGAGGTCAGCAACCTGATGGAGTATCTCAACGATACCAATCCGCTGGATGCGACCGACTACGTGCCTTCGACGGCGGCGCCGGACTGGCTGCGCATCTACGAGATCAACTGGTACGACGTGGACGACGACGAAGCGTACAGCGAAGGGGACGTGGTGGCGATCAAGTTCACGGCGGCCTTGAGCAATGCCAACGGCAAGCTGGTCTCGGAAATGGTCTTGCGCAACGATCCGGACGCGACCTGGGGCGAACGGCCCTGGATCAACGCCTTCAATAACGGGCGCATTCTGGACATCAAGCTGGGCGCCAATCCGGTCCTGCATGCCGGGGTCGGCGTGGATCCGGCCGACACCGTTATTTCGCTGCGCGGATCCGCGGACCACACGACGCCCGCTTTCCGTTTGCCGGGCCTGCCGGAGACGGCCGATACGGCGGCCGACGGCCTGCTGGACACCTGGAAACGGGATATGGGGCTGGAGGTCAATACGGGCTTCGGGCCGAACGGACCCTACGGCGATCCGGGCGGCAGCGGTCTGATCAACCTCTACAAGTTCATGATGTTCCTCGACTACGGGGTGCGACTGGATCCGCGCAGCTTCAATACCTACGGCTACGACGCGGTTTATCGGCCCTGGGCGAATCGGCCCGACGAGGCGGGCGACTATTTCTACCGTCCGCGTCCCGATGAGCTGATGGCCGGCGAAATGTACGACGACAGCGACCAGATTCCCGACATTTGGGAAGCCCTGTCCCCGGTCGCCATGAGCCGCCTGTACTACGACGCCCACGAGGATCCCGATTTGGACGGCTGGAGCAATATAGACGAGTACATGTATCTGGAATCCACCAACAATGTGGACGGAACGCAGGAAGTGACGCTGCACAGCGTGTCGCCGGCCGACGGGGTGTCGGCGCCGCAGCCGACCATCAGCGGGTTGCTGCGCTATGACGGCGTGCAGGGTGGAACCTATCATGTGGCGGTCTTCAGTACGCCGGGCATGGACGGGTTCCCGCTGGCCATGGCGGAGGTTCAGGCGCAGGGCGACCACTGGGCGTTTTCCGTGGACCGGGCGGCGGTGACAGGCGAGGCGATCGGCGTTTTGGCGGCGGGTCAACTGTTCTATGCGGGCACTTTGCCGCGCACGCCGATCGTGCCGATGACTCTGCGCATACAGGTCGGCAACGCCGAGTTCAGGGATGTGCCTGCCGGCGCCATGGGCGTGATTCTCGATCCGCTGGGTGAAATTGTGGGAACCATTGATTATACCACCGGCGACTGGGCGCTGCAGTTGGATCCCGCCTATGTGGATGGCATGGCGGGCACGGAATTCACTGCCAGCTACCATCATGGCGGCGGTTTGCTGACACGCGGGGATGTCTGGCTGCTGGCCTGGAAGGGCGATACGCAGTATCAGCCGGGCGACCCGATGGCGGTGCGGCACCTCAATCTGGGCTGGGGCGGCGTGGACGACCTGGTGATCGGCCTGGTGGACCAGGAAGACGAGCCGTGGTTCACCGCCTTTACGTGGGACGTGCCGCCGCGCAACCCGAATCGCTACTACGTGCGGCTCTACAACAGCGACAACCAGATGATTCTGGCCCACTGGATCAAGGCCGCTCGCCGGACGTTCCATAAGGCGGACTACTTGAACGCCACCTGGGCGCTGGCCGGCAAGAACTTCGGGCTGGGTCTGCCTCCGGATCGCTACACCTACACAGTGGCGACCAGCGACTACGGCGGCGTGGAGTCGATCTTCGCCGAAGGCGGCTTCAACGTGCCGAACCATGTGCCGCCGCAGCCGACCGTGGTTACGCCCCAGGGCGGAATTGTGGTCAAACATTCGCGCACCACCTTCCAGTGGACTGTGCCGCAGTGGCGCTGGGCGCAGCAGTTCGAGCTGCGCGTGGGACCGGCCGACGGCAGTTGGACATGGACGCGCACCATATCCGCGCCGTGGCGCGACGAGAAGAACATCGTGAACAACACGTACGAGTACGAGATTCCCGAGATGCTGGGACATGGCGCGTGGACGGAGGGGAACTACAAGTGGTCCATCCGCGCCCAGAGTCGCACCAAGGCCGGCGGCACGACCTCGAGCGAGTGGTCCCCCGAGGGACAATTCTCGATTCGACTGTCCGACCCTCCGCCGCAGGGCGAAGGCGCTCCGGCCCTGATGGGACGGGTGCGCTACTACGGTCCGCTGGCGCTCACGAATCTGAACGTGATTGTCCGCGCCTACAAAACGCCCGGCATGACGGGCGAGCCGCAGGGACAGGCCGTCGTCAACTGGCTGCCCGGCGAATGGGGCGGCGAGTTCAAGATTCTGGGGCTGCGTCATCGTCCGTACTATCTGCGGGCCTTCATCGACGTGGACGGCAGCGGCGAGGAACGGCGGTGGGAACCGTACGGAGTGGGACGCGACGCGATCTTCGGCGGTCTGCGCCACGCCTTCCGGGCCGAGTACCAGGTGGCGCGCTACGATTTGAGCATGCCGCAGTCGATCCGCAACATTCAGATCGTGATCTTTGATCGCGACACCGACAACGACCGTATGCCGGACGGCTGGGAATGGCTGAATCTGGGCGGTACGCTGAATCGGCCGGGCGACGGCGACCTGGACGGGGACGGACTGACGAACCTGGACGAATACCGCTACGGTTCCGATCCGACGAACCCCGATACGTCGGGCGACGGCATTAGCGACGGCGATGCGGTGCATGTGTACGGCATCTCGCCGCTGGGCGATACCGGGACCGATACCAGCGGCGACGGGTTGACCGACTACCGGGCGCTCTTCCTGGGTCTGGATCCGATGATCGACTATACCGACGCCAACGGCGTGCCCGCCAATGTGAAAGTCGGATGGGACGGAGATCTGACGACCTACGATCCCTATCATCCGACGGTGAATCCGACGGGTACGGACTTGAGTCTGGATACGACCGATACGGACGGGGACGGTGTTTCCGATCTGGAAGAGATCGCTGCCGGCAGTGATCCGCTGGATCCGGCCGCGAGCGATCAGGTGCAAATTAGCGGCACCTATGTGAACGGGAGCGGCGACGTGGTGGTGGAGTGGCATGTCTATGCCAATCCGCCGGGCGCCGCCGTCGAGTTCACGGTCGAGTCGTCGCCGTCGCTGATTACGCCGGTCTGGACCACGGTCGGCAGCTATACCACCGACGGAGTCGAGGGCGGGACGGCCGGCTTGCCAGTGAGCGTAGTCGATACGGTCATGAGCGGCGCGTATTATCGGCTGACCTACCGGATTCCGTCGCAAACCCTGTAGCGCGAACGGGGTGCGGCAAGAATGGAGGGGACCTGCGTCGCAAGGTGCGGCGCAGGTCTTTCCATTGGCAATTCCAATGCGGAGGCGGAATGAAGTGGAAGGGGTTGGCGACGGCCGCACTGGGC
This sequence comes from uncultured Victivallales bacterium, assembly GCA_964646045.1. Classification (GTDB taxonomy): domain Bacteria; phylum Verrucomicrobiota; class Kiritimatiellia; order UBA8416; family SLMC01; genus CAZYAW01. Next base: position 2,216 of record CAZYAW010000020.1, on the reverse strand, counting down.
GGTCTGATTCTGGGACTGGCCATCGTCCTGGCGTACACGCGCTGGCGAACGCCCGACGTGAGCGAGACGCCCTCCGATGGAGACGCGCCCGGACGCGAAGCTCTCTTGCGGGAGATGGTGGAGATCGAGCGCAAGCGCGAGAGCACGGCCTTCGAGCGAGCGGAATGGCATCGCAAGCTCGATGAACGGCTCAAGAAAGCCGATGCGGAGAACGAGGAGCTTGTGCGCCTGGCGCGCGAGGCCAGGGAGTCGCGCGACGCTTTGGTGGAGCGGCTCAACCAGTTGTCCGGCATACCGGAGCGCCTGGCCGCCATGGACGAGCTGCAGGAGAAAAGTCGGGCGGCGATGGCGGAAGCCGGTGAAATCGCGGTTCAAATACGCCTGCGCGAGGCCGAGCTGGCTCTGGCCAAAGACGTCGGCGACCTGGACGATGTCGTTAAGGAAGTCGAGACGATCCTGGCGCCGTTACGCAGGCGGCACATGGAAATTTACGCCGAGATCAACCGCAACCAGGCCGATCTGGGTCGTCTGCAACGCGAAGCCGAGAAAATTCGGCAGCAAGCCCGCGAGACCGATGAAGCGGTTCGCAGGCTGCATTTTCGCGCGCAGGAGCAGAGCCTGTATCTGCAAGTGCGGCGCAATGCCGTGTCGGAAGTGCGCGAGGCCCGGCGTCGTCTGCAGGAACTCGACGAGGCGCAGCGCCAACAGTTGAAACGCTACACGGAACTGGAAAAAACTCTGAATCAAAAAATGTCAAACAACGATTGACATGGGTGAGGGGAAGTAGTACAACTCCGAATAGATGGTAAATAGGGCGGTTCCGGGTTGGGTACAGCCAAGGGACGTTTGGGGATTGCGGCCCGAAATGGCCGTGCGGGTCGTACGGAGGGATGCTCGATGAAGAAACGCGGTGGAATGGTCGTGGGGGTGCTGGCGTTTGCAATGGCGGTCATGGTCGGCTGCGAGTGGGAATGGGCGGACGACGACAACACATGGAACTCGCGGGTGGCCTGGCTGAACTTCAGCGGGGTGTACGAGGGTATGACGGCGGTATTGCCGACCAACGGCGTTGTCGCGCCGTCCGGATCGTTGCAGGAGGTGCGTAACGAAGTGGTCGGTATCGGCAACGGTTCCGATCGCTTTTTCGCGGGAACCCTGAGCGGAAGGCCCCTTTATCCCGGTACGCTCACCATTACCGACGGCACGGAATCCTTCGTCGACGGCGGCGGCACCGGCAGTCTGACCGGCGATCAGGGCGGCAGCGGGTCGGTCAACTACAATACGGGCGTTTTCAATGTCACGTTTCAATTGCAGCCGGCGCCGGGCGTGCAGGTGCGCGCGACGTATCTGTACTACACAGGCGGAGGCGGCGGCTCTACCACCCCCACTACGCCGAGCGACACTACCATTACCCGCATGACCGTGCAGCAGGACGGCAACGTTTTGTTTATGACGGATAACGGGGGTAAAACCTATCGCGGCAAGCTTTCGCGCGTGATTTCGACCGCCGGCGATATGAGCGGCAATTCCAGCGGCGATATCATTGCCAATTTCGAGGCGGAGGGCAACGATCTGCGTCTGGTCGGAACCTTCGAAGGCCAGTACGTGGCGCCCGAGGCCGAAGGGGTGCGGGGCGTGCTTTTCAATGTGTTTATGCGCGGCACTTGGATCAATGCGTCCGGCGCGTCCGGCAACTTCAACTTCGAGTCCGCGCGCCGCAGCGTTAATGTTTTCATTGCGCCGAGTACCAACCCTCCGTCGAGCGGCATGTAGAGCGTCCCGGCCAGATCCTGCGTTGGCGGCCTGTTGACGGGGAGTGGATACGTAGCGGACGGATTTTGGACAGGCTGTTTCTATGGATATGCGCGTCAAGGACTTCGACGATTTCAGAAGGCCGTCGCGCAAGCCGTGGCTGCTGTTGCTGATCGTTCTGCTGCTGGGCGGATGGCTGTTGCAGCGCTTCGGTTGCCGTCGCGAGGAAGCTGAGTCCGAGCGTGAGAAAGGGGTCTCTCCGATCACGGAGGAAGTCGGCCACGGCAGCGAAGCGACGGATGCGACGGTCCCCGGAGAGTCGCATCTCACTCCCGACGGTGCGCTAGCATCTCCCGAGTCGGCGGCCGATGTGCGCGAGTTGTACGAACAGGCGCAGGCTGTCGAGGCCCGGGACGACTGGGTGGAGGCGCGGCGCCTCTATTTGACCGTCTTGGATCGCGCGC
>CAZYAW010000019.1:0-3781 GCA_964646045.1 uncultured Victivallales bacterium | reverse complement strand
TCACGGTTGACGGTTGAAAAAAAGGAATCTGACATGAAAATTGAGCGTTTTGAAGATATAGAAGCGTGGCGGCTTGGCCGGAAACTTGCGAGAAAAGCACTCAAGATGTCTTGAAAACCGTGAACTGTGAACCGAGAACCGTGAACGGCTACTAAATGGGAAATCTGAAATTCAGACTTCCTGACTTCGCAGGAAAATGATTTGGCACATTTGCAAATCGTGGCACGGGCATCTTGCCCGTGTTTTCTCGAAATATTTCATGGGCGGGACGCCCATGCCACTAAGAATGTGCCAAGTCATTTTCCCGAAAACAGCCCGATTTGCCTGTCGAGGTCAGGAAGTCTGAAATTATGGTTGCGGGCGCGGCCCGCCTAACGGGGAGCCTATTCACGATGGACGCCAGTCAATGGACGCAGAAAACGCAGGATGCCGTGCGTCTGGCGCAGGCCAGGGCCACGGCCTACGGTCATCATGAAATGGACGGGGAACATGTGCTGCTGGCCCTGCTGGAGCAGGACGGCGGCCTGGTTCCCCGCCTGCTGGAAGGCATCGGCGCCGACGGCGCCAGCCTCAAGGCCCGCGTCGAACAGAGCCTCGAAAAACGGCCGCGGGTCAGCGGCAGCGGCCGCGAAGCGGGCAAAATCTACGTCACCGAACGCTTCAATCGCCTGTTGCTGCGGGCCGCCGAGGAAGCCAAGGCCCTGAAGGACGAATACGTTTCCGTCGAGCATTTTCTGCTGGCCTTCTGCGAGGAGGGCGACAAAACCGAGGCCGGCCGCATTTTGCACGAACTGGGCGTCACCCGCAACGCGGTGCTCAAGCAGTTGCGCGAAGTGCGCGGCAACCAGCGCGTGACCACCGACAATCCGGAGGGCGCCTACGAGGCCCTCAAGAAATACGGCATGGATCTGGTGGCGCTGGCCCGCTCGGGCAAGCTGGATCCCATCATCGGCCGCGACACGGAAATCCGCGGCGTCATCCGCATCCTCTCGCGGAAAACCAAGAACAATCCCGTCCTGATCGGCGAGCCGGGCGTGGGCAAAACCGCCATTGTCGAGGGACTCGCCCATCGCATTGTGCGCGGCGACGTGCCCGAGGGGCTCAAGGACAAGACCATTTTCGCGCTCGACATGACCGCCCTCATGGCCGGCGCCAAGTATCGCGGCGAATTCGAAGAGCGACTCAAGGCCGTCCTGACGGAGATCAAGGCCTCCGAAGGTCGCGTCATCCTCTTTATCGACGAAGTGCACACCATTGTGGGCGCCGGCAAGACCGAGGGCTCCACCGACGCCGGCAACATGCTCAAGCCCATGCTGGCGCGCGGCGAACTGCATTGCATCGGCGCCACGACGCTCGACGAATACCGCAAGCACATCGAAAAGGACGCCGCGCTCGAACGGCGCTTTCAGCCGGTGGTCGTGGACGCGCCTTCGGTGGAAGATACCGTTTCCATCCTGCGCGGACTCAAGGAGCGCTTCGAAGTGCATCACGGCGTGCGCATTCAGGACGCCGCGCTGGTTTCCGCCGCCACGCTGTCCGACCGCTACATCAGCGACCGTTTCCTGCCCGACAAAGCCATCGATCTCATGGACGAGGCCTGCGCCACCATTCGCACGGAAATCGATTCCATGCCCGCCGAGCTGGACGAAATCACGCGCCGCGTCATGCGTATGGAGATCGAGGAAACCGCGCTCAAGAAGGAAAAAGACGCTCCCAGTCGCGAACGCCTGGCCGCCTTGCGCCGGGAACTGGCCGACCTCAAAAACGAAGCCGCCACGATGCGGGCGCAATGGGAAAACGAAAAAAAGTCCATCCAGAAAGTCCGCGATCTGCGCGAGGAACTGGAGCGGCTGCGTCAGGCCAGCGCGGAAGCCGAACGCGCCTACGATCTTGAAAAAGTCGCCCAATTGCGCCATGGCGAGATTCCGCGCATGGAAAACGCGCTGAGCGCCCTGGAAAGCGACATGCGCGGCGCGGATCGCGCCGCGCCCCTGCTGCGCGAGGAGGTGACCGAAGACGAAATCGCCGACGTCGTCTCGCGCTGGACCGGCATCCCGCTCAACCGTTTGCTGGAAGGCGAACGCGAAAAGCTCATGAAACTGGGCGACACGCTGCACGAACGGGTCATCGGACAGGACGAAGCCGTACAGGCCGTGGCCGACGCCGTGCTGCGCGCGCGCGCCGGCATCGGCAACCCGCAACGCCCGATCGGATCCTTCCTCTTTCTGGGTCCCACCGGCGTCGGCAAAACCGAGCTGGCCAAGACGCTGGCGCAGGCCCTGTTCGACAGCGAAGCCAACATGGTGCGCATCGACATGAGCGAATACATGGAAAAACACACCGTCTCGCGCCTGGTCGGCGCTCCGCCCGGCTATGTGGGCTATGAAGAAGGCGGTCAATTGACCGAGGCGGTACGGCGCAAACCCTACAGCGTCGTTCTGCTGGACGAAATCGAGAAGGCGCATCCGGACGTCTTCAACATCCTCCTGCAGATTCTCGAAGACGGCCGCCTCACCGACTCGCACGGCCGCACCGTCAATTTCAAGAATACCATTGTCATTATGACCAGCAATGTGGGATCGCCCCACCTGATCGAAGGACTGGACGCGCAGGGCGCCATTCGCGACGAAGTGCGCCAGCGCATTATGACGGAACTGCGCTCGCTGTTCCGACCCGAATTTCTCAACCGCGTGGACGAGACCGTACTGTTTAAACCGCTGCTGAAAAGCGAACTCGTCCAGATCGTCGGCTTGCAGATCGAAGCGCTGGGCGCGCGTCTGGCGCAGCAGGGGCTGACCCTGACCGTCTCCGACGACGCCCGCACCTGGATCGCGGAAACGGGCTACGACCCGGTGTACGGCGCACGTCCGCTAAAACGCTGTATCCAGCAGCATGTCGAAACCCCCGTCGCGCGCAAAATCATTGCGGGCGAAACGGGACGCGACGGACAGGTTCGCGTGGATGTGGCGGCCGGCGAGCTAACCCTGAAATAAGCGAGGGTTTCGGCGCGAGAGTGCGCAAACGTCTGCGGATGCAGCACTGGAGGCGGGGTGCGCGATTCTCGCATATTGAAATATGAGTGAAATGCGCGCCCCGCCTCCAGCGCCGCAGGCGTTGGCGTTGGCGTACTCGCAGCAGAAAAACTCGCTTATTTCAGGGTTAACGGTCGATTGATTCCGGGTTTCCGCCAAGCCGTTCTCATTGGGGCGGGAGATCCCCGCGACTTTGTCTCGCGGGGCAAACAGGATAAAGAGAGGTGCGCGGATGGAAACACGATGGCTGGCTTTCATCGGGGGCGTCGGCATGCCCGAACTGCTCGTGGTGCTGGTGATATTGCTGCTGATCTTCGGCGGCAGCCGCATTCCGGGCATCGCGCGCTCGCTGGGCAAATCGCTGGGCGAATTCAAAAAGGGACGACAGGAAGGCGCGTCCCCCCAAGATCCGACTCCGCCGGAAGACAAGCCGGCCGACAAACACGACTGATCCGGGCCTGAAATAAGCGAGGGTTTCGTCGCGAGAGTGCGCAAGCAGGGTCTTGCCAGGGGATATGGCGCGGTTGCAAGAATGCAATGCGTCGCCGACAGCGAGGAGGCCCTCGAAAAGGCGCTTCGCGACGCATTCCCGGCCGCGCGATCTTCACAAAACGTCAGACTTCCCGACCTCGACAGAGGATTGGGACTGTTGTAAGCGTTCACGGTTCAGAGTTCACGGTTCACGGTTGAATAATTTGCAACCCTGTTTTGGACTAAGCCATTAAATGTCGGAGATAACGCGAGGCAAG
>CAZYAW010000018.1:0-2990 GCA_964646045.1 uncultured Victivallales bacterium | reverse complement strand
AACTTCACATTTTGGACGCAGATGCATCCCGCCCGGCTGCGTTGCGAAAACTCGAAATATCGCGAATATTCCTGCGTTTTCGCGCCTTGCCGGGCGGGCGCCTACACGCCCAATTCTGTGAATGTATTTTTGCGCGAACCCTTAGGATGGGTCTTCGCCCTGTCGAGCGCCGCCGAAGACCGCCTTGACCGCCTCCAGATAGCCGTATCCGTTCAGGTCGTCCGGTTGCAGGTAGCTGCCCTCGGTCCATTCGTTCCAACTGTTCAGGGTGATCAGGGGCGGTTGGGCGGGATGTTTGTCCGCATAGGCCTTAGCCTGCGCGAGCGCCGCCTGGACCTGTTCCGGCGTCGCGGTCGCGACATCGGATTTCAGGGTGCTGAAGCGAGGGTTGTTGTCCCAGCCGAGCGAGACCTGCGGAAAATACGGCAGCTTCGATGTGCGGCTGACCCGCTCCCATTCCGGAGCCGGGTCCACCAGTACTTCCGTGTCGCTTCGTCCGGGGCTGCGGTAGCATCTGAAGTTGTAATGCGTAAAGCTTTCGAACCCGATTTTTCTCAGTTCGGCGTCGTCCGCCGCATGACCTTGCAACTGCAGGTGCAGACCCGGGAAACCGGCCTTCTTGACGGCGGCGTCGAGCCACGCGACCGCTTCCGTCGCCCCGTCCACGCCGCCCAGTCCGTTGATGAAGTTGCGGTAGGCGAAAATCATCAGCACCGGCTTGCCGTCGATGGTGTAGTAGGACGGATGGCTGAAGTAGCGTTCGATCCATCGGCGCCCGATGATTTCGAACTCCCGGCGATCCAGCGCGGCACGCCAGATGACGTTGCCGTCGATATGCGCAATGCGTCGGTCCCAGAGGTGATTGACATCGTGATTGGCCCACATCACGTAGAACTTGACGCGGTGGTTGTTGCGGGCGCGCAGATAGCCGTTGTTCAGGCACTGCTCCAGAAACGGGCGGCCGTCGTACCAGTACCAGTCGTAGATGAAGACGTTGACGCCGTGATCCGCCGCGGCGTCGATCTGCATTTCCATGACGCGGGAATCCGCCTCGTTGCAGTAGCCCCACAGCGGCCGCCGCGGCCACTGGTGTCCCGCATACTTCGGCCTGGCGTGGCGCACCGATTCCCATTCCCCGTCGCCTTCCGGCCAAAACATGCGCGTACGCGGTTCGTCTCCCGTATAACTTGGCCAGACAAAGGCCGCAATGTCGTATCCGTTGCCGTGTTGCGTACTCATGTTCCATTCTCCTTGTTTTGTGCGGTTGTCTTGCGTTCGGGCGGGGTGAGAGCGATCTATTCCACGAAGCGGCCAAACGTATGCTCTGCGCCGTGGCAAGGTCAATGTTTTTGTGCGTAAATTTTCACGGGGTTCGCAACCAGTAGCGCCGCCAGGCGTACGGCGGCGGTCAGGCTGCCGGGATCGGCTCGGCCCTGCCAGGCGATATCGAAGGCCGTGCCATGATCGGGCGAGGTTCTCACAATAGGCAGGCCCAGGGTGACATTGACCGCCGAATCGAACGCCAGCATCTTGAGCGGGATATGGCCTTGATCGTGGTACATGCAAATATAGGCGTCGGTCTCCGCTCGTTTGGCGGCCAGGAAAGCGGTGTCGGGCGGCAGCGGACCCTCTACGCGAAAACCGCGCTTGCGGGCCTCTGCGACGGCCGGCGCGATGACCCGCGTCTCTTCGCGACCGAACAGACCGCCTTCGCCGGCGTGGGGATTGAGCCCGCAGACCGTCAGGCGCGGAGACGAGCCTCGGATGCGCATCATGGCTTGCGCCGTCAGTTCAACGACCTCCAGGATGCGGTCGCGGGTAATTTCCCGCGCGACGGCCTTGAGCGCCAGATGGGTGGTGACGAAACTGGCGGTCAGCGCCCGGGAAGTTTGCATCATGCAGAAGCGCCGGGTTCCGGTGCGCGCGGCGAACAGTTCGGTATGGCCGGGGTAGGGGACGCCCGCCCGTCGCAGAGCCTCCTTGTGAACGGGCGCGGTGGTGACGGCTTCGGCCCGGCCTTCGAGCGCCATGGCGATCGCCTTCTCGATGCAGGCGGCCGCCGCCTGTCCGCCGAGCGCGTCGATCTCGCCGGGGCGTACGGCCCGCGCGTCCAGCGCGACGGCGTCGAAAACGGCGTCCGTCGGCACGGCCAATTGGCATTGGCGGCCGACGCGCTGCAGGAGCGGCAGAGATCCGATGACGAGCGGACGGCACACGGAGCGCAGCCGTTCGTCGTTCAGGACACGCAGACACAGCTCCGGCCCGATTCCCGCCGGATCTCCCATGGTAACGGCTATACGCGGCAAAGAACGGGACGACATGGTTCCGTTTACTCCTTATGCGGTTCGATTACGGACGCCCAACGGCAGCCTGGGTCGGTCCAGTTTCGGGATCGGACTCCTTTTGTTGCCGACTATTGCAGAGATGACAAGATCACATGCGGATGGCAAGAAAAAAGCGGTATGCACGCTCGCGCATCGTCTGGGGCGGCATGCCCCGAAATTATACGCCGTCCCGATTCTGGCGGCGCTGCTAAGCGTGACGCCGCTGCTGCGGAGCGGCAATCTTGATGTCCGCTGCGCGCTCTGAGGCGAGGCGCCGCCGCCGCACTGGGCGCCATCGACCGTCAAACTGCGCTGGGCCATGCGGTCTTCGGTTGCCTGCTGGCTCTGGCGCTGGCGCTGGACTAGCCCTGAAATAAGCGAGGGTTTCGTCGCGAGAGTGCGCAAACGTCTGTGGATGCGGCACTGGAGGCGGGGTGCGCGATTCTCGCATATTGAAATATGGGTGAAATGCGCGCCACGCCTCCAGTGCCGCAGGCGTTGGCGTTGGCGTGCTCGCAGCAGAAAAACTCGGAGAGCAAGGGGTCAGTCCGATAAAACAATAATTATGTTTGCATAGTGAACGTGTTTTTTGGGGGAGAGGCGTTTCGGGACGAGATGCTGGGTTTGTTGACCGATGTGTTGGAAGGGAAGAGAAGAGAGTCTTTC
>CAZYAW010000017.1:0-14478 GCA_964646045.1 uncultured Victivallales bacterium | reverse complement strand
TTCTATCCTGACTGTTCGTGCCATGCCTCAACCCTTTACCCTGACCATTGGCCCTTTGTCAAACCCATAATGACGATATGTTCGGACTGACCCCTTATTTCCCTATAATGACGATATGTTCGGACTGGCCCCTTATTTCTCCTTTCTAAACACGGGCGGGACGCCCGTGCCACGCTTGACCAACACGGGCGGGATCGGCTCGCCGGCTTACAGAACGTTCCGCCCCGGTTGGATCGGACGGGAGGTTCCGTTGGCGATCAGCGTGCCGGTCAGGCCGGCCGGCAGGATGACGGCGCCGGTCAGACGGTCGTCGCGACGCGCGACATCCACCTCGATCGGGCCTTGCGGATGGGGCATGACCCCCCGCGCCCAGGCCAGGGGCCCGAGCTGCGGCCGGACGCAAACGCGGGAGAAATGCGGCGCCGCCGGTCGAACGCCCAGCACGGTTGCCAAATAATGAAAAGCCGGATGCGCCCCCCAGGCGTGGCAGTCGCTGCGCGTCGGTTCGAACTGTTCGGCCGTGGTTCTGAATCCAAGCCGGACGAGATCGAACCACATGTCCATGCGCGCCAGGAAGGCGTCCATGCGGCCCAGCATGCGACAGGCCTCGAAATAGTAGTGCGCGAAATAGATCGTGACACGCGTCAAGTCCTGCGCGTCCATGAGAGAGCGCTCCAGGTCGGGCCGCGCTTCTTCGTCCGTCACGCCGCCCAGGACGGCCAGGCATTGCGCGTGTTCGCTCCAATGGCGATGGGCGGGATCGTCCGCGAAGAGGTTGCGCTCGACATCGAAGAAAACCGCGCGGCAGGCGGTCGCCGTACGTTCGGCCAGCCTGCGACAGCGGGCCGCCAGTTCGAGTTCGCCGACCGCCTCTTCCAGCTCGGCGGCCATGCGCAGCGCATGGACGTACAGCAGGTTGACCGACCCGCTGACACCGCCGTCCGCGCCGGGCGGAACTCCGTGCTGCCAGCCTTCCGCCCAGTCCATGAACCCCCAGCTCGGCAGATTCTCGATCAGGCCTTGATCGTTGATCCATGTTTCCCAGGCGTCGATCGTGGCGCGTACGCCCGGCAGCCGCGCCCGCGCGAAGGCCGGCTCGTTGCGCCAGTAGGTCCAGTCGTGAACCATGCCCACGTACCAGAGCGAAAACGGCGGAATCACCTGGCACACGCGGCTGGGATAGCGAGACTGGGTCAACCCGTTGTTCAGGCGGGAGGCATCGAACATCAGCAGCGCCTTGCGCGCAAGCCGGTCGTCGCCCGTCAGCGCGTAGGCGGTCAGCGCTTCCATGCGCGTGTCGCCGACATACATCAATTGCTCGTAGTAGGGGCAGTCCATGTACGTCTCGTGGGAGCACATTTGCAGGGCGCGCGTCATCAGCGGCAGGATGGCGGTCAGACGCGCGTCGGAGCAGTCGAAACGGTATGGCCAGACGTACGGATAATGCGTCTCGCGCAAAACGAGGCCCTCCAGCGTCAGCGCTTCGTCCGCCGTCGTAACGCGCAGTTCGAGATAGCGTCCCGCCTGCCACCAGAGTGTGTCGAATTGTCGCCGCCCGCCGCCGTCGAATTCAATGCAGTCGCCCACGCCGCTGAAGCGTTTGCCTTCGATTTCGTCGCGGTTCCCCTTGCGGCCCTTGGCGACGTCTTCGTAGAGCGATTCGGCCCAGTGCATGCGCAACGTCGCGCCGGCTCCGCCGCTGGCGGTCCATGCGGGATAGGCGCACAGGTATTCGTTCAGGTCCACAATGATGCGGCGGCGGGTTCGCGGCGGCAGCGTAACGGATGCGTGGCCGGCCAGCATGGCGTTCCAGGCTTCCGCCTCTTGCGACAGATGCTCCGCCGCCCGCACCGGATCGTCGTCGGCATCCGTCGCCGCCTGCACATGTCGGGCTGCGCCCATGCGCACGGCGCGATCCAGCATGGGCGGCAGCATGGCCGGACGCAGCCGCCACACCGGCGGCATTTCGTTGGCTACCGACCCCGTCACCGCCCGTCCCGCCGTGCCGACCGCTCGCCAGCCTGCGCCCGCGCCTCGTTCGAAACCCCAGTCGAATTCGGACGCTCGAATGCCCAGATTCGCGCCGGCGCCCCAGGCGATTCCGGGCGAGAGCCAAGCGAAACCGCGCAGGCGCTTGCATTGCCAGGCCGCGATACCGGTCGACAGCAGGGGCTCGGCCTCGTTTTCGCCGCAGAGCAGGAAGGCGTGGCGGACGCTCATTTGCGCATAGGGCGCCGGTCCGTCGGCGCCCGGCGACCACACCTGCGCCACCAGCACATGCGGCCCGGCGGTCAGAGGCAGATCGTATGTCTCGAAAAACCAGTTGTTAACATCGCCGCGCTCGGGCCCGCAGCCCAGCAGGCGTCCGTCGAGGAACAGCCTGTAGCGTTCGTCGGCGGACACATGGACGCGGACTGTGCGTTCGTGGTCGTTTTGAAAGCGCAGCCGATAGGCGTTGATCACGGGGCCGACCTTCGGGTCCGGGCGTGGCGCCACCCAGTGCGCCGGCCAAACCCCTCGGCCCAGCCAGCCTTCTTTACGGTCCGTGTAGATATCGTCGGTCAGAACAACGCGCATACAGGTTCTCCTTGATCATCTCATAGAGACGCGGAATGTTGGCATGCCGGATACTCTGGCGAATCGGATTGCATTTTAACCTAATTCATAACACACTGCACCGCTTCCCGAATTTCAAGCGCCGGGTATAGGGTCCACCGTAACCGTGCGCTTTACGCTTCGAGGAGCTTTTGCATGTCGGCCATCATGACGCGCCGCGTGCCGTCGATGAAGGCGTTGAAGAAGACGTAGCGCCAGGTGCGGTCCCAGGCGGGATGTGGATCGACGCGCAGAATGTGGTCCGCGCAGGGTTGCGCCGTCGGGATGCGCGCGACGCAGGTCTCGTCGCCGCCGACGAGATCCACCCAGCGCAAGGGGACGGTGCCGTCTCCGAACGAGGTGTCCTCGGTAGTGTAGGTGTCGGTCAGCAGGTGGCGGCGGTCGGGATGGACGGTGGGGTGGCCCGATCCGCGCACGTGATCGAGCATCTTGCGCAGGCCGGTGCCGTCGGCCTGAACCTGGACGAAACGCAGGACGTCCCGGTCGATATTCAGATTCATGGAAATGTGCCTGCCGTCCGGGAACCAGGTTGCGTGGTGGCCGCCCTTTTCCCATTGTTCGGGACCGACGGCGCAATGCACGGGGCCGTCGTCGTCGAGGCCCATGGTGACCCAGGCGTAGCGTACGCTATAGAAGTCCAGGCGGAAGAGGTCCCAGCGGGCTTCGGCGGTGGCCGGAAACCATCGGAGGCTGAGCATGACCCGGTCGCCTTGCGGATTGAACTTGCAGTGGAAACCGTAGATTTCCTGCTTCTGCGGATCGTCGATGCGCACGGGCGGGTCGCAGCGGGTCAAAATATCCGCGATCGAGATCAGCCGTCGCGTTTCGCCCGTGGCGGCGTCCGTCAGGGTGAAGCCGTCCTCGCGGGTTGGGCCCACGTGGCGCGGCATCTTCTCGACCGGAACGCAGACGCCGTAGCCCGGCTGCGTTCTTCGCATGGCGGCCATATTGGCCGAAAGCAGCCAGCGGCCGTCGGGCGAGGCGTGGTAGACGGTTCCCGCCATGCGTTCGCGATGACCGCTTAAAGGATCGATTTTCCAGGCGAACGGCCGCCAGGTGGCGGGGTCCACGTCGTTGAAAAACAACTCGTGGTCGGAGGCGCCCCAGTTGATGTTGGCGCCGGTCTGCGGTTCCCAGCCGATCGTCTCGGCCACCACGCGGTCTTCACCGCTTTCCAGATCGACCACGCACACGCGGCCGGCCTCGCCCGGTTGCGGCTGGCGATCCTCGAAGGGAAGCTGAAATACCGCCAGATAGCGACCCGACGGACTCAGGGGCGAGGTATCGAAAAAACGATGCAAACAGGCCGGTCGACGCGGCGTCAGGCAGCGCACCGGCACGAACGGATCGAAATCCCGGAACGACGGGAAACTTTCGTGTATTCTCATTTTGCGGCTCCAGCTTTTATTCGGTTGTCGAGACTGGACAACAGTCCGGCTATATACAGAAAGCCCGCCCGAAACGACGACAGGGAGAACGACTCGTTGGGCGCGTGAATGTTGTCGGCTTCCTGTCCGAACCCCACCAGCAGCGGCGCGGCGCCGGAAACGGCCGCCAGGCGCGAAACCACGGGCACGGAGGCGCCTTCCCAGCGGAACACGGTTTTCCCTATCTCCAGGCGGTCCAGCACCCGGCGGGCCAGCGCGACGGCGGGCGAAGATAGCGGCAAACGCAGCGCCGGGCCGGTGGCGGAGGCGTCCAGTACGGTCAGACGGGCGTACGAGGGCGTATGCGCCTGCAAATGGCGGATCAGACCGTCCAGAATACCCTGCGGGTCCTGGCCGGCGACAATGCGGGCCGAGAGCTTGAAGCGCGCCTCGTGCGGGATCACCGTTTTCATGCCCTCGCCGGTATGACCGGAACACATCCCGTTGACGTCGAGACAGGGACGGAACCCCGTCCGTTCGGCCAGGGAGAAAGCGGGTTCGCCCGCGACCGGTGCGACGCCGATGAGCCGCGCGTAGCGCTCGGGCGCGGTCGCGCATTCGGCGGCCCGCGCGCGTTCCTCGGCTGTGGGCTCGCGCAGCCCTTCGTAAAAGCCTGGCACCGCCACGCGTCCGTCGCGCTCGTGCAGGCCGGCGATCAGCGCGGCGGCCACATGGGCCGCATTGGGAGCCGCGCCGCCGTGCTGACCGGAATGCAGATCTTTGGCCGCGCACTGCACGCGGGCCTCCAGTTGCAGGACGCCGCGCAAGCCCATGGTAATGGCCGGGCCGTCGTGATCCATAAAGGTGTCGGTCACGATCAGCAGGTCGGCTCGGAACCAGTTCGGATGGCTCGTCAGATATTCGTCCAGCCCGTGGCCCGACGACTCTTCTTCCCCCTCCAGCACGATTTTCAGGCGGCCCGGCAGTCGCTCGGCGCGACGCAGCGCGTCGATGGCGGCCAGCGCGTAGATCATTTGGCCCTTGTTGTCCTGGGCGCCCCGCGCGTAGAGTCGGTCGGCCTTCCAGGTCGGCTCGAAGGGGGGAGTTTCCCACAAGGCGACCGGCTCGACCGGCTGCACGTCGTAGTGGGCGTAATACAGGGCCGTCGGTTGGTCGGCCGGGCCGTCGCGCTCGGCCAGCACCAGCGGCAGGCCGCAGGTTTCGATCAGACGGGCGGCGAAACCCATGGCGTCGAGCTGCTCTTTCAGCCATTGGGCGCAGGCCAGGCAGTCGGGTCGGCGACGAGGGTCGGCGCTGACGCTGGGGAAGCGCAATACCTGCCGCCACCGATCCAGCGCGCGCTCCCGGGCGTTTTCGAAAAGATCTTCAAGTTCCGTCCGTGTCATAGCCGCAAGAGATAGTGGAAGCGTCGGCGCGTATCAAGAGCAAAAGTAACTGCTCAGGTAGAATCACGGTGCACGCTGAATTCGCAGCGAAAAGCAGGTCGGGCATGCCTGCCCGACCCCGAGGCGTTGGAGGGTCAGCCAGGAATGGCCGACTTGCCGAGGCTTCCTGAGCAGTTACGAGCAAAAAATGATTGATTCGCGGTGGAGCTTCTGTCAGTCTGTTCGGGACGGTGATTCATTGACGCATAGGAAACCCGCGAACCGGAGATACGTATATGGACGAACTGCTGAAGCTGCTTAAAACCAACGCCCGCATGACGCCGGGCGACCTGGCCAAGACTCTGGACATGAGCGAAGCCTCCGTACGCGCTAAAATCGCGCGGTACGAACAGGACGGCACCATCCGCGGCTACCAGGCCATTGTCAACGACGAGCGGCTGGATATCGACGACGTGCAAGCCGTGATCGAAGTGAAGATCACGCCCGAGCGCGAGGGCGGGTTCAATCGCATCTCGGCCCGGATCGCCAAGTTTCCGGAAGTGGAATCCCTGTTTCTGATGTCCGGAACCTACGATCTGCTGGTTTTTCTGAAAGGCCCGGATCTCAAGAAAATCGCCATGTTCGTCAGCGAGAAACTGGCGACGATCGACGGCGTGCTCTCCACCGCCACCCATTTTATGCTGAAAACCTACAAGGTCAACGGCGTCAACATGGAAAAGGAAACGCAGGATGAACGACTCCAAGTCTCGCCGTGATTTTATCGCCGACCATCTTAAAAGCGTGCCGCGTTCGGGGATTCGCGATTTTTTCGAAATCGTCAGTACGCGCCAGGACATTATCAGTCTGAGCATCGGCGAGCCCGATTTCACGACGCCCTGGCACATTCGCGAGGCCGCCATTTACGCGCTGGACCGCGGCGCCACCGCCTATACCGCCAATCTGGGCCTGCTCGAGTTGCGTCGGCGCATTGCGGACTACATGCGCGCGTCGTTTGCGGCCGACTACGATCCCGCGCGGGAAATCCTGGTGACCGTCGGCGTCAGCGAAGCGCTGGATCTGGCTTTGCGCGCCACGCTCAATCCCGGCGACGAAGTATTGTATCACGAGCCTTGCTACGTGTCCTATGCGCCGGTCGTGCGTTTCGCGCACGGCGTCCCGACGCCTGTAACCACCCGGCCCGAGAACGGGTTCCGTCTGACGCGCGCCCTGCTGGAAGAGCGTGTCACGCCCCGCACGCGCGTCCTGCTGCTGAACTATCCCAACAACCCGACCGGCGCCGCTCTCACGCCGGCCGACGTCCGTGAAATCGCCGCCTTTGCGCGCGAGCACGGACTGCTGGTCATAACGGACGAAATCTATTCCGAACTGACCTACGAGAACGAACGCGCCAGCATCGCGGCCGAACCCGGCATGAAGGAGCGTACGATCTTTTTGAACGGTTTTTCCAAAGCATGGGCCATGACCGGATTCAGGGTCGGCTACGCCTGTGCGCCGCCCGCGTTGCTCGAGGCCATGATGAAAATTCACCAGTACACCATGCTGTGCGCGCCTGTGCTCAGTCAGAAGGCGGCCATCGAGGCGCTGCGCAACGGCGCGGCCGATCTGGCCGCCATGCGCGACGCCTATCGCCTGCGCCGCAATTGGCTGCACAGTTCGCTCGAGGAGATCGGTCTGCCCTGCGCGCGTCCGCAAGGCGCCTTCTACGCCTTCCCCCATATCGGGAAATTCGGATTGACCTCGAGGGAGTTCGCTCTGCGCTTTCTGGAGGAGGAAAATGTCGCGTGCGTACCCGGCGATGCGTTCGGCGTGTGCGGCGAAGGCTTTTTACGTTGCGCCTACGCGGCGGATCTCGACGACATCAAGGAAGCGTTGCGCCGCCTGGCCGTCTTTGTCAAGAGACTGTAAATTTCTATTGCCGAAATTCGCTTGGAATCGG
Source organism: uncultured Victivallales bacterium (assembly GCA_964646045.1). GTDB lineage: Bacteria > Verrucomicrobiota > Kiritimatiellia > UBA8416 > SLMC01 > CAZYAW01. Next base: position 7,153 of record CAZYAW010000017.1, on the reverse strand, counting down.
GATTTAGAGCAGGCTTGCGCCTGTTGTTCTCATCGCAAAGGCAGGACTCGTACCGCCGTAGCTTTAGCGAAGGCGTATGCTTGCGCTACTGCCGACTGCTGGCCGAAATGACCGGTTGGCGGTAGTCTGACCCGGGCGCTAAGGCGTGCTGGCTGCGACAGGTGTCGCGGTAGAAGCCGTCTTCGCGGGACAGCGTCTCGTGTGTGCCCGTCTGCGCAATGCGTCCTTTGTCGAGGACGAAGATGCGATCCGCCGAACGGGCGGTGGCGATGCGATGGGTGATGATGAGACTGGTGCGCTCGCGCATGACCCGTTCCAGCGTTTCGCGAATACGAGTTTCGGTTTCGGCGTCCAGCGCACTGGTGGTATCGTCCAGCAAAAGAATTTCGGGGTCCGTCAGCAGCGCGGTTGCCAGCGCTAGACGCTGCTTTTGTCCGCCGGACAGTGTCACTCCCTGTTCGCCGACTTCCGTTTCGTATTTTAAAGGCAGTTCCATAATGAAGTCGTGCAGCTCGGCCCGGCGGGCGGCGCGCATGATTTCGGCGGGCGGAGCGTCGATCTGTCCGTAGCGTATGTTGTCGGCCAGTGTGCCGGAAAAAACGACGGGCTCCTGCTGCACCATGCAGACATGGCGGTGAATGGAATCCGTGGAGGCCTCCTGCAAATTGACGCCGCCCACGCGCACTTCGCCGCTGTCGGGGTCGTAAAAGCGCAGCAGCAATTGGAAAATCGTGCTCTTACCAGCGCCGGAAGGCCCCATAATCGCGATCTTCTCGCCGGGCGCAATCTTGAAGGATACGTCTTGCAGAGCCAGGGACTCCTGACCCGGATACGAAAACGACACCTGGTCGAAACGGATTTTTCCGCGCATGCCGGCCAGATCGATCTTGCCCGGCGGGACCACCGTCCGGGTTTCCAGGATGGTGAAGATACGCCTTAAAATAACCGGCACGGTTTGCGCTTCAACGGCCAGCGAGGTCAGGCCGTTGACGGATACGAAGACCGGACCCAGCGCGAAGATGAAGGCCAGGGCGGAGCCGAGGGTGATCGTTTCGTTCTGCACCTGCCGAATGACGACATAGGTGATGACGCCGGTCGCCAGCGACGCAAACACGGCGGCCACCAGCGTGATGCCCTGCTGACAGCGCGCCAGGCGCATGTGGACGCGGGTCATGTTGGCCGCTTGCGCGGCGCAGGCGCGTTTTTCGCGCGGTTCCTGCGCAAAGGCCTGTACGACATGCACGTTGGCGATGCGTTCGGCAATGTAGGCGTAGAGTCGCGAGTGCAGGCGGCGCAGCGCCTGATGCGTGCGCTGGATGGCCGGTCGGAAAAAAGCGAAGGCCGCAGCGTAGAGCGGCAGGGTCAGGGTCAGCAGCAGCGCCATGCGGGGATTCAGGTAGACCAGCAAGGCGAGGCCCAGCGCCAGTTGAAAGGCATGGGTCGCGATATTGACGGTCTGCGTCGAAATCCAGGTCTGCAAGACATTGACATCGTCGAGCAGACGACTCATGATCTTGCCGGTCGGCATGCGCTCGAAAAACCCGATATGCAGAGTCTGCAGTTTCTCGTGCAAGTCCCGCCGCAAAGCGAACACGATGTTGCGGCTGGCCTTCTGCACCGTACGCGTACGGTTCCACGTTGCGCTCAGACAGGCCGCCCAGATGCCCGTATTGAAGGCGATCAGCCACCAGGCCAGTCGCAGATGGCGATCCATATGCTCGGGAGCCACGCCGCCGACGCCGACGCGCAGAACCTGGTCCACCATGAAACGCGCGGTCAGCGAAAAGGCGAAAGGCTGCGCCGCGATGACGGCGGAGAGCAGCCCCGCCAGCAGCAGTCCGGCGCGATAGGGCCGCAAGTAGCGGCGCGCGAAAAAAGCCAGATCCCGCCGCGCGCACGTGTCCTGATTCTCCGTTTCGGCTAGCGTTTGCCGGACAATGGCGGCGGCCTTTTTACCGAATCGCGCCTTCATACCGCCGTCCCTTCCTTTCTGCTCTCCCATTCCCGGTGCAGGCGGGCGTAGCGGCCGTCGCGCGCCATCAGTTCGGTATGGCGCCCTTGCTCGACAATGCGGCCGCGATCCATCACGACAATCATGTCGGCCGCCTGAATCGTGGAAAGTCGGTGCGCCACGACAAATCCGGTGCGTCCCCGTAAGGCGGTGGCCAGCGCCTTTTGAATGAGGGTCTCCGACTGGCTGTCGAGACTGGAGGTGGCTTCGTCCAGCACCAGAATGGCGGGATTTTTCAGGATGGCGCGCGCGATGCTCACGCGCTGCCGTTCCCCCAGCGAAAGCTTCGCGCCCTCCGTGCCGATCATGGTGTCGAAGCCTGCGGGGAGCTGCAGGCCCATTTCATATATTTCCGCCGCGCGGGCGGCGGCCAGGATGTCTTCGCGCGCGGCCTCCGGACGACCGTAGGCGATGTTTTCCGCCAGCGTCGCCTCGAACAGAACCGGATCTTGCAGCACCACGCCGAACCGGCTGCGGAACCATTTCAGGTCGAACTCGCGCACGTCCACGCCGTCCACCCGGATACAGCCGCCCTGCACGTCCCAGTAGCGCATCAGCAGGGAGGTCAGCGTGGTCTTGCCGCAGCCGGTTTCTCCGACCAGCGCCACCATGGCTCCCGGCTCGACTTTCAGCGAGAGACCCTGGTAGAGCGGTTTGTCGGGCGCGTAGGCAAAGACCACGTCGCGGAATTCCACCGCGCCGCGCACAGTGGCCAGGCGCACCGGGTGCGGCGGCGAGGCTACATCCAGCGGCTCCCGCAGCAGAGCGGCAATGCGCTCCAGCGACACCATGGTTTCCGCCAACTGCCCGGCCATGGTGGTCAGGCGCACCACCGGTTCCAGCATGGTCCAGGTATAAATGTTGAAGGCCGTGAGATTGCCGTAGGTCATGCCGCTCTCGCCGCGCAACACCATGAAGACGCCGATGCCGACAATCAGTGTTGTGCCGAATCCGGCGATGGCCTGACAGGCCACGCTCAAATTCATCTGGCCCAGTGCGCTTTGCAGCTCGCGACCCAGACTGCCCGACATGCGGCCGATGAAAACCTCGTTCTCCCACTCCTCGCGGTTGTAGATGCGCACTTGGCGGACGCCCGCCACCGTTTCCTGCAGACGCCCGCCGATTTGATCGTAAATACGGCGATAGGCCCGGGTCGCCGCCCGAATGCGGCGCGAGAAAAAACGATAGGCCAGCACGTAGCACACCAACAGCGCAAAGACAATGAGTGTCAGTCTTGCCGAAATCGAAAACATCACCCACAGGCAGAAGACGACGATCAGCAAGTCGAGCACCAGCCGCAGCGTTTGCGCAGTCAGCAGACGCTGCACCATGGCCACGTCCGCCATGATGCGGCCGGTGATCTTGCCCGACTGATTTTCCGAGTGAAAGCGCTGGCTCAATGCCAGCGCCTTTGCGTACATCGTCACGCGAATGTCCGCGATGATCCGTACGCTGACCAGTTGAATGCTCAAAATGGCGACAAAATGAAGCAGGTGCGCGGCCATGGGGGTCAGTGCCATGGCCAGGACGACCCAGAGCAACTGGTGCCATGCGCCGACGGCGACCACGCGGTCGATCAGGTGCCGAATCAGCAGCGGCGGGACCAGCGCCAGTAGAATAAAGACGCCCATGCCCGCCATGGCCAGTGTCAGGCGCTTAACGTAGGGCCTGAAAAACGGATAGAATGCTTCCACCAGCGGTTTCATGCGGCACTCCCGTCGAAATGGGCGTATCCGCTTGTGGCCAGACGGCGCAGTCCGCCGTCGGTCGCGCGCAGTCGTATCTCGCCCGCGTGCGGCGTAAGACTTCCGATCGCGGTGCAGGGCAGCGCAAAGCGCCGACGCCAGGCTTGCAGAAAGGAGCGCGTCCGGCGGGCCGGCACGGCAAACAGCAGTTCATAGTCTTCGCCGTCGCACAGCGCATGGCGCAGCCGCGTGGCGCGACGGCGATAGCGGGCGAGCGACGGGGCGACGGGCACGGCGTCCTCGTCGATGTGCGCGCCGACCCCGCTGCGCGCGGCCAGTCGCGGCACATCGGACGCCAGCCCGTCGCTGACGTCCATCAGCGCGGTTGCCCAGCGGCGTAGAAAACGGCCCTGCTGCAAACGCGGCTCGAAGCTCAAGTGCCGTCCGCGCAAACTGTCTCCCAGCGCGCCTGTGACAAACAAAACGTCGCCTGCTCCGGCGCCCGAGCGCAGCAGGGCCCGACCCTGCGGCACGCGGCCGACCGCGAAAACGTGAATGGCCACCGTCGTCCCGGCGCTCAGATCGCCCCCCGCCACCATGCCGCCATGGCGCTGCGCCAGGGCCTGAAACCCTTTGTAGAAGCGGTCTACATAGCGCACGGAAGTCGTGGACGGCAGCGTCAGGTTGACCAGCAGCCACTCGGGATCCCCGCCCATGGCGGCCAGGTCGCTCAGAGCTCGTCCGGCGGCCTTGTGCCCCAGCGCTTCGGGTCGCGTACCCGTCACGAAGTGGACGTTTTCCACCACGGAGTCGGAAGTCAGCAGCCAGTCGTATCCGGCACCGCCCGCCGGCCGCACCACCGCGCAATCGTCGCCCGGCCCCTCGACCACGTTCGCCTTGCGCGACAGGGTTCTGGCCAGATGTTCCAGCAGGGCGTTTTCGCCCGCCTGCCCCAACGTCTTCATCGGCTTCATCTCCTTCCGGAGTCAAGGCCCAGCAGGGGGCTCAGATGTCGCATCAGTATTTCTTCCGGATTGCACTCGCGATAGCGACGCAGCCGCGCGCGCTGTCCCGCCACCACGGCCCGGCGCAGAGCGCGGTCGCGCGTCAGTCGTCCGCCCATTTCCGCCACCAGCGGCAGATCTTTTTTGCGGAACAGCACGCCGCCGCCGCCCATGGTTTCCGCAACGGCGCCCGCCGCGAAGGCCAGTACGGGCACATCGAAGTGAAAACTCTCCAGAATCGGAATGCAGAACCCCTCGTGCTCGCTCATGCAGAGGAAGAGATCGGCGCAACCGTAGAAGGCGTTCAGTTGACTCTGTGGAACCGCGCCGGCGAAATGCACGTTTTCCATACCCCGCTCGCGCACCATGCCGGTCAGCAGATAGTAGTAGCGTTCCGCGCCCGCGAACGAACCCACATGAATCAGGCGCGAGCGGGGCTCCACGCAGCGGCGGAACAGATCGAAGAAATCCAGGGCATCCTCGATTTTCTTGTTGGGCACGCAGCGGCCCACGCACAAAATGTTGGTGAGGCCGTTGCCGAAGCGCCGTCGGACGGTGCGGTCCGGCCGCGTCGCCAGACGGTCGAAGTCCACCGACAACGGCACGACGCTCACGTTCGGGAATCCCGCCCGCGACAACTCGTCCGCATTGAACTGCGAAACCGCCATATTGACGGCGGCGCAGCCGGCCAGCCGTTCCAGTTGCCGACGACCCTGTTCCAGCGTGCGCGCGGTCTGCGGATTGACCCGCTCGAAATAGTGCGCCGGCGTAATGTTGTGGTAGATCAGCGCCTTGCGTCCGGGCAGTTCGGCAAAGGCTTCGTTCACCGCCGAGCCGATCGAGAAATGCAGCAGCGCCAAGGCTTCGGGTGCGGCCGTATAGGTTGAAAAATCCCGGATGGTCCGCCGATGCTCGGGCAGGACGCGGTGCAATTCGCTGAAAATTTCCGATGCGAAACCGCGCGCCCGAAAAAGGCGCTGCCATGCCAGCGCCTCGTTGCTGATGGCGTCGCCGTTGGCGAACCCGGAAACAAACTGATGGATGGCCTTCATAGACAAAACCGGCTAGGGCGCTTCCGGCGCGGCGGAGGCCTCCGCAACTTTGCGGGCGACCTTTTCGTTCGTGGCATCCAGCGCCAGACTGATTTTCCAGTATCGCAAGGCGTTTTCACGATCGTCAAGAGCCTGATAGACATCGCCCACGTGATCGGCCACCACCGCGTCCTGCGGCAGCATGCGCTGCGCCCGCTTCAATTCCGCCAGCGCCGCGCGGTAGCGACCCTGCCGATAGTAGATCCACCCGAGCGTATCAATGTAGGCGGCCTGGTCCGGCTGCATCTCCAGGGCCGTCCGCACATACGCCAGCGCTTCGTCCAGACGCACCCCTTGCTCGGCCCACATATAGGCCAGATAGTTCAGAACCTCGTGCGTGCGCGGATGGCTTTGCAGGCATTCCAGAAACACGGCCTCCGCCTCGGCGAAACGGCCCGTCCGCTCGTACAGCGCGCCCAACTGGAGCAGGAACACCGGACTTTGTCGCAGATCCGCCACGTGTTGCGCCGCCAGCTCGAAGCAGGGCAGAGCCCGTTCGTGTTCGGAGGTCTCCAGGAACAGCAGTCCCTGTCGCAGGACGAATTGCGCGACGGTCGAGTCGGTTGCCAGATCGAGGCCGCGCCCGAGGATTTTCAGCGCCTCCTCGTCCTGGCGGCGCACGAAGAGCAGGCGGGCCAGTTCCGCATAGGGCCACAGGACTGCGGGGCGGTTCGCCAGCGCCCGGCGATAATGGACGATCGCCGCTTCCTCGTTTCCGGAAGCCTGGTAAAAGGCGGCCAGATCAATACGGGCCTGCGCATGGTCCGGATTGCGACGACAGAACTCCTGCAGCACGGCTACGGCCTGGTCCGTTTCCTTGCGCGCAAAATGAGCCGTCGCAAGATCGTAGTGAATGTCGTAACGGTGCGGCACCCGGTCCGCCGCGCGCCGCAACGACTGCACGGTGCGTTCCGCCTCCCGTCCGTGTTCGGCATCGTCTACTAGGCTCTGGGCGTAATAGGCCAGAGCCTCGGCCAGATCCCGGTCCTGTGCCGCCAGCGTTCCGCGGTCGGGTGCAGACACCGTACGGCAGCCGACGGCGCTCGCCAAAGCGAGCGCCGCCGCAAGGGGCCCAAAGGCGCATTTCATGCTATCGCTCTACTTGTTCTTGTGTCTGTCGTTTTTCTTGCGTTTGCGATACTTGTGCTTCGACATCTTCTTTTCACGCTTTTTTTTAACCGACCCCATACTATTCCTCTCCTTTTGCTTTTAACCGTCCCGTCCCGTCATGTGATGCGACGCATATGCGTCGCATCTTTATTCGTAACTGCTCAGGAAGCCTCGGTAAGTCGGCCATTCCTGGCTGACCCTCCAACGCCTCGGGGTCGGGCAGGCATGCCCGACCTGCTTTTCGCTGCGAAT
>CAZYAW010000016.1:0-4243 GCA_964646045.1 uncultured Victivallales bacterium | reverse complement strand
GCCCTGCCACATTCACACGATCGAAGACCCTATCGAATACCGGCACAAGAGCCTCACGGCGTTCGTCACCCAACGCGAAGTCGGCCGCGACACGGCCAGCTTTGCCGAGGCCCTGCGCCGCAGTCTGCGGCAGGATCCGGACGTGATTGTCGTCGGCGAAATGCGTGACCTCGAAACCATGTCTGCAGCTTTGACTTTGGCGGAAACCGGCCACTTGACCTTTGCCACCTTGCACACGTCCGATGCCGTGCAAACCGTATCGCGTATCATCAGCGCCTATCCGGCCGCGCATCAGGCGCAGGTGCGCGTGCAGTTGGCCTCCACGCTTCAGGTGGCGTTGAGCCAAAAACTCGTCCCGTGGGCCGACGGGGGCGGCCGCTCGCTCGCCGCCGAGGTGCTCGTGGCGACCCCCAACGTCCGCGCCATGATCCGCGAGGAAAAGACGCACCAGATGCGCACCGCCATGCAGACCGGCGGCGAATACGGCATGCAGACGCTCAACCAGTCGCTGCTGGCCCTGCTGCGCCGCCGCAAGATCGACCGCGCCACGGCTCTCGAATACAGCGAAGACAAGGCGAATCTGCTTGAAGAACTCGATCACCACGCCGGCCCGTCGCCGAAACGGAAAGGCGCACGATGAAACGACACCGTATGGTTCTGTGCTTATTGCCGCTAATGCTGCTGTGCGCGGGTTGCGAGCCCGATGACGACGAGGTCCGCGGCGAGCTTCCCGTGACGCCCGCCACCACAACCCTGACCGGCGACGAGAAAACCGTCATCCTCACGGCCGACGTGACCGTGAACGGCGCGGACCCCGAACCGATCGTCTATCCGCTGGAGTGGTCCGTCGGCGATCCCAGCAACGGCAGCGTCGCCGCGCAATCCGCGAACAGCGCCGTCTACTCGCACCTGTCCGAAGAAAGCCGCGCCAACATCGGCGCCGGGCTCGACACGCGGAATTACCGGTTGGGGCGCCATGCCGCAGAAGCAACCTGGTACGAACTCGACGTGCCGGAATCGATCGAACTGCGGCGGCGGTTCTTTCAGGAAAGCGAACGCTACCGTTTTCTCGCATCGTCCATGTTCGAGGCGAGCTGGATGGACGATGTCATGGACAAAGGAAGGCCGGTGCTCGTGATCGCTGAGGGTCTTTTCATGTACTTCGATGAATCCCGACTGCGCCCGCTCATGGGGCGGATGGCCGAGCGTTTTCCCAGAGCCGACATGCTGGTCGAAATCATGGGCCCGACAATCGTGGGCACAAGCAAGAAACACGATTCGCTCAGCAAGCTGAATGATGCGCCCGAGTTCAAATGGGGACTGGCGAACACCCGTGAAGTGGAAGGCTGGCATCCCGCCATCCGCTTCGTCGACGAGTGGTGCTACTTCGACTACCACAAGGCCCGCGCCGGTCTGGTCGGCTGCATCGTGCGGCTTCCCTTCATCCGCCGCCGTATTTTTCCCCGGATCGCGCGGCTGCGATTCAATGGTCCGAACATGGAATCAGATTGACGGGGATGTGTCATAGGTTATATGTTAGGCGCTCCAAAATTAATTAGAAGAGGGCGACTGTATTTTGCATAAGACAGAGAAAAAACATATGGCGTTTGCTGGCTTGCTCCTGTTCGTGGCGGGGACACTGCTTGTTCCCGCCCTGCACAGGCTGGAGCTAGCCCGTGCCGGCGCGGACGGGGAAGACGTGTGCCATTCGTGTTGCTCGCACGACCACTCGCGGGAGCAAGCGAACAGCCACGAAACGTCCGAGCGTTCGCGCGATTCCCGCCCGCAAAGGAAGCCGCACGACCCGTCAACCTGCTCCATTTGTCAGCTCGCGAAGACTCCCGCGAATACAGCGGTTGCGGCAATCGCCTTGCCGTCGTGCGAACCTCTCGCGATGTCCTGTCCGGTTTTGCCAAGGCCGCCGGATTTCGCGACCCCGAGACTCCTGCCGTTCTCCTGCGGACCTCCCGCCTGATTCTGTTCCCCGCACCACCGCATTCGAACGCAATACACACGCTCGCTGTGGAAGAGCTGTGCGCATTCGTTCTCATGGAACAGAATCATCTTAAGGAGTCCGCAATCATGAAGAGAGTTTTATTGTCTGTTGCAGCCGTGTTGTGCTGCGCAACGTTTGTGTTGGCTGAAGAAACCGTCGCGCTCGCCGATGTGGTCGTGACGCCGACCGGCAGCGCGAAGAAGTCGTTCGATACGTCGCTGCCCGTGAACGTGTTGGAGTCTCGCGATCTTGACGAGAAGATCGCCGTAGCCGTCGCGGAGATATTTCATCGGGAACCCGGCGTGGATGTCGTCACGGCGGGTCCGGGCAGCGTGCATCCGATCATCCGCGGGCTGAGCGGTGAGCGCGTACTGGTGCTCGTCAACGGTGTGCGCCTTTCGGAGCAGCGGCCGGGCGGAAACCATGTGTTCTCGCTCGATCCGGCCCAGATCGAGCGAGTCGAGGTTGTGCGCGGTCCGGCGTCGGTGCTGTACGGGTCGGACGCCATCGGCGGCGTCATCAATTTCATCGCCAAGGGAGCGGACGAGGAGACCGGGCCCGAAACGCGCTTCGGCGGCGAGGCCGACGTGCAGTACGAGAGCGCCGCGGATGGATGGAAGGAGACGGCGCATCTGCGGTTCGGACAAGGACGATTCAACGGCTATGCCGGCGGAACCTACAAGGACGCAGGCAACATCGAGACGCCCGAAGGCGAGCTGGCGAACAGCTTCTACGAGGGCTACACCGTCTGGGGCGGCGGCAACTATAGCGGCGCCGGATGGAAGACGTATGCCGACTACTCGTTCATGGAAGCGGATATCGGCGTCCCCGGTCCGGCGGCTTTTGCGGAGGATTTCTTCGAGGGTGAAAAGCACCAACGGCTGGCGCTCGGGCTCGAAGCCGACGCCTTCGCCGGCGCGACCGAACGTCTCGGTATCGACTTCGGATGGCAGCGGCACAATCGGCGTCGCTACCGTCGCAAGGTCGCGGGCCTCCCGCCGCCGATCCAGGCCAGCGGAGGCGATCTGGAAATCAATATCCGGCTCGATATCGACACCTATACGCTCAAACCGCAGATGGTTTTCGTGCCCGACGACACGCACCGCGTGACGTTCGGTCTGGATACGTTCTACGAAGAGGCAACGTCTGGCCGGACGATCCGGGACAGTGCTTCCGCATGGGTGAATCCGGGCTTCGACAGCGTTCCCGTTATCCCCGATGCGACGCGCATGGGCGTGGGCGCGTTCGTGCAGGACGAGATTGCGCTGGGCGACCGATGGGTTGTGACGCCGGGACTGCGCGCCGACTGGATCGGGGCGCAGACGGACGGGCATCCGCGTCATCAGTTGACCGGCGAGGAGACCTCCGAAAGCAGCGCCGCGAGCGGGAATCTCGGCCTGCTCTGCAAGGTAAGCGACGAAGTCAACCTCTACGGCAACGTAGGCCGGGCGTTCCGCGCGCCGACCCTGTTGGAGTTGTACTTCTACGGGCCGCACGACGTGGGCAACGATATGGGCGATCCGGACCTCGATCCCGAAACAAGCTGGAACTTCGACATCGGACTGAAGACGCGGACCGCCCGTCTCCGGGCCATGGTCGGCGTCTTCCGCAACATGGTGGACGATTGCATCGTCAAGGAGAACCAGGGCGACGGCGATTACCGCTACATGAACTATGCGGAGGTCTCGCTGTACGGCGCCGAAGCGGGTCTGGACTATTACCTGGGCGGAGGATTCTCGACGTTCGCTTCGCTTTCGTACGTGCGCGGAGAGAATGACGATACGGGAGAGGATCTTCCGGGCATTCCGCCGCTGAAAGGCCGCTGCGGCGTGCGTTACGAAGCAGCTTTGGACGCAGAGAATCTGCTATGGGTGGAGTTGGCCGGGCTGACCGCGTCGGATCAGGACAGGACCGGCGCGAACGAGCGCGAGACCGACGGCTACACGCGCGGCGACGTGCGAATGGGGGTCGATCTCGGCGATACATGGAGCTTCGTGGTGGCGGTCGAGAACTTCACCGACGAGCTGTACCAGGATCACCTGTCCTCGACCTGGCAGGAATTCGGGTTGAACGACCAAGCAGGCCGGAACGTGAAAGCGATGGCCAAGGCCAGATTGTAACTACTCAGGTACACCTCTTCACAGGAGAGGAACTACGAAAAACGGGCATGTGTTGCGAAATAAGTTTATACAGATCAAACACGAAAGATACATCAACCAATCTTCCTGCGTTTCGCGGGAGGATTTT
>CAZYAW010000015.1:0-5872 GCA_964646045.1 uncultured Victivallales bacterium | reverse complement strand
CGATCTCGCGTATTTTAAACGGGTGCAATATGCGCTGGGAGCACGGCGGGATTTCAGTTTTCTGGTGGGACCGGAAGAATTCATGGCGGAATTCGTGATGACCGGCGGACACGGCGGCGTCAACGGCGGCTCCAATCTGTTCCCCAAACTGTATGTCGCCCTGTACCAGGCGGCGCTGAAACGCGATTTTGCGGCGGCCACGGAACTGCAAGCCAAGGTCATGCAGATCAGTTCCACGATTTACCGGGTCGGTCATTTCGGTTCCAGCTATCTGAAGGGCCTCAAATGCGCTCTGTCGGTCATGGGGATCTGCGACGATTTCATGGCGGAGCCTTTCCACCGCTTCAACGTGCGGGAACGAAAAAGGATTGAACAGGCGCTGGACGCGCTGGGCCTGATCGAATGACAGACCGCCTAAAACAAGGAAGTCATACGATGACAGGTTCCAGCCCATGGGAAATGCGGGTCAAGGAGTTTATCTTCGCGCCCGCCGAGTCGCCAACCCCGATGTGCCATGCGGCCACGCTGGCCGAGACGGAGCCGGGCCGATACTGCGCGGCCTGGTTCGGCGGGGCGGGCCTTCAATGTGCTGGACGACGAACGCACGACCGTGGACGACTACTACCGCATGGTCGCCCGTCTTTACATGCCGGAGAAGCGTTTCCGGACCGTATATTTGCCCTTTTGGAGCGGGGTCGCCTGGGGCGGGGCGGTCTCCGCGCTTTCGACCCTGCTCGGACGCGACCGGCCGCTGGCCGATCCGTCGCATTACGCCCTGTATGCCGTCAGCCGCAACCTCGACTTCAGCAATCGGCGTTTGGGGAGGCTGTTCCGTGCCGCCGGCGAACGCATGACCAGCCGCGCCGAAGGCCTGACCGAACTGGCCTCCCATGTCGCTGCGGTCGCGGGTGACGGGTGACCTGCTTCAGCCCATGGCGCCGAGGCCCTGATCCAGCAGGGCGACCGCGCGCTCCACTTCCTCTTCGGAAACGTTAAGGGGCGGCAGAAAACGCACGACCGTCTCCGCCGTCGCCAGCGCCAGCAGGCCGTGATCGGCCAGCCACGCGCACAAATCCTGGGCCGGCCGGTCCAGAACCAGTCCCAGCATCAGGCCGCGACCGCGCACCTCTACGGCGGGCGCATGGCGCGCGACCAGTTCGCGCAGCTTGTCGGCAAAGAAGCCGCCCGTCGCGGCGGCGCGCTCGACCAGTCCTTCGCGCTCGATGACCTCCATCGTGGCCAACGCGGCGGCGCAGGCCAGCGGCGTGCCGCCAAACGTGCTGGCATGATGGCCGGGCTGAAAGACATCCGACAGTTTTTCGCCCGTCACGACCGCGCCGATCGGATACCCGCTGCCCAGCGCCTTGGCGGCGGAAAAGGCGTCCGGCTCGACTCCTTCATACGCCTGATAGCCGAACCAGTGTCCGGTACGGCCCATGCCGCACTGCACTTCGTCGCAGAGCAGCAGCAGATGGCGCTCGTCGCACAGCGTGCGCAGCTCGCACATGAAGGCGGGCTCGGCCGGCACAATGCCGCCTTCGCCCTGTACCGCCTCGGTCAGCACGGCCACGGTCCGGTCGGTGATCTGCTCGCGCACGGATTCGATGCGGTTGAACTCGGCGTGACGGAATCCCTCCGGCATGGGTTCGAAGCCCTTTTGCACCTTGCTCTGGCCGGTCGCCGCCGCCGTGGCCAGCGTGCGTCCGTGAAAGGAATTTTTCATGCAGACGATTTCGTAGCGGCCTTCCGCATGGCCCCACAAACGCGCCAGTTTGATCAGCCCCTCGTTGGCCTCCGCGCCCGAATTGCCGAAGAAACATTTGCCGCCCAGTCCCGCCGCCGCCAGCTTGCGGGCCAGCAGCCCCTGCTTCTCGTTCCAGTACAGGTTGGAGACATGCGTCAGAATGCCGACCTGCTCGCGAACGGCCTCGACCACATGCGGATGCGAGTGCCCGACGTTAAGCACGGAAATTCCGGCGACAAAATCCAGATACTCGCGTCCGTCGGCGTCCCAGACCACCGTTCCGCGCCCGCGTACCAGGGCGATGCGCGGCGCGTAGGTCGGCATCACATGTTGACGATACAATTCGCTGATTTCGTTCTGTCGGCTCATGAGCCCTCTTCCTTTCCCTCGACAACGTGTTCCCACGATTCTATACGGGCAGACCGGAGACAATTTCCGTGCCGACGCCCTGGTCCGTAAAAATTTCCAGCAAAAGCGAATGGGCCATACGGCCGTCGATCATGTGGACTTTGCGCACGCCGTTGTGCAGCGCGTCCACGCCGCTCTTGATCTTGGGCAGCATGCCGCCGTCTATCACGCCGCGTGCGATCAGCGACTCGACGTCTTCGGCCTTGAGCGTGGTCAGGATGGAGTTCGGATCGTCCCGGTCGCGCAGCAGGCCGGGCACATTGGTCAAAAAGACCAGTTTGCGCGCCTGGACGGCCTTGGCCAGCGTGGCGGCGGCCGTATCCGCGTTCATGTTGTGAACCTTGCCCTCCATATCCATGCCCAGCGGCGTGACGACCGGAATCACATTGCGTTCCATCAGGGCCTGAATCGGTGCGATTTTCACGTCCAGCGGATTGCCGACGTAGCCCCAGTCCAGCAGAGATCCGGTCTCCGCGTCCTCTTCGGTCATGCGCGTACAGCGGAAGACGGTTTCGCCGGGCACGCCCTCGGCGCGCCCGCCCAGGTCGAGCAGCGTCTGCACAATGCGCGGATTGACTTCCCGGCCGAAGACGTGTCTGACCACTTCGATGGTCTTTTCGCATGTCACCCGCAAGCCCTTGACGAACTTGGCCTGCAAGCCGGACTCCTTCATGCCGCGCGAGATGGCCAGTCCGCCGCCATGCACGATGACGGGACGAATGCCGATACACTCCATGAACACGACATCCTGCAGGATGCTGTCGAAAAGATCCTTTTCCTCCATGGCGCTGCCGCCGAACTTGACGACGACGGTCTCCCCGCGAAAACGCTGAATATAGGGCAGGGACTCGATCAGCACGGCGGCTTTTTCCATTACGTCTCTCATAAGGCCAACTCCCGGTCCAGCGGTGGAAATGTTCCGAATCTCAGGTTGTATATTCCGAATTGATGCGCACGTAGTCCAGGCTGCAATCGCAGGTGTAGAGCGTTTCGCCGCCCGTGCCCAGATGCAGATCGATCGTCACGTGAAACTCTTTCTGCGCCAGCACGGCTTCCAGGTCTTCGAGTGAAACGTCCGCCGCCAGACAGCCGCCGCGCACGCAGAGCAGGTGGTCGAAGGCGATATCGACCTTGTCCTCCTGCAACGCGGCACCGGCATATCCGGCCACATCGATGATGCGGCCCCAATTGGGATCTTCGCCGAACCAGGACGTCTTGACCAGCAGCGAATTGGCTACCGCGCGGGCCACGCGGCGGGCGTCGTCGTCGCAGGCCGCGCCGCGTACGGTGACGGTCACGAACTTGGTCGCGCCTTCGCCGTCGCGCGCAATCTGGCGGGCCAGATCCAGTGTCAGACGGTCCAGCGCCTCGACAAACACGGGCCAATCGGCGTGGCCGGGCGCGAGCGGCGCCGTTTCGGCGGCGCCGTTGGCCATGAGCAAAACGGTGTCGTTACAGCTCTGGTCGCCGTCCACCGTCACCTTGTTGAAACTGCGCGCCACCGCGCCGGACAAGGCGGTTTGCAGGTCGGCGGGCGCCACGGCGGCGTCGGTGGTCAGAAAGGCCAGCATGGTGGCCATATTGGGCTCGATCATGCCCGAACCCTTTGCGATGCCGGCCAGACGTACCCGGCGCCCGTCCGCCTCGAATTCGAGAGCGGCCCGCTTTTCAACCGTGTCGGTGGTCATAATGGCGCGCATCGCCTCCGTTCCGCCGGCCACGCTCAGCGCCCGGGCGGCGGCGCCCAGGCCGGCCTCGATCTTTTCCATGGGCAGCGGAACGCCGATCACGCCGGTCGAGCAGACGAACACGAGCGTCTCGTCCAGGCCCAGCGCCGCGGCGGCGCAGGCGGCCATGCGGCGCGCATCGCGATGGCCCTGTTCGCCGTTGCAGGCGTTGGCGTTCTTGCTGTTGACGGCAATCGCCTGGGCCCGTCCGCCGGCCAGTCGTTCCCGACACAGCCGCACCGTGGCGCCCTGGACCTTGTTGGTGGTGAACGTTCCGGCGACGGCGGCGGGCCGATCGGAAACGATCAGCGCCACGTCCAGTCCTTTTTTCTTGAGACCGGCACGCACACCGGCCGCCGTGAAGCCGCGCGGAGCCGTAATGCCGCCCGCTATTTCGACTATATTGCTCATCGCGTCCTTTCCCTCGTCAGCTCCGTCCCGAATTGAGAAACGAAACGTGGGTATAGCGCCGACCGCGTGACGGCGCAAGCCTATTTGCATTATGCTTGAAATAAGCCGGTTTTTCCGCTGCGAGCACGCCAACGCCATCGCCTGCGGCACGGGAGGCGGGGCGCGCATTTCACTCGTATTTCAATATGCGAGAATCGCGCGCCCCGCCTCAAGATCTGCATCCAGGAATAGTAGTTGACGCAGCGCTCGCCAATAGTCGCGGGCAGTCTCCTCGCCGAACCCGACGGCAAAGGTTGCCAGGGAGAGGATGTTGTGCTTGCGCAGAAGCCTGACCGCCTGCCGGTCGGTCGCAGGTGAGCTCCCTTTGGCTATCTTGGTCAACGTTTTTTCATCGGTGTTCTCGGTTCCCAGAAGCAACCGCTCAAAACCCGCCTTCTTGTAGAGGTGCAGGATATCCGCATCGCGAACGATATCGTCCGCGCGGGCTGACGCAACCAGTGCGAGTTCTACGTTTTGCGAGATAAGCGCTTCGAGGAAGGTTTTCCATGGCGAACGCGATGCGATGGGGTTTTCATCTGCAAAGTGTAACTGCTCAGGAAGCCTCGGTAAGTCGGCCATTCCTGGCTGACTCTCCAACGCCGCGGAATACTCAGTCGCCGTGCAAGGCTTGGTTCGCTCATCGCATGGCTTCCGCCAAGCTCATGTCTGAACGCAGCAAGTCGTTGACAACCTGAGCCATGTCGGAATGCTTGTGCTCTGCGATCCCGTTGACGAAGTCTCGGACTTCATCGTCAAGATAGACCGGGATGTTTAGCTTCGCGTCCGGTCGGTAGAACTTGCCGCGTTTTGCATTGGTGAAGTCGTAATCTTTCTTCATGATTCACTCTCCGTATTGCCGTATCTGGTCGGAGGTAGCCTTCCGACACGAGAATATCCGTATTCGCACGCGGGTTGTGTCGATCTCCTTGAACGTATGGTGTACCACAAGGAGTCCGCCGCCGGCCGAGAGACCCAAAGTTACCCATCTGTCTTCCGTCTCGCTATGCTCATCATCATACAGGGACGCAGCCCTAGGATCACGAAACACCGTGGCCCCCTGCTCAAAACTCACGCGATGCTTGCGCCGATTTTGTCTGGCTTTCTCCGCATCCCACTCGAAATCATAGTGCGTCATCGGGTCATTCCCTCAAGTGCATAAAGACAAGATAGCGTTGGGAGCCGCTTGCATCAATCTTTCTGCCTGAACGAACGTTTGTATTACACGGCTTGATTTCGTGAATACGCCAAATCCGTTGTTTCAACCTGCTCGCCCTAAAATACGTGAGTTTTTCTGCTGCGAGCACGCCGACGCCAACGACTGCGGCGCTTGCGACGGGGCGTGCATAATGTTGATGTTGCCTGTAGGGAACAGCCCCGCTTCAATCGGCATGCCGATGCTCGTCTGAACCGCCGGATGGACGGTCGCCGTCGCAACAACGTTCTTGGTAAGCGTTCACGGTTCACGGTTGACGGTTGAAAAAAGGAATCTGACAATGAAAATTGAGCGTTTTGAAGATATAGAAGCGTGGCGGCTTGGCCGGAA
>CAZYAW010000014.1:0-3131 GCA_964646045.1 uncultured Victivallales bacterium | reverse complement strand
ACGAAGCGTGCTCATCGGAAACGTCCGGCGATGATCGCGGAAATTACGGTTCCGGACGGAAAAACAGGCGTGGCGGGAATCCCCGTCACGGATTCAGGCACTATCTTCGGAGCGCAATATGAAAACCACGAAGAAAACCGCATGCTTTATCGCCGCGACACTTTGCATCGCGCTGAACGCCGCGTTCGCGGACACCTACGAGGCGCCGCTGGCCGTACGTTCCGTCACGGAAGCCAAACTCAAGGGCGGTGTACGGGCGACTCGCAACGGAACCGGGGCGACGATCTCTTTCGAGACCACGGCGCCGATGGACGTCGAAGTCGCCATCCTGGACTCCAAAGGCGGCATTGTCCGCCATCTGGCCGCCGGTCTGCTGGGGCCGCACGCTCCGGCGCCGCTGAAAAAGAACAGCCTCAAGCAAGATCTCGTCTGGGACGGCCGGGACGATGCCGGACGGCCGGCGGCGGGGGCCGCGCCGTACTCCGCGCGGGTGCGACTCGGCGTCAAGCCCCGCTTCGATAAACACCTCGGATGGAACGGGAACAGGCTGAATCCGATCAACGCGATGGCGTTCAGTCCTCAAGGCGAACTGTACGTTCTGATGCGTTCCTGGGGCGGCCGTGGCCGGGTCGAGATGCGGGTGTTGGATCGCGAGGGAAACTATAAGAGAACCATCATGCCCTACGCCGCGAACACGCCCGCCGCGCAAACCGAGTCCGTCGGTCAACTGACCATCGACGGGCGCAGGGTGCCCGTGGTTTTCAACGGACACGCGCACAGCCTGTATCCCCTGACCGTCGGCATGCGACGGCAAACCCTCGCCTGGAATCCGCAAGGACACCTGGTGGCCGTCAGTTCGCCGGGCACGGCCTTCGAGACCGGGCTCCCCCGCCATCTGCTCGCCTTTCATCCCGCCGGCGGTGCGCCGGTCGGCACGCCGTTCGTCGGCCCGGAAATTCGCACGCCCGTGGGATTGCTGTACGGCGTTGGCGAAGGCCATGACCCTTTCATGGACCACACGGCCTGCAGTCCGGACGGAAAACACGTCTATTATACGGGATCCACGCACTGGTCGCGGCATGCCGTGTTCCGTTTGCACTGGGGCGAGGGCAAGGGCGAAGGCATGGAAGCCGCCTTCTTCGGCGAAGACGGACGGCCGGGCGACGACGAGAGCCACTTGAACGATCCCCAGGGCATGGCCGTGGACGGCGACGGCAATCTCTTCATCTGCGACCGCGGCAACCATCGGATCGTGATCGTCAATGCGACCGGAGAATTCGTGGACCAGTTCCCCGTCAAGGATCCCGAACAGATCGCCATTCATCCGCGGACCGGTCACATTTATCTGGTGTGTCGGCAGCGCCAGTGGGGCGGTCCCAAAAAGGATACCGCTCCCATGGGCATGGACGAATACCGGGCGTGGAAGGCCCGGCACAAGGCGCGCATGGCTCGCGTGGCGCCGCGCAGACCCCCCTGTCTGCTGAAGCTGGACGCCTGGAAAAAGGGTGCGCCGCCGGCCGAGCTGATTCGCCTCGCGGACAACGTGGATCTCATGGCCCTCGATCCGCTGTCCGATCCGCCCCGCCTGTGGGTGACCATCGGGCACACTCTTACGCCGATTACCGACAACGGCCAATCTTTCGAGAAAGGCCGGCGTTCCGAGGGCGAGCCGGGCTTGTACTATCCGGGATTCATTCAGGCCGATCCCGCCCGCAACCGCGTGCTGATACGCACCCTGAGCGCCCGCTACAAGGTTAACGCCCTCGATCTGACCACCGGCGAGAAAACGTCCTTTCTCAAGGGCGCGAGCGAAATCGCGGTGGCGCCCGACGGCACGGTTGTCGCCAGCGGCCCGTACGGCAGCGGCGCCTTGCTGCGTTTCGATGCCAACGGCAAGCCGCTGCCCTGGCCGGGACAGGCGGACAACCGCTTGACCGGCCTCCCGTTCAATTCTCTCGGACTGGGGCTCGGTCAGCGCGGCCTGACCGTCGCCCCGAACGGCGACATCTACTTCGTCCGGGCCCACCAAAACAAGGGAGTCGCTTCCCGCGTGGACGTCTTCGGCCCAGACGGAAAGAAGAAACGCGACGCCCTGGTGGACGGCATGGGGATTGGCGACTGCGGCATCGGCGTGGATGCGGCCGGGAACGTGTACCTCGGCGTCAACGTCAAGCCGTCGGGCAAGCTCTATCCGGCGGAATTCGCGGACAGGATTCCGCCGCACAACTGGCTGTCGTGGGCGATGTGGAATTACCAGTACCGCGCTGCGCCCTGGGACTATTCGCTGCGCAACGAGTATCTGTACCACCTGGGCGCCGTCATGAAATTCGGTCCCGAAGGCGGCGCGTTCTACGGGCAGGGCAGTTTCGGGTATGCCGGCGCCGCAGCCTCCCGGACTCCGCCGCTGGCGGTCGACCAGGCGCCCGCCGACGCGCCGGAATATCTCTCGGGCTATCTGTACGAACGAATAAAAGTGGTCGGAGCGCGCTGGCGCTATGCCGGGATGGGGATCGTGCCGTCGTCGGAGCGCCGATGGGGCGACAACTCCTGCGTTTGCATGACTTCGCGCCTGGCTGCGGACGGGTTCGGACGGGTATTCGTCCCGAACGTTTTCCTGTTCTGCGTGGATATGCTCGATACCGACGGCAACCGCATTGCCCGCATCGGGGACTACGGCAACGCCGACGACCGCGCCGGCGCCTTCTTTGCCTGGCCTGCGTTTGTGGACGTCGCGGAAGACAGACTTTACGTCGCCGACAGCGTCAACAATCGTCTTTCGATAGTGGCGTTCGACTACAGCGACGAAGCGACCGTCGCCATGGACCATTTACGGAGTAATAAGTAGAAAGACATGAAGCATTCAAAATTACACTCCGTGATCGTCGCGGCGGCGTGCCTGGCGACAACGTGTTTCGTCGAAGCGGCCGAGACGCAGGCGAGCGGTTCGCCGGAGGAACTCGCGGTCAAGCGCGAAGCGGTCTTCGCATTCGCGCGCAAGCCGCAGGTCGCGCAGGACGGCGACCGGGCGACCGTTACGTTCGAAGCCGAGGGGTTCTGCGACGCGACCGTCGTGGTGGAAGACAGGAACGGACGGATCGTCCGCCACCTGGCGTCCGGCGTACTCGGGCCCA
>CAZYAW010000013.1:0-19087 GCA_964646045.1 uncultured Victivallales bacterium | reverse complement strand
CGCCCGGCGCGAAATTGTCGTCGCGACGGACAATCGCTACGATTACGCGCGCTGTCCGCTGCACGAAAACTATTTCGACTTCTACAACTACGGCGGCCTGATTCGACAAGTGTGGCTGGAGACGCTGCCGCCCAATCCCATAGAATCCACCCATGTGCTGGTGGAGGATGTAGCCTCCGGCACGGTAACGGTGCAGGTCGTCTGGAGCCGGGAAACGGCTCCGCTGCGCTTTCGGTTTGACGACGAACCCTTTGCGGACGCGTCCCTGACGAAAACCGGCGACCGCACGGCTTCTTTTCACGCCGCCGTCGCGCATGCCAAAGCCTGGAGCCTGGACGCTCCGCACCTGCACACGCTTACTCTCGATACGGGCGCCGACGCGATCGTAGTGCGTTTCGGGCTGCGTCGCGTCACGGCGGCCGACGGCCAAATCCTGCTGAACGGAACGCCCGTCAAGCTGCTGGGCTTCTGCCGTCACGAGGCCCACCCGCAGTTCGGCCCGGCCACGCCGGACAGCCTGCTGGTCGGCGATTTGCAACGGATCAAGGCCATGGGCTGCAATTTCGTGCGGGGCTCCCATTATCGCCAGGATCCGCGGCTGCTGGATCTCTGCGACGAGATGGGAATCGCCGTCTTCTCCGAAAGCCTCGGATGGGGTCAGAGCGCCGTCCGCTGCAACGAGGAACATTTCGCTGCCGCGCAACTGGAGCAGACCGGCGTCATGGTGCAGGAGGATTTCAATCATCCCTCCATCCTGATCTGGGGTTTTCTTAATGAAGGCGCCAGCGACAACGAGGAGGCGCGTCCCCTCTATACGGCGCTTTTCGAACGCGTCCGGGCCCTGGACAGTTCGCGCCTGGTGGCCTACGCCTCCAACCGCGGACTGAACGACCGCTTTCTGAGCGAGGCGGATGTGATCTGCCTGAACCTCTATCCCGGCTGGTATTCCGCCAACGTTGACGACGAAAACCCGCTTGACGAAGCGCCCGCCGCCATTCGCCGTGTCCTGGACGGACTGGCAAGGCGCGGATGGTCGGACAAGCCGTTCATGATTTCGGAAATCGGCGCGGGCGCGCTATACGGGTTCCGCGACGATCATAACGGATACTGGACGGAAAACTATCAGGCGGAGCTGCTGCGGCGCGTCTGCGAATACGTCCGGGCCGAGTCGCGGGTGGCGGGTCTGGCGATCTGGCAGTTTTGCGACACGCGAACGTACGCGGGCGGCCGCGCGCTTTCGCGGCCGCGCGCATTCAACAACAAAGGGGTCTTTGACGAATATCGCCGACCCAAGGCCGCCGCGGCGGTTGTGGCCGGGATCTTCGCCCCCCTCCCCTCGCCCATGGAATGACGGAAGCATCAGCGACGCGGCGGAGAGCGGCGACGGCCGCCGCTGCCGGACCGAGAGCGGTTGCCGGAACCGCCGCTGCGGCCGCCGGACGGGCGACCCGATTTGTCGCGGTTGCGATCGCCTTCGCCAATGCCGGCCGGCATGACAATCCGGGAAGCGGGCAAGGGATGAATGTCGCTCGGGATCGTCAGCCACGCCGGATCGGGATGCAGGCACGGCAAGTTGCGGCCGATAAACTTCTCGATGGGCGGGATGCCGAACGATTCCTCTTCGCAGGCGAAGGTGATTGATATGCCGCTGGCGCCGGCCCGACCGGTTCGCCCGATGCGATGCACATAGTCCTCCGGATCCTCGGGAATGTTGTAGTTGACCACATGACTGACAGAATCGATATGCAGTCCGCGCCCGGCCACGTCGGTGGCGACCAGGATCGGCAGGCGCCCTTCGCGGAAGGCTTCCAGCGTGCGGGTCCGATGATTCTGGGACAGCGCGCCGGATATCAGATCGCAATCGAAGCGGTAGCGTTTCAGATCGCGCGTCAGCCGCACGGCGGTATCGCGGCGATTGACGAACATCAGCACCCGCTCCGGCTTTTCCCGTGTCAGAATATTGTACAGCAACGGGAATTTCTCGCGAGACGTGGTTAAATAGAGTATCTGGCGCACCGAATCCACCGCCACCTGCTCGGGCTCGATGTCGATCCTTTGAGGATCGACCTGCCAACTGGACGCCAGCCGCATGACGTCGTCGGAGAGCGTAGCGCTGAAAAGCAGAGTTTGCCGCCGCTCCTTGGGGGGCGTCGCCCGCACAATGCGGCGCACGTCGGGAATGAACCCCATATCGAGCATACGGTCGGCTTCGTCCAGAACGAGAACTTCGACGGAACTCAGGTCGATGTCGCGTCGGGTATGAAAGTCGAGCAGTCGTCCGGGCGTAGCGGCCACAATTTCGGGATTGTTCTCGCGCAGTTTTTTACGCTGGCGTTCCAGATCGGATCCGCCGAAGAGCGCCATGGCGCTCATATTCAGATACGCGCCCAGTTCGACGGCGTCGCGCTCGATCTGCATCGCCAGCTCGCGGGTCGGGGCCACCACCAGCGCGCGCGGCGCGGCGGCGTCGCCGCGCGGACGGGACGCATGCGCGGGCGACCGCGCAAAGCGGTTCATAATGGCGATCAAAAAGGCGGCGGTCTTGCCGGTGCCGGTTTGCGCGCGGCCCGCAACATCGCGACCGGCCAGGGCGATGCGCAGCGACTCGGCCTGGATGGGCGTACAGTAGCGAAACTTCATATCCGCGACCGCATGCAGGATTTCATCGACCAGGCCGAGATCCTGAAAACGCGTGAGGCCCTCCGCCGGCGCCACCTCGAATTCCGCAGGATTCCATGAGCCGTGCTCCTTGCGCCCCGCGACGAGGGCTTCTGTGGGCTGCGGCGCGGCCGCCGACGACTCGCCGCGGGCGGACGGCGCGGCGGATTTGCGCGGTTTGCGTTTGCGCGGTCGGCGGGCCGCGGGCGCGCCGGATTCGGCCTCCGTCTTCTTCCCGCTCCCGGTCGCAGCGCTGCGACGCGCTGCGGACGGGACGCTGGGCGGCGTGTCCGCTTGCGCAGCGGACGCTTCGGCGGCCTTGGGTTTACGGCGAATGGAGGATAGTATTTTACGTAGCATGACGGGTTGTTCCTTTCGGTGTTTCATCTCTGAAATCCAATTTCAGATCGGTTTGATTTTCGAGATCGAAGCGATATCCTTGCGGAGCCCGCACACGACAGATCACAGTGTCTTCGCTCTTTTCCCATTGTACCTGAACGGTGCCCTCCGACAGCGGGATGACGCCCAGGCAGCTCTTCAGCGGCAGATCGCCCAGGCGCAGGCGCACCACGCGATTCCATTCGTCGATCCGACAGCCGAGAATGTCGCGGTACAGGCAGCAGACGGCATAGGACGCGAAAGCGTGATTGCAACTGGCCCGCGTGTCGTTATGCTCCCACAGCGTCCCCGTCGTTCTGGCCATTTGCAGAAAATAGGCTTTCAGCGACTGCAGTACGCCGCGCGCGTCGCCGGCCTGCGAGAGCAAATCCAGGCGCAGGCAGTTGCCCATCAGCATGTTGGCCGGATGCACCTCCGGAAAAGCGCGGGTCAGGTTGCGGCCCGGTCCGAAGGCGCTGCGCATGCGCTCCCATAGCTCCGCGTCGCCTTCTCGGTCGGCGACGCCGAAAGCGAAGGCGTAGTACTGGCAGGTTTCCGTGCGATTGGCGGTACGCGCCAAAACGCCGTCCGCGCCGCGTACGGCGTTGTCCACAAAAAAACGACCGTCAAACGACTGTTCGCGCACGGTCCGGCGCATGGCTGCGGCTCTTTGACAAAGGCTCGCATCGGCATAGATCCGACCGGCCGCGTCCAGCGCCGCGGCGTACAGCATATTGGACGGGAAGTTGACGTCGCGTACGAACTTATTGGCTTCGGACCATTCGACGAATATCCAGCCGGGCAACGACTCCAGCAACCCGTCTTCGTTGAGGAATCCGTCCAGAAAGGCGAACAGGGCCATAATTTTGGACTGGAAAGCGGCGACCAGACTGTCGTCGCCGCTGCGTCGCAAATAGTCTTCCAGTTCCAGCGTCAGCCACAGCGGCCAGTTGGGAATAAACTGCCCGACCGGGTGATCGGCCGGATAACACATGGGCAACATGCCCGCAGGCAGCGGATCGAAGCGCGCGGGCAGCAGAAAATTCTCCAGAAAGTCGCGTTCAATGGCGGAGTTGCCGCGCAGAACCCGCTCGACGCGACCGGTATAGAAACTGTCGCACAGCCATCCGGCCCTTTCCCGCGAAGGGCAGTCCATGAAGATATCCACCGCGTTCTGCCGAAAGGTTTCGCGGCCCGCCTCGAATATTTCCTCCAGTTCCGGATCGGAACACAGGAACGAAGCGGTATCGGCGTCGGGACAGGCCAACTCGCGCAAATAGACGCCCTCGACTTCGCAGGCGCCGTGCAGGGCCAGAACCTTGAGGTAACGAAACACGTAGGGTTCGATGCTCTCGAGCACATAGTCGCCGGGTTCGAGAAACCAGGTTACGGCGTTGACGGTGTCCATGCGCAAAAAATCGAGGCGGCCTTCATCGAGAATTTCGTCGAAAAGAACCTGCAAACGAAGCGCCTCCTCGCAGTGGACGCGCACACCGACGAAGCCCGTCTGATTGGCCCCGAAATCGAGCAGGGTCCAAGCGCCGGCGGCCAGCCGGAAGGCGACCCCGTCCTCGGCCTCGTCGGGATCGTCCACGCGCCGCACCTCCGTATCCGCGAGCTTTTGCAGATCGTCGGAAACCGTCAACTCCAGCTCGTCCATGGCAAAGCCCTGCAGGCCGGGGCCGATGCGGGTCAGGCAGCGATCGCGCCAGGGCGTCAAGACGCCTTCCGCCCGCGCTTCCGCGCGGCCCCGCGCCAGGGCGGCCACCGGCAGACGGTACTCGAACTTAGGCCGGGGCGATCCCCGGCGCAGACACTGCACGGGGGGCATTTCCTGCAGTTCCGCTTCCTCCGGACGGGCGTCGAGATCGCGCCGCCACAAATCGTAGCCGGCGCCGAAACGATAGACTTCGATAAAAGGCCGCTGAAAGCTGTAGCGCTGCACGCGCTGCACGCGCTGCTGAAGATCCAGGCACTGGAAAGGAACCCCGTCGCCCGCCGTGGAAGCCAGTACATGGCCGCGCGCCACGACTTCCGCCTGGAGGAACGAGGGCTGACTGGCCGCCGCATAGCTGTTGACGTTGTAGCCGACCGCCTCGATGGCCAGCAAATTGGGGCCCGTTTGCAAGAAACCGCCCAGGTCCCATTCGTCGACGCGAAAGAAGCCGCGCGCGCAACGGGCGGGTCCGTAGCCGACAAAGCGTCCATTCAGCCAAACCCGATAGAAAGCGGAGGCGGCGCAACGCAGGGTGGCCGGGGATCCGGAGGCGGCCTCGAAAACCGCTCGGAACCCGAGTTGCACATTTTTTTCGTGTTCGCGGTCTCTTTCCCATACCGGCCGCGCGGAATCGAAATCGAATCGGTCGTTCATAATCATGCCTTGTCGCCAAACGGTTAAAACAAGCTGTCCGTGTAGAGTTCCCAGTAGTATCCTTTCCGCGCGATCAACGCCTCGTGCGTGCCCTCTTCGACAATGCGGCCGGATCGCATGACCACCGTATAGTCCGCGTTTTTGACCGTGGAAAGCCGGTGCGCGATCACCAGGGTGGTGGCGCCCTGCCGCAGACGCTCCATCGAGCGCTGCACCAGCATCTCCGATTCCGTATCCAGCGAGGAAGTCGCTTCGTCGAAAACGAGGATGGAAGGTTTTTTCAGGAAGCAGCGCGCGATCGAAACCCTTTGTTTTTCACCGCCGGAGAGTTTGACGCCGTGTTCCCCGACCCGGCTGTCGAATCCGTCGGGCAAAGCCTCGATCAGCTTGAAAATATTGGCGTCGCGGGTCGCCTGCACCAGGGCCGACTCGTCGGCGTCGGGATTGCCGAACAGTATATTGTCGCGCAAGGTCGTGTCGAACAGAAAGACATTTTGCTGCACCAGCCCGATATTGCGCCGCAACGCCGATTGCGACAAATCCATGATGTCGTGTCCGTCGATGCGAATGGTTCCTTCCTGCGGCTCGTAGAAACGCGGAATCAGCGCGGCCAGCGTGCTCTTGCCGGCTCCGGATTCCCCGACCAGCGCGACTGTCGCTCCCGGCGGAATCGAAAGCGACACGTTGCGCAGCGCCCATTCGGAAGAGCCTGCGTAGCGGAACGACACATTCTGAAGTTCAATGGCGCCTCGCAAAGGGCCGGGATCGATCGCGCCCGGCCGATCCACGATATCAGGTTCGATGCGCATGATTTCCACGAAACGCTCGAACGAGGCGGCGCCCTGCTGGAACTGCTCGACGAAACCGACCAGACGATCCACCGGACGGATCAGGAAGCGCACGTACATGATGAACCCGATCAGCACGGGAAAACTCAGGTCGCGGGAACGCAGCAGAATCGCGCCGACGCACAGAACCGTGACGAAACAGGCGTCCATCATCAGACGCATGCCGCTGTGGAAGAGCGCCATGACGCCGTACATGCTTTCCTTGGCAAAGCGGAATTCCTCGTTGACCCCGAAAAAACGCTCTATTTCGTAATTCTCGTTGGCGTAGGACTTAACCTCGCGAATTCCCTGAATCGAGTTTTCGACCTGACTGTTGATATCGGCGATCCGCTTGCGCACCCGCCGGAATCCGGCTCTCATGCGTTGACGAAAGAAGGCGCCCCACAGAACCATGGGCACAATCGGAGCCAGTGTCCAAAGTGTCAGCGTGACATGCATGCGAAACATGACGAACAGGGAACCGATCAGCAGGCAGGCGGACACAAACAAATCTTCGGGCGCATGATGCGCCACCTCGGCGATGGTGAACAAGTCGTTGGAAATGCGCGACATGATATGACCGGTTTTGGTACGGTCGAAATAGCGGAACGACAGTTTTTGCAGGTGCGTGAAAAGATCCTGGCGCATATCCGTTTCCATGCGCGCGCCCAGAATATGGCCCCAACGCGTATTGACATAGACGCACGCCGTCACGCCCAGTGTCAGAGCGACCAGGGTCGTGATCGTGCCCACGATTCTGTCCATGGGACCGGAAAGAAAGGCCTCGTCGAGCAGACGCGCCGTCAGATAGGGAATGACGATGGTCAGACCGGCTCGCAAAAGCGCCGCCGCCATGTCGATGGTCAGCAGGACACGATACGGTCGATAGTAGCGTATGAATTTACGTAACATAGAAAACAGGGGCGAAATTACGGCAGGTATGAAGCCTCAGTCGCGATACACCGAAAAGGCCAGCAGCGCGAACAGAATCATGGTTGCCACCCAAACGGCATAGGTATAACGCAGCCCGTGAGACCAGCGCTCGAACTTCTCGCGCTCTTCCGCAGACTGAATGCTGGCGACTTCCTCCTGCATTTTTCTCCAGTTATGATTCAAAAAAGTCACCCGTCGCCCCCGCCTGCGCAAGGCGAACGTGAGAACCACCCACGTCGCCTGAACGACAATCAACATGATCGTCGCCGTAATGGCTAGAATCGTCAGCAGAAAAAGTCTTCCATCGACCGGCATAATAAGCTCCGCACTTGAGAACAGGGCCTAAAGAAACGTGTCATCCATACCCCAAACCCGTTTACCATGCAAGCGGAAAAGGACACGCCCCGACAATTATCCGCGGCAGCGTCTGCCCCTGTCCTCTCATTATCATGGAGTTACGGAGATTATCCACCAGATCAACAGGGCGACTTCAACCGCTGCATAAACAAGAAAGAGACTAGCTTTATAACATGCGGCTGAAAATCGGACTTGAACTGTTCGCCCAAAGAGAGTATGCCTTGAAATTCAGTGGGGCGCCGTGAAGTCGCGGGCTTCATCGGGTTTTTCGAGGATGAAAGACCGGACGACGCGTACGGCGCTCTTGTGTTCTCTCGGACAAGTATTGGCGGGAACGGCAACGGGACATACTATGGAAAAAAAACTGCGCGGGAAAGTCTATGTTTTGGGCGACAATATCGATACCGACCAGATAATTCCGGCTCAATACCTGAATCTTGTGCCGACGATACCCGATGAATACCGGAAACTGGGGAGCTATGCGCTTTGCGGGCTCCCCGACGAGTATCCGGTCTTTATGCCCGCAGACGCCGAACCGGGCCGCTACCCGATCCTGGTGGCGGGCCGCAATTTCGGCTGCGGTTCATCGCGCGAGCACGCTCCGATCGCTCTGGGCGCCGCGGGGGTGCAAGCCGTCGTCGCGGAGAATTACGCGCGCATCTTCTTTCGCAACGCCGTGGCGACCGGCGAGCTTTTCCCGATGGAATCCGAAGTGCGTCTGTGCGACCTCTTCCAAACCGGAGACGAGGCGGAACTCGACCTGGCCGCCTCGCGCATTGTACATCGGGCGAGCGGTGCAGTGTACGCGCTCAAGCCGCTCGGCGCCGTCGCGCCCGTCGTGGAGGCCGGCGGAATCTTCGCCTATGCCCGCGCCGCGGGCATGATCCCCAGGAACCCCAAAAAAATCGCGCGCTCGCAACGCTCGGTCGTGTCCGGCCCGGCGCACGAACCGGCTTGCGACTCCGCGAACGAAACCGGCGAGCGCTCAAACGCCGCGGACGGTGAAAAAAAAAAGCGGGCCCGCGTCATTGCCGTAGCCAATCAGAAGGGCGGCGTCGGCAAAACCACCACGGTCATTAACCTGGCCGCCTGCCTGGCGGCTCGTCACAAGAAGATTCTGGTGGTCGATCTGGACCCCCAGTCCAACGCCACCAGCGGACTGGGGCTGACGCCCGCGGAAAACGCCAGTCTCTATCCGGTTCTGCTGGCGGGCGAACCCATCGTCCAACACATTCACAAGACGCCGTTTCGCAATATCGACCTTATTCCATCGGAACTGGACCTGGCCGGAGCGGAGGTGGAAGTCGCCCGCAAAGCGGGATATTTGCACTGCTTTCGCGACGCCTTGATCCCGCTTCTGGACTCCCTCGCCTACGATTACATTCTGATCGACTGCCCTCCGTCGCTGGGCGTTCTGACTATGAACGCTCTGACGGCCGCCGACGCCATGCTGATTCCGATCCAGTGCGAGTACTATGCGCTGGAAGGACTGAGCGTCGTGGCGCGCCTGATCCGCCAACTGCGTGAATCCGGCGCCAACCCCCGCATCGAGATTTGCGGCATCGTCCTCACCATGTACGATTCGCGGACGCGACTGGCGGGCGAGGTGGTCAAGGAAGTGCGTCGTCATTTTGGCGATCAGGTGTACAATACGGTCATTCCGCGCAACGTGCGCGTCAGCGAGGCGCCCAGTTTCGGCAAACCGGTGGCCTTGCACGATCCCCGCTCGTCCGGCGCCCGCGCCTATCGCGAGCTGGCCAAAGAATTTCTGAAAAGGGAATAGCGCCGTGCGCAACATAGTCGACTGCATTCGCAAGGAAACGCGACCCTGGCTGGACAAAACGGCGCTCGTCGAAGCCGGCGACCGCTGGACCTACGCGCAACTGCTGGAAGCAACCGACCGGGTGGCCGCTCAATTACAGTCGCACGGCGTCGGACCGGCCTGCCGCGTGGCCGTTGTCGGCAACGATTCGGCGGATTTCGTTGTCGCGCATCTGGCCGTTCTGGCGCTCGGGGCGGTCGCCGTACCCATGGCGCCCGCCCTGCCCCGTCACGAAGCCGAGAGCCTCCTGCTCAAGATGAACATCCATTTCCAGCTCACGGAAACAACGGCACAGGATCCTTCGGTCCTGTCGGAGCCGCCCGTCCCGGGTTTCCTGCGCGCGGCTTATCGTCTGACACATCGTACCGCGCTCGCGCCCGATCCCGTACCGCCCGTCTTCGCCGCCATGAACCCGGCCTTTATCCGCTTCTCCTCGGGTACCACCGGCGCCAGTAAAGGGGTCTTGCTTTCCCACGACGCCATCGTGCAGCGCACCGACGCCGCCAACCGCGCTCTCGAAATCGGACCGCAGGACACCGTGCTCTGGGTCCTCTCCATGACCTTCCATTTTGTCGTCTCCATCCTGCTGTTTTTGAGGAAGGGCGCCACGATCGTGCTGTGTCGCGAACGCTTTCCCATGTCGGTCCACGAATCCCTGGAACAGGGTCATGGCACTTTCCTTTACGCTTCGCCTTTTCACTACCGCGTCATGGCCGCTTCGCCGGAATTCCGGCGCGAGCACATGTCCAATATCCGCCTGGCGATTTCAACGGCCATTCATCTGCCGGCCCCGGTCGCGGAAAGTTTTGCGGCCAAATTCGGCTTCCCGCCCGCGCAGGCCTACGGCATTATCGAAGTGGGCCTGCCTTTCGTCAACCGCTCGGGCCGTCTCGACCGCGCCTCTTCCGTCGGGCGCATTTTGCCCGACTACGACCTCATGATCGCCCATCCCGACGCGGCGGGAACGGGCGAGATCATGCTGCGCGGCCCGGGCATGTTCGACGCCTACATGACGCCCTGGCGCACACGAACGGACTTGGAAAGGAACGGCTGGCTGGCGACCGGCGATCTGGGCCGCATCGACGAGGAAGGCTTCCTGCATCTGGTGGCGCGCCACCGCGATGTCATCAACTTTGCCGGTATGAAAATCTTTCCGCAAGAGGTCGAAGAAGTCCTCGAACGGCATCCCTCCGTAGCGGAAGCCCGCGTGTACGGCGAACCGCACCCGGACTACGGACACCTGCCCTGCGCGCAAATTGTTCCCTGCCGCACGGCCCCCGACCCCGTCGACGCCTCCGAAATTCGCCGTTTTTGCTTCCGCCATCTGGCTCCCTACAAGACGCCCAAACGCATCGAACTGACCGACCGACTCGAAAAAACGGCTTCCGACAAGATCCGTCGGCCGCCGCCGGACGGCGAAGCGCGCCGCGCTCCGCCCTCGGCCCCGGCGCGCCCTCGCTCGTCTCGCCAAGGAGAACCCGCCCCATGAGCCAACGACCCAACATCCTCGTCATCATGAGCGACCAGCCCTAAAATAAGCGAGTTTAACGACGCGCCGGACGTTGCGGCGGCAGGACCCGCGACTTTTGCATTGCGCGACCGCGCTCGCTTTTTTCGACGAAAATCGGCTCGCCGGTGAAGGGATTCCTTTCCGTCCAGTACATCAGGGTCGAATAGGTCGAGGGCGTCGGCGTGAACACCTGAATTTGGCGTGGAGCCACGTTAAGCTGCTCCCGCGCGAAGCGGCGCAGGCTCTCCATGTCCTCCAACCGACAGCCGGGATGCGCGGCGATCATATAGTAGGTCGGAAACTGCTCCTTGCCGGCGGCATGCGTAAGAGCCTCGAAGCGGCGCCGGAATTCGACCGCCAGATCGGCGGAGGGTTTACCCATCAACGTCAGAACGGCGGGGACCACATGTTCCGGCGCGATTTTCATCTGGCCCGACACATGATGGCGAACGACTTCCGCAAGATAGTCCCGTCCCCATTCGCGATCGGCCAGAGCCAGATCGTGCCGGATGCCGGACGCCACCACCACTTTGCGAACTCCGGGCACGTGCCGCAAGGCGCGCAACATCTCGATCTGACGCCGATGCGATACGTTCAGTTCCGCGCAAATGCGGGGAAACAGGCAGCGCCGATGCGGACAGGCGCCCTTTGACGCCTTGCGCTCGCATTCCATGCCGTACATGTTGGCCGTGGCGCCTCCCACATCGTGGATGACCCCCTTGAATTGCGGATGCGCCGCCAAGGTGCGGGCTTCGGCGATCAGCGACGGCAGACTGCGGCTGCATACGGTGCGCCCCTGATGCACGGCAATCGCGCAGAAATTGCATTCGCCGTAGCAGCCCCGGTGGGAAGTGATGGAAAAGCGAATGGTTTCCAGAGCGCGCACCGTGCCGCGCGCGCGGTCGCCGGGATGCAATTCGCGCTCGAAATCGAGCGCGTACACCCGATCCAGTTCCGCCTCGTTCAGCGGCCGGGCAGGCGGATTCTGTATCAGATAGCGGGTATCGTGAAGCTGAGCCAGCCGCGCGCCGCTGACGGGGTCCTGATTACGATAGAAAGTGTGAAACATCTCCGTGAAAACCGCTTTGTCGGCCGCCGCTTCGGCGAAGGACGGCAACCGTTGACTACCATCCGGCAGCTCGGCGGCGATATAGCACAGACCGCGAACCGACTCGGGCCGCGCACCCCGCCGCAGACAGTCCGCCAGCTCCAGCACGGAACGGTCGGCCATGCCGTACAGCAGGTAGTCGGCTTTGGCGTCGAACAACACGGAACGGCGGATGCGATTCGCGCGAAAATCGTAGTGCGCCACGCGCCGCAGACTGGCCTCCAGTCCGCCCAGCACAATCGGCGCGGCGGATTTGAAATATCGACGCACCAACTGGCTGTACACGATGACGGCGCGGTCCGGGCGCCGCTCGTTACGTCCGCCCGGCGTATAGTCGTCACTGCGACGGCGTCGCCCGCTGGAGGTATAATTCGCCACCATCGAATCCACGCAGCCGGCGGTTACGCCCCAGAACAGGCTTGGCGCGCCCAGGCGTCCGATATCCTCGCCGCTCCTCGGATCGGGCTGCGCGACGAGTCCCACGCGGTATCCGGCGTCGAGCAGGATCTTGCCGATCAGCGCGACGCCCACCGAGGGCGCGTCAATATACGCGTCGCCGGTCACCAGCACGACCTCGATGTCGCTCCAGCCCAACTGTTGCATTTCCTCGCGCGACGTCGGCAAAAACATGACGGTCAATCTCCCTAAGGCGGGCTGCGCCCGCAATCAAATGTGTGGGTATGTGGATTTGGGAGTGTGTGAGTTTCACCTATGGACTCGCACGCTCACTCACAAAGAATCGCGTCTATCCTTTCTGTTTTCATGCCATAATGAGAATGGCCGACGGGTCAGGTTTTTGGCTTGTCATTAATGTTTATTTTCGCATACAGTAGGCGGTTCTTATGAAGAAGTCACTTAAATATCGCGAATGCATGGCGGACGTGCGGCGGGTCGTCGTCAAAATCGGCAGCCGGGTTCTGGTGCAGAAGAGCGGACGCCCGGACATTCGGGTCATGCGACGGCTGACCGGCGATCTGGCCAACATGGCCCGTAACGGGCACGAAGTGCTGGTGGTCACATCGGGCGCGGTGGGCGCCGGCATGGAAGTGCTGGGCATGCGGCAGCGACCGCAAAGCCTGCCGGAACTGCAGATGGCGGCGGCCGTGGGGCAATCGCGGCTCATGGCGCGCTACTGCGACTTGTTTAAAATGCGCAAATGCATGGTTGGTCAGGTACTGCTCACCCACGACGATTTCCATCACAAAATTCGGCTTTCCAACGCGCGGCGCACGATGGAGACATTGTTGCGACACAAGGTCATCCCGATCATCAACGAAAACGATGTCGTGGCCGACGAGGAAATTCGGGCCGATCTGGCGCTGGGCGACAACGATTTGCTCGCCTCGTTGGTAGTCAAGCTCATTCGGGCGGATCTGCTGATCATGCTCTCGACGACCAACGGAGTCAAGCAGCGCGACAGCGGCGGGCGCATGCGACGCATTCCCTATCTGGAAACCATCGGTCGTAAAACGTTTCAGTTGGCGCAGGGCGGACCTTCCGCTCTTTCGCGCGGCGGCATGCACTCCAAGCTCAAGGCGGCGCAAAACGCGGCGGCGGCCGGCTGCTCGGTTGTCATTGCCGAAGGCCGCAAAGCCTCTGTTCTGCCGAACATTCTGGCCGGCCGAGACGAAGGAACCTTGATCCTGGCGTCGGCCCTCTAAATCCGCGATCACCCTCGTCAAAAGGAGTATGGGACTATGGACCTGCACGCCCAAATTGTGGAAATCGGGGAAAAGGCGGTTAAGGCGTCCCGCGCGCTGGCGGCCCTCAAGACGCGCAAAAAGAACACGATTCTGCAGGCCATGGCCGACAGCCTGGAAACGGAAAAAGCGCGCCTTCTGCAAGCCAATGCCCGGGATATGGCGGAGGGGGAAAACGCGGGACTCGGCGCCGCCATGCTCGACCGGCTGCGGCTCAACGAAGCCCGCATCCAGGCCATGGCGCGCGCGCTGCGCGACATTTCCGCCCTCAAAGACCCGATAGGCGGTCAAATCAGCCGCTGGATCCGGCCCAACGGACTGGAAATCGTCAAGCGGCGCGTCCCGATCGGCGTGATCGCCATCATTTACGAATCGCGTCCCAACGTGACGGCCGATGCCGCCGCGCTGTGCTTCAAAACTTCCAACGCCGTCATCTTGCGCGGCGGCAAGGAAGCCATTCAGTCAAACCGGGCCATCGCCGCCGCGCTGATCGAGGGCGGCCGACGCAAAGGACTGCCGGAACACGCCATCCAACTGATCGAAACAACCGACCGCGAAGCCGTGCGCCACCTGCTGCAACTGGAGAATCTGGTGGATCTGGCCATTCCGCGCGGGGGCGAAACGTTGATTCGCGCCGTCACGGAAATGTCGCGTGTCCCCGTCCTCAAACACTACAAGGGCGTGTGCCACACCTATGTGGACGAAGCGGCCGATCTCGACATGGCGCTGGCCATTGTCGAGAACGCCAAATGTCAGCGGCCCGGGGTTTGCAACGCCATGGAGACCATGCTGGTGCACGAGGCCGTGGCCGCCGAGTTTCTGCCCAAAGCCGCCCTGCGTTTCGCGGAACGGGGGGTCGAACTGCGCGGCGACCCCGCAGCCTGCGCCCTCGTGCCCGACATGCGGGAAGCGTCCGAGTCCGACTGGTCCACCGAATATCTGGATCTCGTTCTCTCCGTCAAGATCGTTCCCTCGGTAGCCGCCGCCGTGGAGCATATCAACCGCTACGGTTCCAGGCATTCGGACGCCATCGTGACCGAATCGGAAAGCGCCGGCCGGATTTTCACGCACGACGTCGATTCCGCGACCGTCTATGTCAACGCCTCCACGCGCTTTACCGACGGCGGCGAATTCGGCATGGGCGCGGAAATGGGGATCAGCACCGACAAACTGCATGCCCGCGGCCCGGTCGGACTGGAAGAACTGACCACCTACAAGTACATTGTCGGCGGAAACGGCCAAATCAGGACATAAGTCATGGAAACTCCCGGCACGATCAAAAAGATCATCAAGCGCGACGGCCAAATCGTCTCCTACGAACGCCAACGAATTGCCGCCGCCATCCTCAAAGCCACGGAAGCCTGCGGCCGTGCCAATCCGAGTTTCGCCGAGAACATGGCGCACAAGGTCGAAAGCGCCCTGCGGCAAACCTACGGCGAAACGGCCATGCCGTCCGTCGAGGACATTCAGGACATCGTGGAAAGCGTGCTGATGGAGAATGGCGCGGCCCGCATCGCGCGCAGCTACATTATCTACCGCCATAAGCGGGCCATGGCCCGCGCGGCTCGTTCGCACGAATTCCAAGTCACCGATCACGTGCCCTACAAGATCATCTACGAGGTATTGCGCTGGAACATGGAGCATCAATGCGATTCCGTAGCCGCCCTCAACCGCATCGTGGCGCAGGGCCGCTTCCCCGACCTGGTGCGCGACTCCGACGCGCGCTATTGCGCCGAGGTTGCGGCGGCGGCCGCGAAGATTCTGGACCGCCTCGAAGACGCCCGCATCGTGATCATCGCCGGCCCCTCCTCGTCCGGCAAGACCACGACCACCTTCAAGCTTAGCGAGAAACTGGCCGAGCACGGCAGGGGATTCAAGGCCATCAACATCGACAACTACTTCTTCGATCTTGAACGGCACCCGCGGGACGAATTCGGCGACTACGACTACGAACCGCCCCAGGCGCTGGACATGGAACTCATCAATCGGCACCTGATCGAACTGCTGGCCGGCCGTACGATTCTGACGCCCCGCTACAATTTCAAAACCGGCGTACGCGCGCTGGATGTCGACCCCATGACACTGGCGCCCAACGAGATTCTGCTGATCGACAGCTTGCACGGACTGCACGACTCCATGACCGCCGGCATTGCCAAAGCCAAGATTTTCCGACTCTACATCGAGACGCTCGGGCAGTTCCGGGACGCGGACGGTTCGTTCATGCGTTGGTCCGACAACCGCCTGCTGCGCCGCATGCTGCGCGACAAAGCCCATCGCAACCTCAAGCCGGTTCAGACCCTGACCCATTGGCACTACGTGCGGCGGAGCGAACTGCGCTATATCATCCCGTTTCTCAAGCATGCCGACAGCATCGTCAACAGCGCTCTGCCCTACGAACTGCCCATCCTGAAATCGCGTATTTTCAGACTGATCGCCCGCGCCAAAGACCGTTTCCAGGACGATCCCAAACGGCTCGACGCCCATATCCGCGTCCGCCGCCTCTACGATTTCCTGCATCCGCTCAAATCCGTACGCGACGACACCTGCGTGCCGGACGACTCGCTCGTTCGCGAATTTATCGGCGGCAGCCGCTACCGCTATTAATACCCAGGAGTTTTGCCATGAACAGCGCCGCACAGGCCGCAGACGCATGGAACGCGACCTGGTTCGTTTGGGGCGTATTGCCGGCGCTGATTTTCCTGGCGCGTGTCGTCGACGTCTCGATCGGAACCATGCGCATCATCTTCGTCATGCGCGGCATCAAGACGCTGGCCGCCCTGCTGGGCTTTCTCGAAGTTTTCATCTGGATTTCCATAATCGGACAAATCATGAGCCGGGGCGGCAGCCTACTGCATTACGCGGCCTACGCGGCCGGATTCGCGGCGGGCAATATCGTCGGCATGCGCATCGAGGAACGGCTGGCGTTCGGCTTGCAGACGGTTCGCATCATTACGGCGCAACCGGTTTCCACGCTGCTGCAGCGCCTCCGCGAAAAAGGCTACGGCGCCACCCTCATCCCGGCGGCGGGCTCCAAGGAAGAGCGGGTGACCATCCTTTTTTCCACCATCCGCCGTCAGCATACGCCCGGCCTGATTCGCATGATTCAGGAGGCGCACCCGCGCGCGTTCATTTCGGTCGAGGACGTGCGGGCCGTACAGTCCGGCGTGTTCCCCATGGCCACGGGGGAACGCTGGATCATGCGCGTCTTCCCGTTCGGACGCAAAGGCAAATAGGCTCGGACTTCCTGACCTCGCGGGAAAATGCTTTGGCACACTTTCAAATTGTGGCACGGGCATCTTGCCCGTGTTATCGCGAAATATTTCATGGGCGGGACGCCCATGCCACTAGGAATGTGCCAAATCCAGCCGACTTTTGCGGCCATAGCAAAGCCAAAATCAAGAAGACATGGGCCCGCATGCGCTCTCTTCACACTGAAGGCCATCCTTTGCGGCCCTTCGTGCTCTGCGTGGTGAATAAATGGCCGGATTAGGTTCAACCAAGATCCCGCACATACACGCACTGATCGTCGCCCGGCGCATAGAAGTCGGGAATACGACCCGCCAATGCGTACCCGACTCGTTCGTAGAACTGACGAGTCGGCGCATAGCTTGCGCGTCCGCCGGTTTCCGCGACGCACAGTCGTCCGCCCGCCTGACGAATCCGCGCTTCGGCATGCCGCATGAGCGTTCGCCCTATGCCGCAGCCCTGCCATTGCGGATCGACGGCCAGCCAGTAGATGTCCCAGGTTCCGAGCGTGCAGGGGGTGGCCCCGTAGCAGATCCAACCGCGCGCCGATCCGGCATCCGACGGCATGACGAAACTCTGATAATGCCCGTCCGCCCCTTTCTGCAATGATTCGTCGAGAACTTCGCCCGCGATCGCCAGTTCGTCGGGTCGGAAAAAACGGGTGGCGCGCAGAATCTGCATAATCCGTTCGCGATCCGCCGCCTCCGCGCGGCGCGGCCCCGGCATCCCTTCGTCGGCGTCCGCCGACGGACCGTCAGGCGCCCAAGCCGTCACAGCGAGGCGTCCCTCGGCATGACGTACGGTCTGTCGGATAAAGTCGTCGAAGGAAATGTCGGCCGCCGCGAGCGCCGCCGCAAAGCCGGCGTCGGGCGAAAGATCGGGATTGACATTGGCTTCCAGCACATAAATCCGGCCCCGGTCGTCCATGCGCATATCGACGCGCATGAAGTCGGCGCCCTCCGTCGCGTTCCACACGGCCAACGCCGTGCGGCGCAAGGCCTCGGCTTGCGCCGTGTCCAGCACAGCCGGAATCTGCCGGGGTGTATGACGATAGGCAAAGGAGGCGGGATCCCACTTGGCCGCGTAATTCACAATGCGCGGCTTGTCGTCGGGATAATCTTCGAAAAGTATTTCGGCTACGGGCAGCGCCTGCGGCCCGGATGCCGCGCGAATCACGGAAACATTGAATTCGCGACCTTCGATGTAGCGTTCAACCAGCGCATTCTGCGCGAAACGCTCATGTACGCGCCGCACCGCGCGTTCCAAGACGGGCCCGCCGGCGAACACCACGGCATCGTCGTCAATGCCCTCGCTGGCGTCCGCCGAGACCGGCTTGACCATCAACGGCAAGGCGGGGAGCGCCTCCGGCGCCGGCGCCGTCCCGCGCGCTACGCAAACGAAGGGCGGAACGGAAATGCCCTGCCGGGCAAACAGCGACTGCGCGACCCCCTTGTCCTGCGTTACGAACAAGGCGCGACTGTCGCCGCCGGTACAGGCGCGGCCCATGGCCTGACACAAGGCAGGCACCCAAACGGCATCGTCCGCGCGCGGCCGCAAACTCTCGACCAAATTGAAGACGATCGCTTCCGTTCCCTCTGCCAGCGCGACGGGTACGTCGTCGAGTCGAGCCACCGCCGCCGTGCGGTACGCAACGCCCAGTCGGCCGAGAGCCGCGCCGACAGCCG
This sequence comes from uncultured Victivallales bacterium, assembly GCA_964646045.1. Classification (GTDB taxonomy): domain Bacteria; phylum Verrucomicrobiota; class Kiritimatiellia; order UBA8416; family SLMC01; genus CAZYAW01. Next base: position 492 of record CAZYAW010000013.1, on the reverse strand, counting down.
CCACTTGATCCAGCACGCCGCCATCCGAAGCGCCGAATCCGGCGTCGGCCGCCGACGAATCGGGCGCATTGTGCAGGATCAGTACGGAATGCGAAAACGACGCCAAGGACTCGGGCATAAACATCACCTTCAGGAGGCTCTTACCAAACGTTTAGGTTCATGAGGGTAGACGCATCGTCTCGCCGCGTTTTAACGAGGCGGGACGCCTCGTCTACTATTGGGCACACTCCGATCCGCCGGGTGTGGCATGGGCGTCCCGCCCATGTTGACTATTCATCCAACACGGGCAGGATGCCCGTGCCACGCACGGAATCCTTGTCGCCTGCGCGACTTGCGAGAGCCTGCTTAGGGTTCGCGCAAAAATAAATTCACAGAATTGGGCGTGTAGGCGCCCGCCCGGCAAGGCGCGATAACGCAGGAATATTCGCGATATTTCGAGTTTTCGCAACGCAGCCGGGCGGGATGCATCTGCGAAAACTCGAAATATCGCGA
>CAZYAW010000012.1:0-7516 GCA_964646045.1 uncultured Victivallales bacterium | reverse complement strand
GGAAAGCATTGCACAAGACCGCATGACAATACAAGAGCAGAATGCAGATGATTCAGAACATTTTTCGCGTGATTTTTTTACGAGTCTTGTTTTTCTTGTCTTTGACCCGGCCCGGCGTTATCTTTTCTCATCAGTTTTTGCCGGACAACCCGAGACGACGACATGGCGCTCGACTACGCTACCTTGGATCTGCTTCGCCACACCCACCCGGCCTGGCGGCTGTTGCGCGCCCAGCACGCGCCGCTGATCGCCGCTTTTCTGCACCGCGTGTTCGTGGCGCCCAATGTGCGCCATTTGTCGCAAGCCGATATGGGCGAGGCGCTGGAAGACGAAATCTTCGCGCTGCGCCAATCCCTGGGGGACGAGGCCTTTCCGGGAACCGCCCAAAGCTATCTGAACGAATGGGCCGACGACGACAAGGGCTGGTTGCGTAAATTCTATCCGCCCGGCACGGATGAACCGCACTTCGATCTGACGCCGGCGACGGAAAAGGCGCTGGCCTGGCTCGCGAGCCTGACGGAGCGGTCGTTTGTGGGCACCGAGTCGCGGCTTCTCACTTTGTTCGAGCTGCTGCGGCAGATGAGCGAGGGCAGCCAGACCGATCCGCAAGTGCGCATCGGCGAACTGCAAAAACGCCGCCGTGAGATCGACACGGAAATAGAGCGCATTCAGGCGGGCGATATCCCGCTCCTGGACGATACGGGCCTGAAGGATCGTTTTCAGCAGTTTCTGCAACTGGCGCGGGAACTGCTGACCGATTTTCGCGAGGTGGAGCACAATTTCCGCATGCTCGACCGGCGCGTCCGCGAGCGCATCGCCCTGTGGGAGGGGGCCAAGGGCGCGCTGATCGAAAAGATCATGGGCGAGCGGGACCTCATCGCCGATTCGGACCAGGGGAAAAGCTTCCGCGCCTTCTGGGATTTTCTGATGTCCCAGTCCCGGCAGGAAGAATTGACGCGGCTGCTGACGGAGGTGCTGGCCTTGCCGCCGATCCTTGCCATGGAGCCGGATGCGCGTCTGCGGCGCGTGCATTACGACTGGCTGGAAGCGGGAGAACACACGCAGCGCACCGTGGCCAAACTGTCGGAACAGTTGCGCCGTTTTCTCGACAATCGGGCCTGGCTGGAAAACCGTCGCATCATGGACATCCTGCGCCATATTGAAAACGGCGCCGTGCCCTTGCGCGAGGCGTTGCCGGTCGGCGACTTCATGCCGCTGGCCGAAACTTCCGCGACGGTCGAGCTGCCGATGGAACGCCCTCTCTACCGCCCGCCGCTCAGGCCGCGCATTGACGAGACGGTTGCGGACGAGGGAGATGCGGATGTGGATACGGCGGCGCTCTATGCGCAAGTGGTGGTCGACCGGGCCGCGCTGCACGGGCATATCCGCCAGGAACTGCAGGCCCACAGCCAGATCAGTCTGGCCGAGGTGGTGGCGCGCCATCCGTTGCGCCACGGACTGGTCGAGCTGGTGGCCTATCTGCATCTGGCCGCCGCATGGCCGCATACGGCCGTGGACGACGACATCGAGGAACAAGTGCAGTGGCAGACCGATGCGGGCGTCGTGCGCCGGGCGACCCTGCCCCGCATTCTTTTACTGAGGAACCCATGATGAATTCCGAATCCGATCCTGCGGCGACCGACTCGCCCGACCGTGAACTGTCGTCCGTGGCGGTGCCGCTGCTCAAAGGCGTGCTGTATCAGGACGAGCATCCCGGCTTGTGGGGTTCCCTTCTGCACCGACAGGCGCCCGTCCGCGACTACATGGCCGTCCTGGGCCTGGACCTGACGATCGACGAAGCGGAAGGCTACGCTTTCCTGCGCTCCCGCCCGGAGGAGGACGACGATGGCGCCGCGACGGTCCCGCGGCTGGTGGCGCGGCGGCAGCTCTCCTATCCGGTCAGTCTGCTGCTGGCGCTGCTGCGCAAAAAACTGGCCGAATTCGATACCGGCGGCGGCGAGACGCGCCTGATTCTCTCCCGTGACGACGTGGTGGAACTCATCCGCGTTTTTCTTCCGGCCGGCAGCAACGAGGTCAAGCTGATCGATCAGGTCGACGCCGCCTTGAACAAGATCGCCGAGCTGGGTTTTATCCGCCGCCTGCGCGGCCAGAAACAAATGATCGAAGTGCGCCGCATTATCAAGGCGTTTATCGACGCCCAATGGCTGGCCGATTTCGACCGGCGCCTGGCGGAATACCGACAGCCACTGGCCCAACCTGCGGAGGGAACGGATGGCTGAAGCGCTCGAACTGGAATTTATGGCCGACGACCGCCTGGCCGGATTCCGTCTGCAACGGCTCGAGGTCTTTAACTGGGGGACCTTTCATGGCCGGATCTGGACGCTGCGACTGGGCGGGAACAACGTTCTTCTGACCGGCGATATCGGGTCCGGCAAATCGACGCTGGTCGATGCCGTGACCACCTTGCTGGTGCCGAGTCACCGGGTGGCCTACAACAAGGCGGCGGGCGCCGACAACCGCGAACGGTCGCTGCGCTCCTATGTGCTCGGCTACTACAAATCGGAGCGCAACGAAACGCTGGGCAGCGTGAAGCCGGTCGCCTTGCGCGACTTCAACAGCTATTCGGTCATTCTCGGCGTCTTCTACAACGCCGGCTACGATAAAACCGTGACACTGGCGCAGGTCTTCTGGATGAAGGACGCCAACGCGCAGCCGGCCCGCCTGTACGCGGCCTGCGAACGCGATCTTGCCATTGCGTCCGATTTTGCGGGATTTGGCAGCGAGATGGTCGGCCTGCGCAAGCAACTGCGCTCACAAGGGATCGAACTGTTCGACAGCTTTCCGCCCTACGGCGCCTGGTTTCGGCGGCGCCTCGGGATCGATAACGAGCAGGCCCTGGATCTGTTCCATCAGACCGTGTCGCTCAAATCGGTCGGGAATCTAACCGACTTCGTCCGCAGCCACATGCTCGAACCCTTTGACGTGGCGCCGCGCATTGCCGCGCTGATCGGGCACTTCGAGGATCTCAACCGGGCGCACGAAGCGGTGCTCAAGGCCAAACGGCAGGTGGAAATGCTGGACCCGTTGGTGGCCGATTGCGACCGCCACGCGGATCTGGCACAAACGACGCAAACGCTGCGAGCCTGCCGCGACGCCTTGCGGCCCTGGTTTGCCGGCCTCAAACTGGATCGGCTGGACCAGCGCCTCGCCGCGCTCGACGAGGAGCTGACCCGGCACCGCGTCGCCGTCGAACGACTCGAGGAGCAACGGCGCGCGCAACAGGGGCAGGAGCGCGAAATCCGCCGGGCCATCGCGGAAAACGGCGGGGACCGCATTGAGAGCATCGGCGCGGAAATCCTGCAAAAACAGGACGAGTTGAAGCGACGCGAGCTGAAAGCCGCCCGCTACGCGGAACTGGCGCGGTCGCTGAACCGACACCCCGCCACGACCGAAGAAGAGTTTCTGCGCCAGCGCGCGGACACGACGGCCTTGCGCAGCGCGGCCGAAGAAGCGGAAGCGCGCGCGCAGAACGACCTCAACGAAACGGGGGTCTCTTTCGCTCGGGAACGGGCGGAATACGAGCAGTTGCAGATCGAGATCAACGGCTTGAAAGCCCGTGTCAGCAATATCGACGAAAAACAGATTGCCATGCGACGCGCACTCTGCCAGGCGCTGCACCTGGCCGAAGACGAGATGCCCTTTGCCGGCGAGCTGCTGCAGGTGCGCGCGGACGAGCAGGCCTGGGAAGGCGCCGCGGAACGGCTGCTGCACAGTTTCGGATTGTCGCTGCTGGTGCCGAATCGGCATTACGTCAAGGTGGCGGAATGGGTCGACCGCACGCATTTGCGCGGCAGACTGGTCTATTTCCGGGTCCGCGAAGGGGCGCATGGCGAGTTGCCGACGCTGCGGCCCGACTCCCTGGTACGCAAACTGCAAATCAAACCGGACTCGCCTTTTTACGAATGGATCGAACGCGAAACAGCGCACCGCTTCGATCTGCCCTGCTGCCTGTCGCAGGAACAGTTTCGCCGCGAGACCCGCGCCCTCACGCAGGCCGGACAAATCAAGGCGCCCGGCGAACGGCATGAAAAAGACGATCGGCATCGTCTTGACGATCGGCGACGCTATGTCCTGGGCTGGAGCAACGCCGAAAAGATCGCGGCGCTGGAAAAAGACGCCCGGCAGCGGGAAACCCGGCTGGGCGAACTCGCCGCTCGTATCGGTACGCGGCAACAGGAACAGGCGACCATCAAGGAACGTCTCTCCATTCTCTCCAAACTGGACGAATACACCGACTTCCACGACCTCGACTGGCAGCCCGTCGCGCTGGCCATCGCCAGACTGGAGACGGAGAAACGCGCGCTGGAAGCCGCCTCCGATCGGCTTCAGACCCTGGCGCAGCAACTGGCCGCGCTCGAAGACGAAGCGCGCGAAACGGAGCGCCGGCTTAAAGAGCGCAACGACAAACGGTCCAAAACCGAGCAGAAAATCAGCGACTCCCGAGACCTGCGGCAACAGGCGCAAGCGCTGTCGGCGGAAACGACCGAGGAGGCCGCCCGGCTCTTCGACACGCTGACAGGCCTGCGCGACGAAGCGCTCGGCCGTCACGAACTGACCGTTGAATCCTGCGATGCGCGCGAGCGCGACATGCGCGACTGGCTGCAAGGCCGGATCGACGGCGAAGACCGGAAACTCGCGCGATTGTCCGAAAAAATCATCCGGGCCATGACCGAATTCAAGAAGGAATGGGTCCTGGAAACGCGGGATGTGGATGTCCATGTCGCCGCCGGCCCCGAATTCAAAGCGATGCTGGCCCGGCTGCAAGCCGACGACCTGCCCCGTTTTGAAGGGCGTTTCAAGGAACTTCTTAACGAAAACACCATCCGCGAGGTAGCCAATTTTCAATCGCAACTGGCCCGCGAACGGGAGACCATCAAGGAGCGCATCGCCCGCATCAACGAATCGCTTACCCGGATCGACTACAATCCCGGCCGCTACATCAGCCTCGAATTGCAGACGAATCTCGACGCCGACATCCGCGATTTCCAAACCGAACTGAGAAGCTGCACCGAGGGCGCGCTGACCGGATCGGAGGATACGCAGTATTCGGAAACGAAATTCCTGCAGGTGCGCCGCATCATTGATCGCTTTCGCGGACGGGAAGAACACTCCGACCTGGACCGGCGCTGGACGGCCAAGGTCACCGACGTGCGCAACTGGTTTGTTTTCGCCGCCAGCGAGCGCTGGCAGGAAGACCATCGGGAACACGAGCACTATGCGGATTCCGGCGGAAAATCGGGCGGACAAAAAGAGAAGCTGGCCTACACCGTGCTGGCCGCCAGCCTGGCGTATCAGTTCGGCCTGGAATGGGGCGCGGTGCGCTCGCGGTCGTTCCGCTGCGTGGTGATCGACGAAGCGTTCGGGCGCGGCTCCGACGAGTCGGCCCAGTACGGGCTGCGACTTTTCGCGCAACTCAACCTGCAACTGCTGATCGTTACCCCGCTGCAGAAGATCCATATCATCGATCCCTTTGTCGCCGGCGTCGGGTTCGTACACAGCCAGGACGGACGCGACTCCGTCCTGCGCAATCTGAGCATCGAGGAGTATCGGGCCGAAAAGCAAAGGGCGCAGAAATGACCTGGACGACACCGGACGATCTCCATGCGCAGGTGCAGAAGCTCTGGGAGCGCGGCCTGCTGCTTGCGCCTCTGGCGGGCGGCCCGTCGATTTTTCCCCGGCGCCTGACCCTCCGCGTGCCCGACTCCCGCGAATGGAGCGAACGGTTTGCCGAGGTGCGCCGCTGGATCGACCAATTGTCGGCGGCGGCGGGGTTCTATCGGATTGAATGGCGCAGCGTCAAACATCGCATTCTGGGCGTCAACGACATCCCGGCGGCCGTCTGGCTGGACACGCTGGAGGATGCGCTGGGACTGATCGGCAAGCGCAAGGCGGCGAAGCAGTTTGCCGCGCTGGCGGAGCTGACCGGCCGACAGCGGCCCGAACTGGTTGCCTGGCTGGCCCGGCGTCCGCTACGCGCATTGACGCTGGCCGCCGACTGGCCGCGTCTGCTGGCGGTGGTCGCCTGGCTGCTCGACCATCCGCGACCTGCCGTTTATCTGCGCCAGATCGCGCTGCCGGGCGTCCATACCAAGCTGATGGAACGGCATCGCGGAGTTCTGTCCGAACTGCTGGATAGCGTTTTGCCGGCGGAAGCGATCGACGCCGCGCAGGCCGGCGCCGGCGGCTTCTGTCAACGCTACGGATTTCTGGACAAACCGGCGCGGGTGCGCTTTCGCATATTGGACCCGCATATTCGCCTGCTGCCTGCGGGAGCCGACCAGGATATTGCCATGACGCAGGCCGCCTTTGCCTCCCTGGAAATACCGGTCTCGAAGGTGTTCATCACCGAAAACGAAATCAACTTTCTGGCTTTCCCGCCACTTGCGGAGGCGATGGTGATATTCGGGGCCGGCTACGGGTTCGACAACCTCGCCGCCGCCCGCTGGCTGCAGGAAAAGGCCATTGGCTACTGGGGCGACATCGACACCCATGGCTTTGCCATTCTCCATCAGTTGCGCGGCAGCTTTCCGCAGGCCGTGTCATTCCTGATGGATCGGCAGACGCTCCTGGCCCATCGTCCGCTCTGGGGCCGCGAGCCCCGGCCGGAAACCGGCGTCCTGTCGCGCCTGAATGCCGAGGAAGGCGCCCTGTACGATCAACTGCGAGGGAACCATTGGGGCGACCGCATCCGACTGGAACAGGAAAGGATCGCATTCGACTATCTGGGCGATCGGCTCAGGCGGTCGCGCGAGGGAGAAGAGGCGGTATGAAGTCGGACATGGAGAAGATGCTCGTATCGGAACTGGGCGTCGTGTATGCCGCCTGCCTCGTGCGGGACGACACCCTGCCATCCATCCGAGCCAACTATGGGACGGGCATCATGCCTTCGATCTTTGGCTGCGACATCAAGCATTTCGAGCACAACACCCTGCCGGCGGCGCTGCCCCTGCATGATATCGGACGCATTCGCGCTCTGTGCGATGCGGGCGTACCGGATCTGCGTGGCGGACTGGGCGGGCGGACGCTTGACACGGTCGCATTCTACGTCGAAGCGCTCAAGCCGTATCCCAAGCTGCGCGAATGGGTGGAAATCAACCTGGCCGATACCCAGGGTCCGCTTGACGCGGCTGAAATTGTCTGGGGCAGCGAACTGCTCATGTACATGTACGAAGAGCCTGAATGGGTACAGCAATGACCCGACCGAAACCCGATGAGTAACCTGGTCGGCGGCGTATTCCTTAAAATAACGCCTTTGTTCAAGCTCTTAATTATCGCGTTCTGTTGAAGCTGTTTTTGCGCGCGCTTTACCCCTTGATTACGCATTCGTTCCGTGCTACATCCCCCGATACCCCTCGCGGCACGGGCAAAAGTGGCACGGGCGTCCCGCCCATGCCACGGTAAGCGTTCACGGTTCAGAGTTCACGGTTCACGGTTGAATAATTTGCAACCCTGTTTTGGACTAAGCCATTAAATGTCGGAGATAACGCGAGGCAAG
>CAZYAW010000011.1:0-16463 GCA_964646045.1 uncultured Victivallales bacterium | reverse complement strand
TTGCCTCGCGTTATCTCCGACATTTAATGGCTTAGTCCAAAACAGGGTTGCAAATTATTCAACCGTGAACCGTGAACTCTGAACCGTGAACGCTTACGATGGATGAAAGCAGCCCATGGACGCGAATATCGGGTTGCAAAGAGCGGGGAATGCAGTACAGTGCGCACGTATTCATAAGAGACAGGGCGCTCGCAAAGCGGAGGGTTTATTCCCAAAACACGAGCGGGACGCCCGTGCCACTTCTAAACACGGACCAGACGCCCGTGCCACGTTTGGCGGGCATGGTGGTTTGCGGCTCAATGGAACGAGCGTTCGGAATGGAACGGGGCGGGAACGGACGGCCATGAGAAAGTGCTTTTTTTTCGACCGTGACGGCATTGTGAACCGGTCGCCGGGCGCCGGATGGGTGCGCGACTGGTCCGAGTTTGCGTGGATGCCGGAATTTTTCGAGGTGTTCCGGCTGGTCCGCGATCTGGGCTTCGAGAGCGTGCTGGTTACCAATCAGAGCGGTATCTCGCGCGGCGTCATGTCCGAGGCCGCGGTACGGGATATTCATAGCCGATTGCGCCGCGAGCTGGCGGAACGAACCGGACTGGACTTTCTCGATGTTCTTTACTGTCCGCACCAGGACTTTCACGACTGCGCCTGTCGCAAACCGCGGCCCGGCATGCTGCTGGAAGCCGCGCGGCGTCATGAAATCGATCTGGCCGTTTCCTGGATGATCGGCGATCAGGCGACGGACATGGAAGCCGGACGCCGTGCCGGATGCCGCACTCTGCTGGTCAACGCGCGGGGCGCCGGGATGGCGGCCGACGCATGGATTCCCGATCTGGCAGCGCTGCCCGCGTGGTTGCGCCGCCTGGCGCCGGACGCATTGTGAGAAGCGCGCGCGGTATGTACGGGTTGTTGCGCGTGTGCCTGCGGCATCGCAAGAGATTGCTGGGCGCGACGTTGGGCGCGGTGGTCCTGTTCAATGCGGTCGAACTGGCTCTGCCCAAGTTGCTGCAGATATACGTGGACGCCATGGGCCACAAGCCGTTGCGGCTGGCGGGCCGTTCGCTTGATTTTCTGGCCACGCCGACGGGGCGCATCGCGCTGATTCCGGGCGCGCTGATCGTATTCGCGCTGCTGCGCTGGGCGGTGACCTACGCCCGTTCCGTGCTGGAAACCCGGCTGGGCGAAAACGTTCTGTACGATTTGCGCAACCGCATTTTCAATACGATGCAGAGCCTCTCGTTCGCCTATCATGACAAGACCCATAGCGGAACGCTGGTGTCCAACGTGGTGGAAGACGTCAATTACGCGTCCCGCTACTTCCGCTTCGGGTTTACCCATATGCTGGAATCCACCATCTATATTGTCCTGGCTTCGGCGTATATCTGGGTCATTCTCCCGAGCGCCGGGTTATGGTCGAGCGGTTTGCTGGCCCTATCGCCGTCTTATACTTCTGGGCAATGTACTGGTGCTGATCTCTGTCGCGGCTGACATGCAGATTATCTATCTGGCCACCCGCCTGCTCGAAGCGGAGTCTTCGGCGGTGCGCAGCGCGACCTCCGTCGTTTTGCTGCTGGCGGGACTGGCTTTTGTCAATCGCCTGTTCGGGATGGGACAGTTCATGACCTCCATTTACGCCAGCAACAAGGCCATCGAGCAATTGCGCAAGGACTTTTTCGCCAAGCTCCAAAGTCTTTCCTCCAGTTTCTATCATGCGCACAAGGCGGGCTGGCTGATCGCGCGCGGGACGGGCGACATCTGGTACATTTCCGAGTTCATGACCTATACGCTGATGATGATCGTCGTTTTCCTGACCGCCTTCGGCTACGCCCTATATCGCATTGCCGGCATTTCCCCCTACCTTCTGCTGCCGTCGCTCTTCATAGCGCCCATTGTCGTGGCCGCCTCGGTGGCCTACCGGCGCAGCATGTCGCGGGCTCAGCGCCGGGGACGGGAGCAGAACAGTCGCATGGTGGCCCACATGAGCGAACACGTGCGGGGCGTACGCGTGGTGCAGGCCTTCTCGCGCGAACGGCGTACCTTCGACGAGTTCAGCGAGTTGAACCGCATCAATCGCGACAACGAAATCCGCATCGCCCGCCTGGACGCCATCTTTATGCCCTCCATGGACTTTCTGGGCATTCTCAATACCGCCGTGGTGGTGGGGTTCGGCGCCTGGCTTCTGCACTCGCCCTGGGCGGATGTCTGGTCGCAGCGTCTCACGCCGGCCAATCTGGCCGCCTACATTCTCTATTCCAACACGATTCTGTGGCCCTTGCGCATGATGGTGGAGATGTACAGCATGTCGATGCGCGCCATGGCCGCCGCCGAGCGCATTTACGAGATCATGGACATGCCTCCGGCCGTGGCCGATCCGGCCGATCCGGCGCCGGCCGACCGACTGCGCGGCGAGATCGAGTTTCGGCACGTGGATTTCCGTTACAGTCCCGAGAGCCCGTGGGTGCTGCGCGACTTCAGTTTACGCATTCCGGCCGGCCGCACCGTGGCCCTGGTGGGCGCCACGGGCGCGGGCAAAACCACGCTTTCGGCGCTGGCCGCGCGCTTCTACGACGCCACGGCGGGCGAGGTGCTGATTGACGGACGCAATGTGCGCGCCTATCGGCAGGAAGATTTGCATCGGCACATGGCGGTGGTGCCGCAGGACGGATTTCTCTTCTCCGGCTCCATACTGGACAATATTCGTTTCCGGCGCCCCGATATGACGCGGGAGCAGACCATGGCGCTGGCGCGCGATCTGGGGATCGGCCCGGCGCTCGAACGCCTGGCGCAAGGATACGACACCCTGGCCCTCGAAGGCGGCGCTTCCATTTCCGAAGGGCAGCGCCAGCTTGTGTCCATTGCGCGCGCGCTGGCGGCCGATCCGGCCATTTTGATTCTCGACGAGCCCACCTCGGCCCTCGACGTCCATACCGAATCGCTGCTGCAGCAGGCCATGGATCGGCTGATGCGCGGTCGAACCAGTCTCCTGATCGCCCATCGTCTTTCGACGGTGCGCTCGGCGGATCTGATTGTCGTGCTGGACGGCGGACGCATCGTGGAATCGGGTTCGCACGCGGAGCTGCTGCGTCGCGAAGGCCGATACGCGGAACTGGTGCGAAAAAGGTAGTTGCTTTTCCGGCGCCGTTGCCCTACATAGGTTTGCTTGCGGATTAAGTCTCGTTTGAGACCCGAGGCGCGTGAGGCCCGTTACCCAATGCCCGACCGCGGATTACACAGAGTACACGGAATCAATTAAGAGGAACCGTGCCGCAAGACTGTCGCCGTGTGTTCCGTGTAGTCTGTGAAATCTTATCTTGTTCTGCATGGTTCGTATCTCGTCGATACCTGAGTGGTTGCCGTAATTTTCAAATGATGCGACGCATATTCGCCGCATCTCACGACGGAACAGTTTGATCATAATTTATGGAGGAGAGCTATGCCGGTTTCAGTGGTTACAGGAGGTGCTGGGTTTTTGGGATCGCATTTGACCGATCGTCTGCTGGCCGAGGGCCACCGGGTGATCTGTCTGGACAATCTGATCACGGGCAACGAGGCCAACTTGACGCACCTGGAGGGCAACAGCAACTTTGAATTTGTGCGTCATGACGTGACCGAATATATTGAAGTGCCGGGTGCGGTGGACTATATCTTTCATTTCGCCTCGCCGGCCAGTCCGGTGGACTATCTCGAGTTGCCGATTCAAACGCTCAAAGTCGGCGCGCTGGGTACGCACAAGGCGCTGGGCCTGGCTCGCGTCAAGGGCGCGCGGCTGCTGTTGGCTTCGACTTCCGAAGTGTACGGCGATCCGCTGGTGCATCCGCAGCGCGAAGAATACTGGGGCAATGTCAATCCGGTGGGCCCGCGCGGAGTGTACGACGAAGCCAAGCGTTTCGCCGAGGCCATGACCATGGCCTATCGTCGCTATCACGGGGTGGATGCCAAGATTGTCAGAATTTTCAACACGTACGGGCCGCGCATGCGTCCGCGCGACGGTCGCGCGATTCCGTCTTTCGTGACGCAGGCCCTGGCCGGCGAACCCATCACCGTGTTCGGCGACGGTATGCAGACGCGCAGCTTCTGCTACGTCTCCGATTTGATCGAGGGCATTTACCGTTTGGCGACCAGCGAAGAGTCCGGCCCCGTCAACGTCGGCAATCCGAACGAAATGACCGTTCTCGATCTGGCTCGTGCGATTGTCGAGGCCACCGGGGGCGCGTCGCAAATCGTCTTTCGCGATTTACCGGTGGACGACCCCAAGGTTCGCCAGCCGGATATCCGGCTGGCCCGCGAAAAACTGGGCTGGTCGCCGCAGATATCCCTCGCCGAAGGCCTGCCCGCCGTGATCGACTATTTTCGACGCACGCTGGAAAGGCAAAAGAAAGTGTTGAAGGTGTGAAGGTTGAAGTGTGATTCCGAGCGTGTGAGTATGCGGGGGAAACCACTCGCCCCCCCACGCACCTCGTCGGCAGGACTCATGGCCGGATATTGTCCCCAACGACGTTATCTGACAACCTTTCGGGACGGGGGTCAGGTTCGTTCCGCGATCGGGATGTAGGAGGTCTGCACGGGACCGATGTAGAGTTGGCGAGGCCGATAGATGCGGGTTTTGGGATCGTCCATGATCTCCTTGAAATTGGCGATCCAGCCCGGCATGCGACCGATGGCGAAGAAGACCGGGAACATCTCGGTGGGAATTCCCATGGCGCGCAGCATGATGCCGCTGTAGAAATCGATGTTGGGATACAGGTGTCGCTCGATGAAATAGGCGTCGTTCAGGGCGAGGTCTTCCATGCGGCGCGCTATGTCCAGCAGGGGGTCGTCCACGGCCAAAGCCTGCAGCAATTTGTCACAGGCCTGGCGAATGATTTTGGCGCGCGGATCGTACTGCTTGTAAACCCGATGGCCAAAGCCCATCAGTCGCTGTCCGCCGTTCTTGGCGGCCGCCAAGAACCTGGTCCCGTCGTCGCCGCTGCGCAGAACGTCTTCCAGCATCTCGATGACCGCCTGATTGGCGCCGCCATGCAACGGACCCCAGAGGGCGCAGACGCCGGCGGCGGCGCTGGCCATCAAGCTGGCCTGACTGGAGGCCACCATGCGCACGGTGGAGGTGGAGCAGTTCTGCTCGTGGTCGGCATGCAGGATGAAAATAAGGTCCAGCGCCCGTACGGTTTCCGGCTTGAGTTCGTAGTCCTCGTACGGATCGGAAAACATCATGTGCAGCAGATTGGCGGTGTAACGGTAGGACGGTTTGGGATAGATGATCGGCAGCCCGCGCGATTTGCGGTAGGAGAAGGCGGCGATGGTGCGCACCTGCGAGATTAGGCGGGCGGCGTGCAGGTCGAACAATTCGCTTGTGGTGCGTCCTACGCCCATGCCGGGATAGAAGCAACTGCTGGCATTGATCATGGCGGAGAGAATGGCCATCGGATGCGCATGGGAGGGGAACCCCTCGAAATGGTATTTCATGTCCTCATGCAGGTTCTCGTTCTGCGTGAGCAGGGCCGAAAAACGCTTGAGTTCGGGCGAGGTCGGCAGGCGTCCGTAAATCAGCAGCCAGGCGGTTTCGACAAAAGAGGATTTTTCCGCCAGGGTCTCGATGGGAATGCCGCGATAGCGTAGAACGCCCTGTTCGCCGTCAATGAAGGTGATGCGGCTGAGACAGGAACCCGTGTTTACGTAGCCGTCGTCGAGCGTGACGCATCCGGTTTGGCGGCGCAAGGCGGCGATCTGAATGGCCTGGTCGCCTTCGGAGCCTGTTAGAACCGGATATTCGTAGGTTTTGCCGTCGTAGGTCAAAACGGCTGTTTCATGGCTCATCGCGTCACTCCACGGGGTTAAGAGATGAGCTTTGATGACGCATTCTGCGTCCGATGACAAGTCAATAACGTCGGCGGTTGAAAAAAATCTTTTCGCATAGGATATCCGTCAGGCCATCCGGGGGGCCCGCAGCTATGTGTTCCCTGGCAAACAAGCGATGTCGATCGGACGCCCGGGTGGGCCCGGCCTGCGAGTTGTCCGGCTACAAGTCTCGTCGGATTTCGATCTCGGGTCCGCCGTTCAGAGCTATGCGGGCCGTTGCGCCGTCGTATGTCAGCGTAACGGACGGCGTCTCGTACGAGAGGTAGGGCAACAGCAGGGTGACGGTTTGCAGCGGCAGCGGCCCCGATCGGAGTATGGCAAGCTGGTGCGCCGGAAGAACGACGCCGGTGCACGGCGAATACCAGCCGGCTCTGGGGGTCTCCTCCCCGCACCGCAGTATCACCCGGTCCGGGTCGCGGCCGGACATGTCGGCGGTTCGAATCAGCAGGTTCGCGTCCGCAAAGTTGGTTCGCGCGCCGTTTCCGTCGAGCACAACCGGTCCGGGCATAAACTGGAAACGGGCCTCGACATCGTGTTCCGCTTCCGTGTCGTCCGGGAGCCCGAACACATGGTCGAAGACCATCCAGAAGCGCTGTGGGCGCGCGAACACGATAGTTCGTTCGTGCGCCACGCGGACTTCGTTGCGGGTTCCGTAACCGGCGTCATAGCAGGCCGTCGCTCGCACTTCGTCGGGATCGGCGGAAAAGGCGACCTTGGCCGCCCCCTGTTCGCGCGCGGTACGGGACGGCGTGTCGTGCTGGTCTTTCCCGTCCACGCGAATCGTGTTGTGCGCCGCCGTGCCTTGCAGGTATCCGATATACGCGAACGAACGCTTGAATTCGTAGCCATGTCGGCCGGGGTCGGTCAGGAACTGTTTGCCGAAAGCGCTGAGCACGAAACCGAGCTTGTCCTGATGATAGTGGCCGGCTCCCAGCGGTCCGGCGTCGAAGGCCAGGTAGAAGTCCCCGCGGTCCGCGCGGTCGCGCAGGAAACATCGGCCCGAGATGTCGAAACATTCGCTGTCGAGTGTTGCGGGCGGACTGAGCAGCCCTGTTTCGCCGGTCTCCGCCAGAACGTGGTCGATGGGCGCCGTTCTTTCGGGATCCGCGTCGTTGAATGCCGCCAGTTTTCCGTCCGGCGTATGGTGTTGTTGCGTAAATCGCACCATGCGCGCGAGCGGTTGCAGGGCGCTTTTCGGCAGCGAATACCCGAGTTGTTTCAGGCATTTTTGGACTCCGAGCACGTTGCGCGCCACAAGCCAATGGTAGTTTGGCGCCAGCTCGAACTGCGCGCCGTCGGCATAGATCTGTTCGGCGATTTGCTCGTCCAGATTGGCGGCGATAAACTGGAGCCAGCGACGCGTGCGTCCTTCCAGCGGCCATGCGGCGAGGACTTCGGCCATTGCGCGGTTCCCAATGGTCGGCCAGTTCCCGTAGTGCCGAGCCGTCATGACTTCCAGGTAGGCCGTCTGGTCGTAAATGCTTTTCAGAATGCGCGCGATTTCCATGTTGGAGACCAGTCCGGCCCTATACAGGCGGTCGAGATTCGCGCACCATGCGTTGCAGTGTATGGCGTTGTTGAGGTAGGAGCCGAACATGTAGGGCGTGCCCCGGAAGCACAATCCGATGTCCGCCTTGCGTATCCAGTCCAGGATCAGTGCGACGGCTTTCCGGGCGTATCGTTCCTGTCCGGTACGTTCCCATGCCGCCACCAGCGGGTACAGAAAGGTGAAACGGTTGAGATCGTGCGCCCAGTGCGCGCTGCCGGGGTTGAAGTCCCAGTCGATATCCTCGGGCAACGAATAGGTCTCGCCATAAAATGAAAAGCGGTGGTCCAGGATCGCATCGACCATGGAATCTTCGTAGGCGACGAGACTCATCGGGGTCGCGGCGCCGCCGGCGGCGAAAGCGGCGCCCAGAGCCGTTTCCAACACGGCGGAACGGCCTGAAGCGAGTGCGGTCTGCAGTCCGGGAACCCGGTCGGGGGCGAAACGTTCGGCCAGGCGCCGAGCCAGAACGATATCGCTCATTCCGCGTTCGTCGAAGGACTCGAGAACCTTCAGCACGCCGGCTCGATCCAATGTCTTGAGATGTTCGATGTCTTTGATCGTGTACGATTGGCGCTCTGCGAACAGGGTCATGCCGGACGTCCTCCGCGGCGGGTGGTTGCCGTTCCGTATTCCGCAGACCGCATGCGGATCCCGGAAGAGATTGGCCGTCGCCAATTCCAATCTCTTCCACAGTGGACGACCCGTTCCCGAAAGGCAAGCGAAATACTTTCGGGGGATCATGCCGACAATGAGATTTGCCGCCCCTGTGATTTCGGGTTTGCATGGGGGACGGAATTGTGCCATGTTGCCTTGGTTCATCTGGAAAGGTTTTTACAAAAAGCCTTTGGGCATGGATGAATCGTTTATGAAACACGGGCGGGACGCCCGTGCCACGGCGGACGCAAAGGTATGACAGGAGCCTGCGGCGGGCACGGACTCTGGCGGACGGAAGCGATCAATGCGCAAGCGTGCGAAACAATTGGGCGGCGACCGCATTCTGGTGCTGGACGGCTACAATGTGCTGCATCGGGAACCGTCGCTGAAAGCCCATTTCGAGCGCGGACTGGAGGCGGCTCGCGCGGCGCTGGTTCGTTTTTGCCAGGCTTGGATGGCTTCGCGCGGCGATGTGCGGCAGTTCTGGGTGGTGTTTGACGGAGCCGGCTACGGATTTGACGGGTCGGGCGGCGGCGCGAACGGCGTGCGCGTGCTCTACAGCGAAACGGGCGAGACGGCGGACGAACGCATTGTCGCGCTGGTGGAAGAATTGCGGCGCTACAGCGCCTGTACAGTGGTGTCCGACGACCGCGAAGTCGCCCGTCAATCGCGCGCGCTGGGCGCCGAGATTTTGACGGTGGGCGATTTCTGCCGGGTGCCGCAGGCCCGGGGCGGTTCCGGACGGCAGAGACGCCGGACGAGCGAAGCGGATGCGCAGGAAAAGGAACTTCCCGTCGAGGAGCGCCGTCGGCTTTTCGACGCGCTGCTGCAGGTGTGGGAAGAGGCCGATGCGGTCGATCCATAAAGAGTCGCCATGCTATTGTTTGTTTTAGGGCTGGGGGAAGCGTCTTGCTTAAACATCGCATAGTCAGTTCCTGTTTAATGGGAGCCGTCTTCTTCGGGGCGGCGTTTTTTCTGCCGCCCATCGCTTTATGGGCGCTGGCGCTGCTGCTGACGGCGGTGGGGCTGCGCGAGTTCTACGCCATGGCCCGTTCGTCGGGGTCCAGCGTTTTCGCGGGTACGGGTCTGGCGCTCGGCGCGTTGTGGGTTACGGTCGTTTTCGTGGATCTGAATGCGAGCGTGTTGCCCGCCATGGGCGCGTTTCGGCACTGGGAGTCCTGTGCGGGCGGCCTGCTGCTGCTCTGTCTGTTCGCGCGTCTTTTCGCAGCCCAGAGTTCGTCGGATCCGTTGCGCTCGCTGGGCCTTACTTTGTTCGGGATCGCCTACGTTCCGGTATTGTTGAGCTTCATGGTGCGACTGGCCTTGTGGGAGACGCCGACGGAGTGGCTGGCGCCTATCGGCGTGACGGGGCGCCGACTGCTGCTCTACGCCGTAGTCGTCGTGAAGTGTTCCGATATTGGCGCGTATACCGCTGGACGCCTGGCGGGGCGCCGCCCGATGTTCCCGCGTCTGTCGCCCAAAAAGACCTGGGAGGGGTTCTGGGGCGGCATGGCAACGGCGGTGGGGACCAGCGTCTTGTTCAGTGTTCTGGGGGGGAGCGCTTTGGGCGCCCTGCCCTTCGGCCTGGCACACGCCGTGACACTGGGGCTGCTGCTGGGCGCGACCAGCGTGACGGGCGATTTGTTCGAGTCGCTGATCAAGCGCTCGGCCGGAGCCAAGGATTCGAGCGGGCTGATTCCGGGCAACGGGGGCATGCTCGACGTTTTCGACAGTTTGCTGTTTACGGCGCCGGTCGTGTATGTGTACGCGCGAATACTGACGAGGGTATGAAAACCGTTCTCATATTGGGAAGCACGGGGTCGATCGGCGAAAGCGCGTTGCAGGTGGTGGCGGCGCTGCCGGATCGTTTCCGCGTGGCGGGCCTGGCCGCGCAGTGCAACTATCGGCGCGCGCTGGAACAGGCGGCGCAGTGCGGCGCGCGGCATGTGGCGATCGCGGATCCGGACGCCGCCGAACGTTGCGCGGCGGCGGCGCCGCCGCATGTACGGGTCTGGCAGGGCGCGCAGGGGCTGGAACGAATGAGCGCGGAGATCGAGTCGGACATCGTGCTGTGCGCCGTGGTCGGTATGGCGGGCCTGCGGCCGACGCTGGCGGCGCTGGCGCGCGGCGCCCGCGTGGCGCTGGCGACCAAGGAGACCCTGGTGGCGGCGGGTCATTTGGTGATCGAGGCCTGCATCCGCGGCGGCGGCGCGCTGCTGCCGGTGGACAGCGAACACAGCGCCATTTTCCAGTGCCTGCCGTCGGGCTCGCGCGCCGAGCGCGTACGTCAGGTGCGAAGACTCGTGCTGACGGCGTCGGGCGGTCCGTTCGCGCGAAAAAAGGATGTCGATTTCGAACGTATCGGCGTACGGGAAGCGCTGGACCATCCCAACTGGGCGATGGGCCCGAAAGTGACGATCGATTCGGCCACCATGATGAACAAGGGCCTTGAGATCATGGAGGCCCGCTGGCTGTTCGATATTCCCGTCGAGAAGATCGAAGTGCTAATTCATCCCGAGAGCATCGTGCATTCCATGGTGGAATTCACGGACGGCAGCGTGCTGGCGCAGTTGAGTCCGCCCGATATGCGTTTCGCCATTCAGTACGCCTTGACGGCGCCCGAACGGCTGGACGGCGGCCTGCCCGCGCTGGATCTGGCCCGTATCGGCACGCTCTCGTTCGAGCCGCCGGACGAACGGCGCTTTCCGTGCCTGGCTCTGGCGCGGCGGGCGGCGGGGACGGGGGGCACCATGCCGACGGTTCTCAATGCGTCCAACGAGGCGGCGGTGGCGCGTTTTTTGAGCCATGAAATCGCTTTTTCCGATATCCCCCGCATGGTGGAGGAAGTGATGGGACGGCACACGTTGCGCGCCGCGCCCGATTTGGCGACGATAGAAGAGGCGGATCGCTGGGCGCGATCCGAGACCGAGGCGCTGCGCGGCGCGCGTTAGGCGCACGGCGCGGCCGATTGTCAAGCCTGTCGCGGAGACAGGAACACCCGAGGGAGCGAAAGCATGTTTGGTAATATTACGACGGCGGCGGCCCTGATCTTCTTTCTGGGCATCACCATTTTGATTCACGAGTTCGGCCACTACATCGCGGCCCGGCGGCTGGGGCTGGTGGTGGAAACCTTCTCCATCGGGTTTGGCCCGGCGCTTTGGAAAAAGGAGATCAACGGCATCGTCTATCGCATCGGGTGGATCCCGTTTGGCGGCTACGTGGCTCTGCCGCAACTCGATCCGGCGGCCATGGGCCGCCTGCAGTTGTCGGAGAAGAAAGAGAAGACGCCGCCGGACGATTCGGAAGCGGATGCGCCGGCGACAGAGGAGAAAAAGCCGCCGTTGCCGCTGATTTCGCCCTGGAAGAAAATCGCGGTGGCGCTGGCCGGCGCGGCCGGCAACATTCTGATGGCCGTCATTCTGGCGTGGGTCGTATACGCCGTCGGCATGCCGGCCGGTCCGGCGGAACGCGACCCTACGGTGGGCTATGTGGACGATGAAGGCGAGGCCTATCGGCAGGGCTTGCGCGTCGGCGACCGGGTTCTCTCTGTGAATGGCAAGGACGTCGGCAGTTGGCGCGAGGTGCAGAACGAGGCGGTTATCGAAACGGAGGTGACGTTGGAGGTGGCGGCCCCGGACGGGACCGCGAAGACGATCCGCCTGGCGACGGAGCCCGGCGAAATGGGCGGACGCCGCATCCCCGGCGTGGGCGGCATCGAATTGTGTCTGACGCTACGCACCCGTCCGGGAACCACTGCGGAGGCGGCGGGTATCTTGCCGGGTGACATTTTTGTCGAGATGGCCGGGCAGCCCGTGACCAGTATTCCGCAATTGAACGAGATTGTGAACGCCCATCGCGACCGGGAAGTCGATGTGGTCGTGTTGCGAGGCGATCAACGGGTGACGATGAAGGTGACCCCGCAATACGACGAGGAGTTGGAGCGCGCTCTGATCGGAGTTGAATTCAATCCGCGCGCAGTGGATTTCGATACGGTGGTGCGGCCTTTGCCCAGCGAGCAGTTGAAACACCATGCTTCGGCGGTTTTTCGGGTGTTGCACGCTCTGACGACACCGGGTCGGGCCAAGGTGGCGCAGGGCGCAGTCAGCGGACCGGTCGGACTGATTCTTGGCTACTGGCAGATCGTGCAGGTCAGTTTTATGCTGGCCGTCTGGTTTACCGGCTTTCTGAACGTCAACCTGGCCATCATCAATTTGCTGCCGATCCCCGTATTGGACGGCGGACATATCGTTTTCGCTTTGTGGGAGGGCGTCACGCGGCGCCCGGTCAAGGTTTGGGTAGTCGAGGGACTGGTCAACGTGTGCATGGTTTTGCTGCTCGCGCTGTTTGTGTTTCTCAGCGTGCGCGACGTGGACCGTGTGGCGGATCTGGGGACAAGGGTCAAAAACCTGTTCCGTCAGCAGGAGAATGTCGCGACGTTGGAAGCGACGGGGCTCCCGCCTGCGGAAGGGACGCAAACCAATCAGCCCCCTGCGCCGGAACGCGAAACGAACGAGGGGCGCGGGATGTCCGACAAGGAAGACGCCGGCGAACGCTCTTCGGGAGCGGCGCAGGAATGAAAGCGCGGCGGCGCGCGACTCGGCAGATCCGTTTGGGGGGCCTGGCGATAGGCGGGGGAGCGCCCGTGTCCGTTCAGACCATGACGAAGGCGGACACGCGCGACGCGGACGCCTGTGTGCGGCAAATCGAGTCGGTTTCGGCCATGGGCTGCGATCTCGTGCGTCTGGCCGTTCCCGACATGCGCGCGGCCCATACGCTGGCCGATATCCGGCGGCGGGTCGCCATTCCACTGGTGGCGGACATTCACTTCGATGCGAAACTGGCGCTGGCGGCGCTGGATGCCGGCGTGGACGGACTGCGCATCAATCCCGGCAATATTGGCGGATCCGAGTCCGTTGCGCAGGTGGTGCGCGCGGCGCAGGCCGGGCGTGTGCCCATTCGCATCGGCGTCAATGCCGGTTCACTGGAAAAGGACATCCTGGCGCGCCACGGCGGCGCCACGCCGGAAGCGCTGGTAGAAAGCGCGTTGCGTCACGCGCGCATCCTGGAAGAACTCGGGTACAGGGAGATCAAGGTTTCCGCCAAGGCTTCCGATGTGATGCGCACGGTGCGCACCTATCGCCTGCTGGCCGAACAAACGGATTATCCCCTGCATTTGGGCGTGACCGAAGCCGGCACGCTCCTGCCCGGAACCGTGCGTTCGAGCGTGGCCCTGGGCATTCTGCTGGCCGAGGGCATTGGCGACACCCTGCGCGTATCTCTGACCGACACGCCCGAGACCGAGGTCAAGGTCGGTCTGGAAGTGTTGCGCAGCCTGGGGCTGCGTGCCGCCGGCCCGGCGGTGATATCGTGTCCCGCCTGCGGGCGTGCCGAAGTGGACGTGCGGGCCGTGGCACAGGCGGTGGAGGAAGGGCTGGAGCGCCTCTATGCCGCCGAGCCGCAGGGGCGCCGTCCGCTGGTGGCAGTGATGGGTTGTCGGGTCAACGGACCGGGCGAAGCGCGCGAGGCGGATATCGCTCTGGCGGGCGGGCGCGGGAAGTTTGCGCTCTATGTCGGGGGCAACGCGATCGGAGCGGTCGATCAGCCGCATGCCGTAGAAGCCCTGCTGGAGCAGGTGCGGCGCTGGCTCAGTCTTCCTGCTGAGCCATGATTTCGGCGCTCTTGCTCAATACGCGATCGAATTCCGACGGAAGCGTCATGAAGAAGTGACACGTGCGGCCGACGATGGATTCCACTTCCTTGCGCAAGGCCAGGTTGTAAGGATTCATAGTGACACCCAGCGCGTCCTGGCCGAGCAGGTCGAAGATCAGTACGCCGCGCCGCAACATGAATTCTGCCGGCAACAGGCCAAAGGCCGCCTTCGTGATGGAAAAGGAAGAGAGCAGAATGAAAGGCGCATTGCATTCGCCGGAGACGTGCGCGATCACTTTGTCGATGTTTTTGAAGCTTCGGTTTTCCAGAATGTGCAGTACCGATACCGTGGTGGTGGCGGCCGAGGCGGATATTTCGGTCAGATCCTGAACGATACTCGAATACTCGTCCGCCGTAATCTGGTGCGACTCCGACAGGTTCCAGGCGAAGGACATCTCTTCGGAAAGATTGAACTTGAAACTGGACGGCGCAACGGGCGAGGGGGCGGCGGGGACTGCGGCGCCGGCCGACGATGGCTCTGCCGGTTCCTCCTCCGCCTTGTGAATCAGCCTCTGCATGCGCAGCGCCGTTTCGGCCATTTCCGCGTCCTGTTCCGCGTACTTGCTGATTTTCGGAAGCAGTTCCCGACAGGCGACGGCGTCTTCCTCGTCCAGCAGGACTCTGGCAAAACGCAGAAGATAGTCTTTGGCGCGGGTGAGATCGCCAATCTGCTCGTAGGCGTGCGAAAGAGCGTCCAGCGAAGCCCGGTCGTTGGGAATGGCTTCGACAATTTGCTCGAAAGCGGAAATGGCGTTCCAGATTTCGGATTCTATATCGCGACCGGCATCGTTTGGGTTTGCCATGTTCGTACCCTTGTCTCCATGTGGTTTACGGGGTTCGCAACAAATTCGGGGTTTTATTCCTGCGGCGGCAAGACGCCTTCGCTGACCAGTTGCCGGTCCTGTTCGGGTGTCAGGGCAATGGGCAGCGGAGGGCCTTTCTCGCCGCGCGCCCGAATCAGTGCCATGTTAAGATCCTGCAGTTTTTTTCGTCGTTCTTCCGGAGTGAGGGGCGCCGTACCTTCGGCTTGAGTGTTTGCCGACTCCTGACGGCGGCGCAGAATCTCCTGCCTGCGCCATCTCATCCGTTCTTCGCGCGACATGGTTTGGGGATGTTTCTCCGCCGGGGTCGCAACGGAACTGGCGGCGGGCGCCGGCGGGCGCGGCAGGGGCGCGGCGACGGGCTGCGTCATCGCGATCTCTTCCGCAGGCTGCGATTGTCCGTCCATGAATATCCAGTGTCGTTCGTCGTTTTGGCTCAGCAGGGCCTTCTTTTCCTCGTAGTTGGCGTCCAACAGCGTGATGCCGTCGTCGCTGGTTTGCCCGACGCGCAGATAATAGTTCTTTTGCTGCGCCGCTTGTGGCGGGACGGGCGCCCTGACCGGACCGCGTCCGCGTCGGATCGGCACGCGTCGCGTCGGTGCGGGCGCGATCGTGGCCAGACCCACTCGCAACACGCCGTCGGCGCCCTGGTGAATGGCGCACATGCGCAGTCCGTCCACAAACGGGGCGGCCTGCGGCGGTGGCGGCGGTGCAGGGCGAATTCTTGTCGTGGGCTGGGGCGGCGGGCTCAGATCGCCGAACGGCTGGCGTTCCACGATGATACGGTAACGCTCGGAACTCGTCGAGTCCGCTTCGGCGACAACCGGAGCGGGCACGGCGAAAACAAGACTCGCCGCCAGGCCCGTCACGCAACCCGTCATTAAAGCCATGGAGATTCTCATAATCATACGGCCTCCTTCTACAAAGAAGACGAGTGAGTCGCCGGATTTATTGGTTGCGCTCCACTCAAACACAATCCGCATGGCATGGCAAGATTTTAATCATAAGCCGCTCGGAACGCGCGATGGAAAGGGCCTGGCGCCGTGCCGCGGCATGAAGCGTCGGGGAAAAGAGCGGGCTATGCTCTCGAAGGCGGAGAAGTCCTGCCATCATGACATGCGCGGCCGATTCGGCGGACTCTACCGCGTTCCCGCTCCACGACTTCTGCCTCTGTACGACGTCCCGCCGCAAATCGCCGCTGCCGTTTACGGCGGTCCGTCCCGGCGGCAGAAGCTGCTATCCCGCGATCTGGGTCCAGGATTTCACCATGATTTTCCATGGCGGATTCCTGAGCGAGCGGGAGGGACTGAATCATTTGCGGCTCTTTCTGCAATGCCAGAACGCGGAAGCACGCCGCCCTCTCCGCAACAAAGCGAGCATCCCGCATGACAATAGGCGAGGACCGGGCGACCGGCCGCAACCCGCACATCCGCAGACGCTCGCGCACTTTCACGACTCCATCCATCCTTCCATTATTCGATGGGATGACAGTGAAAAACGCTCGCTTATTCCGGATCTCGAAAATTGTGCTTGTCTTCCGGCCTGCGTCGGGGCATATATATCGGTCTCTTGAGTGCACCCGTAGCTCAATCGGATAGAGCATCTGACTTCGGATCAGAATGTTGGGAGTTCGAGTCTCTCCGGGTGCGCCACCGCTCGGTGTCTGGACCGGAAAAGTCGTCCGCGAGTTTTCCGAGGCCTGACACCAGGCGGATTGTTTGAAAAAACGTAACCGTTCACGGGTGTTATCATAAGCAATGCGCGCCGAATGCCGAGCATTTTGAGTGCGCGTGCCTGCACGCGCTTTACGTGCCGGCGCCCGCGCCGGCACATGAGCCTTCTCCCGGAGCAGGCTCCGGGTCAGAAAGCGCGTGCAG
>CAZYAW010000010.1:0-17947 GCA_964646045.1 uncultured Victivallales bacterium | reverse complement strand
CGTTGCGAAAACTCGAAATATCGCGAATATTCCTGCGTTTTCGCGCCTTGCCGGGCGGGGCCTACACGCCCGATTCTGTGAATTTATTTTTGCGCGAACCCTTAGTCGAGGGGTAGACAAACGCTTTGAAATATGCGACGGTTCCCGATCTGGTTTGGGGTCTGGACCCCAACGCGAACGAGAAAGGATTGGCATGGCCGTGGTAAGCATGACTGGGTTCGGGCGCGGCGAGAGCCGCGCGGAAGGGTGGAGCGCGGAGGTCGAGATCGGCGCGGTCAATCGCAAGCAGTTCGACGCGCGCGTCTCCATGCCGAGACCGTTGCAGGCGCTGGAGGCGGATCTGGTGGCGCGGGCGCGCAAGCGCATCTCGCGCGGGCATTTGTCGGTGACGGTGCGTATGGCGCCGGACGCGCGCTCTACGGGAAGCGGATTCATGGATGCGGAGGGAATGAGGCGTCTCATCGCCGAAATCCGCAGCCTGGCGCAAGAACTGAACTTGCCGGACGATTTGTCGGCGGCTTCCCTAGTGGCGTTGCGGGATGTTGCGCGGCGTGCAGAGCCGGACATGGATCCCGCGCGGGTGCGGCCCTGCGTGGAGCGGGCGCTGGACGCGGCGCTGGATGCGCTCGGCGGCATGAAGGCGAGCGAGGGCCGCGCGCTGCACAAGAGTCTGTCCGCGCATTTGCGCTCGTTGCGGTCGCTCGTGCGCAAGATTCGCGCGCGGGCGCCGCGCATCGTGGTGCGTTATCGAAGCGCCTTGCGCAAAAGAATCGAGGCGGCCATGGTTGCACCGGGGGGCGCACTGGATCCCGCGCTGGCTCGCGAAGTGGCGATTTTCGCCGAACGCTGCGACATTTCCGAGGAGATGGATCGGCTCGACAGCCATTTTGCGCAGTGGGAATCCTTTGCGGATTCGGATCAGGCCTGCGGTCGCTCGCTGGATTTTCTCTGTCAGGAAATTTTCAGAGAGATCAATACGGTCGGATCCAAGGCCAACGACGCGCTGGTGGCGAAGCTGGTGGTGGAGGCCAAAACCGCTTTGGAGCGGATGCGCGAGCAGGTGCAGAATGTCGAATAGTCGTTTTCCCCTGCTGATTGTGGTTTCGGCTCCTTCGGGCGCGGGCAAGACCACCTTGTGCGATCGGCTGATCGCGGAACGGCCGGACATGGTCTATTCGGTTTCCTGCACGACGCGCGCGCCGCGCGGCGAGGAACGGGACGGACGGGACTACCATTTTTTGAGCGAGCCGGAGTTTGACCGGCGGCTGCGCCAGGGTCTGTTTCTGGAGCATGCCCGCGTACACGGCTACCGCTACGGAACCTTGCGCGAGACGGTGCATGCGGCTCTGACCGCCGGGCGCAGTGTGCTGATGGACATTGACGTGCAGGGCGCCGCGCAGGTGCGGGCGGCGGTGGGCCGCGCGGATTCGGAGGATCCGATCGCCAAGGGATTTTTGGACATCTTCATCGCGCCGCCGTCCCTTGCGATATTGCGGGAGCGTCTGGAAAAGCGCGGGGAAGACGCGCCGCAGGTGGTCGAGCGCCGCATCCGCAATGCGACGGCGGAGCTGGCACGCCGCTCCGAATTTTCCTGCACGGTGGTTAACGACGACCTGGAGTCCGCCTACGCCTGTTTTCGGGCCGTCGTCGAGGAGCGCGGGCGGGGCGTTTACGACTGAATGGAGCGGCGAATATAGGGCCAGTAGCGGCGCGTGTAGATGTAGAGCGAGGCCATGTTGACGAGCAGCGCGAGGGCTTCGAAGGCGTACACGAAGACGATGTCGATGTCGAAAAAGCGCATGGACTGCGGCGCCGCCTCGTAGTAATAGATGACGCATACCAGCGGGAAATTGATGCCGGTGCGCAGTTTGCCGGACCAGTTGGCGCCGCCGGACACATTGTACATGGAGCCGATCGAGCGCAGAAACGTGACCCACTGATCCCGCGACAGAAAAAGAACGGTGAGAATGAGCAGGATCAGCGCATGCGGTTGATGACGGTTCTGCGCGCTGACATAGACCAGCAACGGCAGCGTGGTCAGGTAGAACATTTTGTCCATGAGCGGGTCGGCATGGGCGCCGAAGCGCGTTACGACCTGGAATTTGCGCGCGAAAAAGCCGTCCAGAAAGTCCGTGCCCGTGGACAGAACCAGCGCCGCGAAGGCCGGGAAGAAGAACGCATTGTGCGGGCTTTTCGATTCCAGAACGGCGCAGACGAAGAAAAGCATGACCAGCGGAAAGCGCACAAACGTCAGAAAGGTCACGAACCACAGCTTGCTTCGATGAGAGGTCATAGGGACGCCGGAGTCGTAAGGCCCGACACTATTGACCGACCTGGTAGCGGACGAAGCGTCGCAGGGTCAGCGTGTCGCCCATGATTTTACCCTGTTCGGCCAGTCGCTGGTCGATGGATTGTTTGGGTTCTCTGACGAAAGGCTGGTTACGCAGACAGACCTCGCTGTAGTATTTCTGCATTTTGCCGTCGACAATCTTATCGATGACGGCGGCCGGTTTGCCTTCCATCTGTTTGGCGTAGATCTCCCGTTCGGCCTGCAGGACGTCCGCGGGGATTTCGGAAGGTTCCAGATACTGCGGCGCGCAGGCGGCGATATGCAGGCAAAGGTCGTTAAGCAGTTCCCGGAAATCCTCGCGCGCAACGCTTTCCGGCTTGGCGCAGCCCAAGTCTACGAGCACGCCGATTTTACTGTTGAGGTGGATGTAGGCCTCGATGGCGCCGGTCCCCTCCAGGCGAAAGCGGGTGTTCCGACGGATGACCAGATTTTCTCCGATTTCGGCGATCTTGGCGGTGAGCGTGTCTTTCATGGTCTCGGCCAGCGATTCGTCGCTTTCACAGGCCTTGACCGCCATTTCGGCGACAAAGGCCAGGAAGGTGGCGTTGCGCGCGACGAAGTCGGTTTCGCAGTTGACCTCGACCAGCGAATGAATGCGTCCGTCCTGCGCGGCGGCGGTGGCGACCAGGCCCTGATTGGCGGTTCGCGACGCTTTCTTGGCGGCCACGGCCATGCCGCGCTCGCGCAAAGCCCGCGTGGCGGCAGCCAAATCGCCGTTGGTCTCGACCAGCGCCTTCTTGCATTCCATCATGCTGACGTTGGTGGCGTCTCTGAGTTCCTTGACTTGAGCGGCGGTAATGACAACCATGATTAGCTCTCCTTGACTGTAGAAGCGGATGCGGCATCCGCAGTGGCGTGATTCGCGGGCGCAGCGGCGGCTTCGCGGGTTGTATCGGGCGTTGCCGAGGCGGTCGGAGCAGACGCAGCGGGCGCTGGAGAGACCGCCTCCGCCGGAGCCGTTTTCTCCTCCGTCGGAGCGTCGGGGGGCGTATCCGCTTTTTGGGGCGCCGATTTGACCTTGGCGGCGGGTTTGGCCGCAGCGGCCTTGGCCTTGGCGGGGGCGGGTTTGGCCGCGGCGGTCTTGGGTACAGGCTTCTTCTCAGCGGAAGATTCGCTCTTCGTCTTTGCGGCGGCCGCCGCGTCCTTCTTGTGTTTTTCGGCCGCGCGGGCTTCTTGTGCAGCCTTCCTGGCTTCGGCCTCCTGTTTGGCCTCCTCTTCCTTTTTGCGAGCCAGTTCGGCGGCGATTTTCGCATATTCGCGATGAGCCTTTTCGATAACCTGCGCAACGGCGCCCACTACGAGTTCCACGGCGCGAATGGCGTCGTCGTTGCCCGGAATGACGTAGTCGATCGGATCGGGATTGCAGTTGGTGTCCACCATGGCGAAAACGGGAATATCGAGGGTTCGCGCTTCCTTGACGGCGATCGCTTCCCGATTGACGTCCACGACGAAAAGCGCGCCCGGGGTTTGTACCATGTCGGCGATGCCGCCTAGGTTGTAGCGCAATTTGCTCAGTTCGCGCCGCGCGCGGGCCGCCTCCTTCTTGTGGAAGGTCGCGAAATTGTCTTTGGCTTCGATGGCCTCCAGCTCTTTGAGTCGTTTGACGCTGTGGCGAATCGTGTCGCGGTTGGTCATGCAGCCGCCCAGCCAGCGCGTGGCGACATAGGGCTGCGCGGACTGCGTAGCGGCGTTGCGAATAATGGTCTGCGCCTGCTTCTTGGTGCCGACCAGCAGGATGCTTCTGCCGCTCAGAACGATTTCCCGAATCCGGGTCAGCGCATCCTTGAGCAGGGTCAGGCTCTTGGCCAGATCAATGATGTGAATGCCGTTGCGCTTGTCGAAAATGTAGCGCTTCATCTTCGGATTCCAGCGCTTGGTCTGGTGACCGAAATGCAGGCCGGCTTCGAGAAGATCCCGTATGCCGATCTCTTCCGGCGGTTTCCCGAAAGATATTTTTTCCGCAGCCGGGGCGGCGGGAGAGGGTGTGGCAGGGGCCGGGGGTGCGACGGTCGACTCGGAACTCATGTTTTTCTCCTTTACAGTGCTTGCGCTCCGCTGCAAACCCTGCGGGCTTGCTTGAGCGGGCGCGCAGAATCCGCTTTGCCTCCCTCGTCCACGCGGACGGGGGAGAACTCGCTTCCGTTCCCTGTTTTGCGCGGTGTCGCTCATTCTCCGACGCTGCGCAAGGGAACCCGTGTGTGCTCGCATTCGCGGCGCTCCTGACGAATGGAAGGGCGAAACATAGCAGATGAAGTTCAGGCCGCAAGAAAAAAATAAAAAATTTGTTTTTTTGTTGACATGGGTGGGGGGAAATGTCAAATAGTGTCACAAAGGGGGGCGTAGTGGACGCAGATAGTGCCATATTGGAAGACGAGATTCGGGGGCAGGGCGTATTTGTAAGCTCTTTTACGCATTCCCTGGATCCCAAAAAACGTCTGACCATCCCCTCGCAATGGCGTGCCCAGGTGGGCGTTCCGAAAAGCCTGTATGTGCTGCCCGACATTCAGCATCCCTGTCTGTGCGTTTTCCCCGCCGGCGAGATCGCGCAGCGTTTGCGAAAAATGCGGGACTATTCGATGGCCGACGAGAAGGCGCGCAGTTTCGCCCGTACGCTGGCGTCGCGTTCCGATTTGGTGGCGTGGGATTCCCAGGGACGCATTCGCGTGAAGGACGAGTTGTTGAAATTTGCGGATTTGAAAGACCAGGTGACGCTGGTAGGGGCTTTCGATCGTTTCGAGTTGTGGAATCCGCAGGCGCTTAAACGCACGGAAGAGAACGGCGGCGGCAGCCTTAAGGAAGCCGCGCTGTATGTCGGGATGTAGGCGCGCTTCGCGAGAGGCGCAAACAAGGGCAAGCCGAGGAGGACACGATGAAGCAAGCGGAAGAACAGAGTCCTTTGCTGACTGTTTGTTGCGAATGCGGCAAGGTTCGTCTGGGCCGGCGCTGGCTCGACGCCCGGCTGGGCCCCGACTACGCCGGGACGATCACGCACGCTTTTTGTCCCCATTGCTATCGGAAAGCCATGTTGACGGCCGCCCTGTCGCGCGGGGTTTCTTTGCAAAGCGCGCGGGTCTGATGCGGTGAACCGTCAAACGCGCACGATGATGCCGCGGTTTGGCGAGGCGGACGGACCGATGTATGCACGAGAGCGTATTAATGGAGGAGACCTTGTTCTGGCTGCGGGTTCGCGACGGCGGTCGCTACGTGGACGGGACGGTAGGGGGCGGCGGTCATACGGCCGCGATTGTCGAACGAGCGGGGCCGCAAGGGCGGGTATTGGGCCTGGATCAAGATCCGCAGGCGCTGGAGCGGGCGCAGGCGCGCCTGGCGGACTTCAGCAAGGATCGCTGGACGCTGGTGCGCGGCAATTTCAGCGATATGGCGGCCATGGCGCGCCATCACGGAATGGAACAGGCGGACGGCATTCTGCTGGATTTGGGGGTGTCGTCGGATCAGCTCGCTATGGCGCAGCGCGGTTTCAGTTTCATGCGCGACGGGCCGCTGGACATGCGGATGGATCCGGATGCGCCGGTTTCGGCGGCCACGCTGGTGGCTTCTTTGTCGGAAGAGGAATTGGCCGGTCTGCTGCGCGCATACGGCGAGGAGCGGCGGGCGCGGCGCGTGGCGGGCGCGATCATGCGGGAGCGCGCGGTGCGTCCGATCGAAACGACGGAGCATTTGGCGTCTGTGGCGGCCCGCGCCGTGGGCGGACGAAAAGGCAGGATTCATCCGGCGACGCGCACCTTTCAGGCGTTGAGAATGGCGGTCAACCGGGAATTGGAATGTTTGAAAGCCGTTTTGAGCGACGGACTCGAATTGCTCGGGCCCGGAGGGCGCATGGTGGTGATCTCTTTTCACAGTCTGGAGGATCGGGAGGTGAAGCGTTGTTTTCGGGCTCATGCCGGACGGCAACGCGCCTTGCAGGCGGGCGGCGCGGAGTGGGAAGGGCTGGAGCCCCGCGTACGGGTGCTGACGCGCAAGCCGGTGGAAGCGTCCGAACGCGAACGCGCCGGCAATGCGCGCTCGCGTTCGGCCAAACTGCGGGCGGCGGAACGGATTTCGTAATAATTACGTGGAGAAATGGCGGAGGAGTCTTATGGCCAGAAAAACCAGGAACCGAAAAAAACGAGCGGACGGATTCATTCTGCCCGTTCCGTTTACGGGTATGATTCTGGCCGCGTGCGGACTGGGTCTGGGATATGTTCGCCTGGGGAGCGAGTGCGAGACCCTTGGCTCCGAAATCAAGGAGTTGGAGCGCGAGAATCGTTTGTTGGCGCGAGCGGTTCTGACGGAAGAATACCAGTGGAGTCGCATTAATTCCGCCGTCAATATTCGGCGCGCGCTGAGCCGGCACAATCTGTCGATGGATTTTCCGCGCGACGATCAGATCGTCAGAATTCTGGCCGAGGATCGCGGGACGCAGAAAGTCGAGGGGGGGGCGCCTTTGCTGGCCCGATCGAACTACCATGAATGAAAGAATGGTTCATTATCGCTTTCTGGCGACCGGCGCGCTTTTGATCTTGAGCATGGCCGCGATGGGTTTTCGTTTGGCTTCCCTGCACCTGCGAGCCACGGGGGTGGCGGGCCGCAGCCGCATTCTCGAGGCCGATCTGCAGGCGGTGCGCGGCAAGATATTCGACCGTAACGGATCGTGTAATTTATTGGCGATGGACGTTGCGGCCCGGGATGTCTGGGTCGATCCGAGTCGCTTGAAGCAGGAGGATGTGGAGCGACTGGCCGCGAAATTGGCGCCTTTGCTGGACATGGCGGAGGATGCGCTGGCGCGGCGGCTGATTCGGCCGGACAGCCAGTTCGTCTATCTCAAACGGTTTGTTCACGAACCCGTGGCGACCGCCATTGCCGATCTGGGGTTGCCGGGCGTTCATTTCCATAACACGATGGTCCGATCCTATCCGCAGGGAGGCTCCATGGGGCACGTGGTGGGATTCGTCAACCACGAGAGACAGGGCAGCGGCGGGGTCGAGCAGACGCGGGATCGCTATTTGCGAGGAGCGCCGGGCTACCTGCAGAGCGCGTTGGACGCCCGTCGACGGGAGATCTACGGCCGGCGCGGCCGCTACATTCCCGCCATGACGGGCGCCAACGTCGTGCTCACGCTGGATCAGAACATTCAGCTCGTTGTCGAACAGGCTTTGGCGGAGACCGTGGCGCAATATAGCGCCAAGGCGGGTTTGGTCATTGTGCAGCGCGTGCGGACCGGGGAAATTCTGGCCATGGCCAATTGTCCTGTCTTCGATCCGAACGAATTCGCGCAGACCGCGCCCGAAACGCGCGTGAACCGGGCCATTGCCTACAATTACGAGCCGGGCTCCACGTTCAAGCCCATGGTGGTCGCGGCCGCGCTGAACGAGGGGCTGTTCACGCCCGAGACGGTGATCGATTGCGAAAACGGCGAGTGGCGCTACCTGAACCGACCGTTGCGCGACGTACACGGCTACGGGTTGCTGACGCTGTCGGATGTGGTGCGCAAGTCCAGCAACATCGGTACGGCCAAAGTGGGCATTCGCCTGGGCGACAAGCTGCTTTACAAGTATTTGCGCGCGTTCGGATTCGGCGAGAGGGCGGGCATCGATCTGCCGGGGGAAGAACGCGGCATTTTGCACCGGACGGAGCGGTGGTCGCGACTGGACTCCAGTCGCATTTCCATCGGTCAGGCGGTTTCCGTGACTCCGCTTCAATTGCTGGGCGCCGTTTGCGCTCTCGCCAATGGCGGGCGCCGCATGCGGCCGCATGTCGTGCGCGAAATACGCGATGCCGACGGTAAACTGTTCTTTCAGACCAGCCCGGAGGCGCTGGGACGGCCGGTGCGGCCCGAGACGGCTCTGGCGGTTCTGCGCATGATGCAGGACGTGACCGAAGAGGGCGGCACGGGTCGTCGCGCGCGACTGGACGGATACGAGGTGGCCGGCAAAACCGGAACCGCCCAGAAGGTTGTGGACGGGGCCTATTCGCGTTCGGCCTATGTGGCGTCTTTTGTCGGCGTTCTACCGGCCGAAAATCCGGAAATCGGCATTTTGGTCGTCATCGACGAACCGCGTCCCGAATACTACGGCGGCGTGGTGGCGGCGCCGCTGTTCCGCGAGATCGCCGGGCAGACCGCCCGCTATCTGGACATTTTGCCGACCCGCTATCGAATGGCGCTGGGGCGCCATTAACCGACCATTTGTCATGAAACTGCGATCGCTGCTGCACGAACTGGATCCGGCTCTGGCGCCGGGCGACGGCAATCCCGACATTAAGGGGGTGGCCTGCGACTCTCGTCGTGTTAAGCCGGACTTCCTTTTTGTCGCGGTTCCCGGCCATCGCCAGGACGGCCGCGATTACATTCGCGACGCGCTGGAGCGCGGCGCCGTCGCGATCGTGACGGAGCGCGCGCCGAGCGCCGACGGGTCGGCCGCGCAGCGGACGGGGTGCGCATGGGAGAAAAGCGGAGCGCGGCGCGATCCGCCCGGACTCGTGACGCCGGACGCGCGGTTCGCGTTGGCGAAATTGGCGGCGGCTTTCTACGGATATCCGTCGCGCGCGCTGCGGGTCGCCGGCATTACCGGCACGAACGGCAAGACCACGACGGCCTATCTCTTGCGCGATCTGCTGCAAGCGGCCGGCGGAATCTGCGGCATGATCGGCACGGTAGAGTACAATTTGGGGGGGCGCGTCATCCCGGCCACACGCACTACGCCCGACGCGCCGGCGCTTCAGAGTCTGTTGGCTGAAATGGTGCAGGCCGGCTGCCAAAGCGCGGTCATGGAAGTGTCGTCGCACGCGCTGTCGCAGCAGCGCGCCGCCTGCATCGATTTCGATGTGGCGGCCTTCACGAATCTGACGCGCGACCACCTCGACTATCACGGGGACATGGAAAGCTACTATGCGGCCAAGCGCCGGCTGTTCGAGGCGCTGGGACGGGGCGCCAAGCGCGCGACGGCCGCCGTCAATCGCGACGACGAATGGGGACGGCGTTTACTGGGCGAGAGCGGTTGGGGCTGCGATCGACTGAGCTACGGGATGGACGGTGCGGCCGATGTGCGGGCCGAGGATGTGCGGTTGGCGCTGGACGGGGCCCGCTTCCGCGCCGTTACGCCCTGGGGCGCGATAGACATTGCGACTCCGCTGCTGGGTCGTTTCAATGTCGCCAATGTGCTGGCGGCGCTGACCTGCGGGGGAGTTCTGGGAATCGACCTCGCAAGCATGGCCGAAAAATTACGCAGTCCGCTGCCGGCGCCGGGTCGCATGGAGCGCGTGCCGATGCGCGGCGGCGTCGGGGTGTTTGTCGACTACGCCCATACCGACGACGCGCTGGATTGCGCGTTGCGCACATTGCGTCCGTTGTGCAAGGGCAGGCTGATCGCGGTGTTCGGTTGCGGCGGGAACCGGGACCGCTCCAAGCGTCCGGCCATGGGCCGTATTGCGGATCGTCGGGCCGATTACACGATTCTGACATCCGACAATCCGCGCGGCGAGGACCCGGCGGACATCATCGGAGAAATACGCGCCGGCTTCGCCGGCGAGGGGCGCTACGAGGTCGAAGAGGATCGGCGGCTGGCGATCGAACGCGCCTTGCGCCTGGCGCGCAAGGGCGATGTCGTGCTCGTGGCCGGCAAGGGACACGAGACTTTTCAGGAATTTGCCCATCGCACGGCGCCCTTCGACGATCGGCAAGTGGTACGATCGTTCCGGAGCGGCGCCGCCGGCGAATCCGTAGCGGGAACACGGTTATGACACCCTCGTTTTCGGCCGTGAATCTGGCGCAATGGAGCGGCGGCTCCTGGACGACGGATCCCGGCCAACCCCTGTGCGGCGTCAGTCACGACACGCGCACGCTGCCTGCGGGTTCTCTCTATGTCGCGCTGCGCGGGACGCGCTGCGACGGACACGACTACCTCGAGCGGGCCTTTGCGGTCGGCGCGGCGGCCGCCATGACGAATCGGGAGCGAGTCACCGGTCGGAACGGAAAGACGTGGAGTGCAAGGCCGCTGTTGCAAGTGGACGATACCCGTCGCGCGCTGGGCGCGCTGGCGCACGGATATCGGCGCAGTCACGGGGCCTGGATCGCGGGCATTACGGGCAGCATGGGAAAAACAACGGTCAAGGACATGCTGGCGGACATGCTGCGGCGCCGACAGCCGACCGCGCGAACGGCCGGGAACTGGAACAACGACATCGGGCTGCCGCTGAGCTTGCTGGCCATGCCGCATAACGCCCAGGCCGGTGTATTCGAACTGGGCGTCAACCATCCGGGCGAGATGAAACCCCTTTGCGAAATCCTGGCCCCGAACGCAGGCACGGTCACGACGGTGGCGACGGTGCATATCGAGCATTTCAGGAACATGCGCGAACTGGCGGATGAAAAAGCCGACCTGTTGCGGCGCCTGCCGCGCGACGGCCTGGCGGCGCTGAATCGCGACGAAGCGTGGTTCGCGTTTCTGCGCGATCAAACCGCCTGTCGCGTGACCACCGTTTCCACGCAAAGTGACGATGCCGACTACTATGGCTCGATCATGCGTGCCGAGGCCGGCGAGATCGAGGTGGTCGAGCGGGCCTCGGCGGAACGCCGCCGCTTTCGTCTGGGGATTCCCGGAGCGCATGCGGTCGCCAATGCGCTGCTGGCGCTGGCGCTGGCCCGCAGTCGGGGCGTGACATGGCCGGACATCGCGGCGGCCCTGGCGGCGTATCGACCGGCGCCCATGCGCTGGCAAACCCTGGAAATTGGCGGAACGCTCGTGATCAACGATGCCTACAATGCCAATCCGGAAAGCATGCGCGCGGCCATTCGGACGTTTGCCGCATTGTATCCCGCGCGCGGCAAATGGCTGGCGCTGGGCGACATGCTGGAACTGGGTTCGTACGCGCCGGACGCGCATCGGGAAATCGGCGCCTGGCTTGCGCAATGGCCGTGGCGCGGACTGATCGCCGTGGGAAAACTGGGCGCCGTCCTGGCGGAAGGCGCTCTGCGCGCCGGTCTGGCCGCGGACCGCCTGCATCGCTGCGACGATGCGGCGGCGGCGGGCGAGGTTCTCGCCGAGCGGATGGCGCCCGGCGAGGCCGTACTGCTGAAAGCTTCGCGTGGCGTCAAGATGGAGGAAGCCACGCGTGTTTGGTTGCAGAGGGAAAACCTGTCAGCGGAGGTTGCCGTATGATAACACAGATTCCCGACCGTTTCCGTGTGGCCGTGCCGGATCGGCGCGCCTTTGCCGCGACCCTGCGCGGCGCGACACCCAGAGTCGAAGCGCGTGATTCGTCGCGCGTCGCCGGTCGCCCCGTCCGCGCATCGTCGGCAACGCTCAACGGCGATCCGCCGGACTGGATGTTGTGGGGCGGCGACGAGGACTGAATATGCTTTACTGGCTTCATTACCATACGGATCTGTATTCGCCGCTGCGCGTCTTTCAGTACATTACGGTGCGCGCGGTACTGGGGGCCGGAACGGCCTTTCTGATTGTCGTTCTGGCGGCGCCGCGCGTGATTGAAATGTTGCGGAGCTGCGGCGCGCGGCAGTACGAGCGTAAAGAGGAAGCACCGGCCTTTGCCGCTTTGCATGCGTTGCACGGCAAGAACAAGCAGGGCACCCCGACGATGGGCGGCCTTCTAATCGTATTCGCGATTGTGGTCTCCTGTCTGTTGTGGGCGCACCTGGGCAATCGGCTCGTCTGGGTTGCGCTGGCGGCTCTGTGTGCGCTGGCGACGATCGGCTTTCTGGACGATCGCGCCAAACTGTGCGGCCAGGGTACGCGAGGATTGTCGGCGCGCGCCAAGTTCGCGCTGCAGGCGGGCGTGGGGGTCGGGATCAGTCTCATTCTACTGAACGACCCGGTCATGGGCGCACAAGTGCGTCATCTGATGGTTCCCTTTTTCAAGGATCCGGTGGTCGAAAATCTCGGCGCCGTTCTGGCAACGCTTTTCGTTGTGGCGGTGCTGGTGGCGTCCGCCAATGCGGTCAACCTGACCGACGGACTGGACGGACTGGCGGTGGGTTGCGGCAGTACGGTGACGGGGACGTATCTGATTCTGGCCTATGTCGCCGGTCATGTCGAGTTCGCGCGCTATCTGATGGTGCCCCATGTGCCGGGCAGCGGCGAACTGGCCGTCTTTTGCGGATGCATGCTGGGCGCCTGTTTCGGGTTCCTCTGGCACAACTGCCATCCGGCCCGCGTCTTTATGGGCGATACCGGCAGTCTGGCGCTGGGCGGCGGGATTGCCGCCGTGGCCGTCATGATCAAGCAGGAACTGACGTTGATCGTCGTGGGCGGCGTCTTTGTTATGGAGGCTGTGAGCGTGATTCTGCAGGTTCTTTCTTTTCGTTTGCGCGGCGGACGGCGTATATTCGCCATGGCGCCGCTGCATCATCACTTCGAATTGAGCCAGTGGAGCGAAACGCAGGTAACGGTGCGCTTCTGGATTCTTTCCATGATCTGCGCTCTGTTGGGCCTTCTGACACTGAAAATTCGATGAAAGAGCTTGCGCGTCTCGAAGCCGCAATGGAATGATGGAACAATGGAATGATGGAAGCGAGGAAGCGATGACGGGTCATGGGGAGATGCGCGGGCGTTCCGTCCTGACGTTGGGGCTGGGACGCAGCGGTGCGGCCGCCGCCGCACTGCTGCGCGCCTCCGGCGCGGCGGTGACGCTGCTGGACCATGTGCGTGACGTCAGAACACTGGGCGCGGCCCGGACGCTGCGGCGGCAGGGCGTACGCGTAGGGCTGGGGCCGCGGCGTCTTTCACGGGCCTGGCTGCAAAATGGAGGCCGTCAGCGGCGGCGTGCCGCCGAGGCCCCCATCGATCTGTGCGTAGTCAGTCCCGGCATTCCGCCCGACAGCCCTTGGCTGGCGGCCGTGGCGGCGGCGGGTATCCCGATCGAGTCCGAGCTGGAACTGGGGGCGCGACTTTGCCCTTGTCCGTTGCTGGCCATTACCGGATCGAACGGCAAGAGTACCGCCACCCGCCTGTGCGCCGACGCCCTGACGCTGGCCGGCAAGAAGGCGCTGGAGGCCGGAAACTGCGGATACCCGCTGTGCGCCGCCGTTCTGGAACACCCCGAGCTGGAGTACGCGGTGGTCGAAGTCAGTTCCTTTCAATTGGAAAGAGTGCATACGTTGCGACCCCAAGTCGGAGCGCTGCTGAATATCCAGCCGGATCATCTGGATCGTCACGGATCCATGGAGCGCTATTTCGAGACCAAGCTCAGGCTGTTCGCGCGCATGGGTGCGGGCGATACGGCCATAGCGCCCGCCGCCGACCTCGCCGACATCCGCGCGCGCGTGACCCGCGTCAATGCGCAGGCGGCAAACATGCGCTGGATCGGATTCGGGTCGGCGGCGGCGGACTATCGTGTCGAGAAAGGCTGGTCTGTGCGTACGCCGCAGGGATGTATTGCATTGCGGGACACCCCTTTCGACAATCCCGTCATGGCGGCCACCGTCGCCGCCGTTGCCGCCGTCCTCGCCGCCGTCGGGGTTCCGGAGGCGACGCTGCGGACGGCCGCCGAACGCTTCGCGCCGCTTCCGCATCGTTTTCAGACGGTGCTGGAAATCGGCGGGGTGCGCTTCGTCGACGATTCCAAGGCCACCAATCTGGCGGCCCTGCAGGCCGCGCTGCAAATGACGACCCGCCCGATCCGCCTCGTCGCGGGCGGGCGGCTCAAGGAAAAAAATCTCGACGACATCAAGGAATCCCTTGCCAAGCGCGTAAAAAAAATCTACTGTATAGGGGAAAGTGGTTTGGCGCTTGCGTCCGCGTGGGGCGATGCCGTCGCCTGTGTTCCGTGTGGGGAATTGGCGGCGGCCGTGCATGCGGCCTGGCGCGAGGCGCGGGTCGGAGAGACGGTGCTGCTGGCGCCGGGTTGCGCCAGTTTCGATCAGTTTAATAATTTTGGCGAAAGAGGCGATGTTTTTGCGGAGACCGTGCGGTCGATCGCGCATGAAAACAGGAAAGGGGTACGGCAATGAAAACCTATCGAGTAGTGGGAACGATCGTATTGGCGCATGTGGCGGTGGGGTTGATCGCGTTGTTGCAGGGCTGCGAAACGTTTCGCTCCGAGAAGCCGACCACACGACCCGAACCGCCGGTGATGCCGCGGCAGGCGGACCCGTTGCCGCCGCCGGTCACGCGGCCGGTCACGCCGCCGGTCACGCCGCCGGCACGCCTTGAGCCTGTACCGACGACGACCTACGTGGTGGCCAAGGGCGACACACTGTCGCAGATTGCCCGGCGCTACAAAGTGAGTATGACGGAAATCATGGCTTTGAGCGGATTGCGCGACGCCGACCGTTTGCGCGAAGGCCAAAAACTCGTGTTGCCCGGCAAGATCGATCTCCAGCAAGCCCCGCCGCCCGTCACGCCGCCCGTCAAGCCACGCAGCGCGCCGACCGCCGTTGCGCCGTCGAGCGGGGCCGGAGGTTCCGCCCACGAGGTGCGGCAGGGCGAGACGCTCTCGCATATCGCGCAACAATATAAAGTGTCGGTGGACGCCATTCGGCAGGCCAACAACATCAAGGGCGATCTGATTCGCGTAGGCCAGAAGTTGACCATTCCCGTTCCGGCCGTTTTGGACGCGACCGCGCGTCCGGCCTCGCAGCCGCCGGTGAAAGCGGAGGAGACCATAGGGGAAACAGCGGACGCCGAGCGCGCGTCGCCGCCCGTCGCTCCGACCGGGCGGACGAGTATGGGCGTAAAAATCTACGAGGTTCAGCCGGGCGATACGGTGCGCAGTATCGCCATGAACAATGCCATCAGCGCTTCGGAACTACGCAAGTTAAACCGCATGTCGGAAACGGCGGAAGTCGAGCCGGGCCAGAAAATAACGGTTCCGCTTCCCGAATAGCGGCATGCGCAGGTATGCTTCGATCCTGACGGTCTCCGTCCTGGCCCTGATCAGTATCGGCTTGGTGGTTTTGGCCAGTACGGGCAGCGTCAGAGGCGGGGAACAGTTCGGCGATCCGAATCACTACGTCAATCGGCAACTGATCTGGTTGCTGGTAGCCGTCGTCGTGGCCGTGCCGCTGGCCTGTTTCAACTATCTGTGGTGGCGCAAGCTCGCTTTGCCGCTCTATCTGGCCGGGGTGATTTTGCTGATTCTGCCGCTGATTCCCGGAATCGGCCGCACGGTCGGCGGCAGTGCGCGCTGGATATCGCTGCGCTTCTTCAATCTGCAGCCTTCGGAAGCGGCCAAATTTTCAACGGTGGTGGCGCTCTCCGCCTGGTTGGCGCTCTGCGGACGGCGGGTGTTGCGCATGGGCGAGGGCTTGATCGGGCCGCTGCTGATCCTGGCGTTGCCGCTCGGCCTGATTTTTCTCTCCCCCGATTTCGGGACGGCTTTTCTGATGGCGCTGGTGGGCGGCGCGCTGCTGTGGGCGGCGGGGACGCGCTTCAGTTATCTGGCGACGACGGGTTTTGCCGGTTTGTGTCTCTTTTTTCTGGCCGTAGCCCGCGATCCGTTGCGCATGGGGCGCATTTTGGCCGTCTTGTGGCCGGAAAAGCATCCCGATGTGTATTACCAGCTTTCGCAATCGAAAATCGCGTTCATCAGCGGCGGGGCTTTCGGCGTCGGACTCGGCAACAGCATGCAGAAGCAGCATTATTTGCCGGAGGCGCACACGGATTTCATTTACGCCATTATCGGGGAGGAGATGGGGTTTCTATTTACGGGCCTGGTGCTGGCGCTTTTTGCCGCCATTCTGGTATGCGGTCTGGTCATCAGCGTGCGGGCGGCGGATCCCTTCGGCAAGTTGCTGGCCTTTGGCTTGACCATGACGCTGTGTTTGCAGGCCATCCTCAATATCGGCGTGGTCACCGGCTGTTTGCCCACTACGGGCATCGCGCTGCCGTTTATCAGTTACGGCGGGTCCAGTCTGGTCTCGTCGCTGGCCGTCGTCGCGGTGCTGGTCAATATCGCCTATCGTGACGACTCCGCCTATCGCGACCGTCGCGACCGCGTGGTCAAGGATCGGCTTCACAGGGTGTAAGGCTTATGAACGCGCTGATTCGCTTTAATAATTTCTGGGCGCGTCGCCGTCTGGCCCGTATGGCGCCCGATCGCGTGCTGCTGTTGGCGCCGCACTGCTTGCAGAACGAGGCTTGCGAGTGCAAGGTGCTGGTCGATGCCGACCGTTGCGCGCGCTGCGAGCGCTGTGATTTGGCTGGACTGTTACGGCTGTGCGCTGCGGCCGGCGTATCGCTGAAAGTCGTGGCCGGCGGTCGTCAGGCCATTGCGGCCGTGCGCAATCCGGCGGTAGGAGGCGTGATTGCCGTGGCCTGTCGCAAGGAACTGGCGGCCGGCATTTGGGCGGCTTTCCCCAAGCCGGTTTGGGCTATTCTCAACCAATGTCCTTGCGGCCCCTGCCGCAGCACGCGCGTGAATTTGGACGAGGTCGCCGATGCGCTCGGGCATTGGACGCCGCGCGCCGAGCCTTCGACCGGACGCAATCCGTAGTCGGCGCATGACCGGGTGTGGCTGCCACGGAGAGGCCGATCGGTATTCAGGCGGGCCTCGTGATTTCGCAGGCTCCATCAGGTTTTTCGGGGGACTGAATATCCAATATCCAACAAGGAATTTCCAACCGACCAAATTTTTGAGTATTGCCTTGGATATTGGATATTCCTTGTTGGCTGTTGGACATTGTTCTCAGAGACAAGGTGGTCAGACCAGTTCAGAATGACGGTGTCGGCAGGCAGCCGGGGCAGGATTCTATCTGCGATGTAGTCCTGCCATACGGGGCTGTTGGAATGGACAAAGACAACGTAGCGCCCCCGAACAACACTCGCCATGCGTACCACGAACGCCATCGAAAGAGCGTACAGAGCGAAACCGAGCAAGACGACGATAACGCAAGGGATCAGCAGAATGACGCCCGGTCCGCTGAAGAACCGGTTCCAGAATCCCATTTTGCGTTCAGTTGTCGTCATCTTCCTTACACCGAACGTGGTGCTCACCGTTTTCTGAAACCGCTGCAGTTTCAGAAATACGATAGAATCCAATCATCACGATCAACACCGGCAAGCACGACAGCAGGTCGAAGTTTGCTTGCCGACAAATCGGAGAAAGGAAATCTGACGAGAACAACCGAACCTATTGAAGGTGTGACCATGCCGCATCCTCCTCGGGGCGTTCCCAGTCATGCGCGAGAGCCTGCTGACTCAACAGCGCAGGTTCCGGCACATCGGATTCATCTATAATGGTCACGATGGCACGGCACGAGTGCCCTAGGCGAAGCGGCTCGATCAAATGGATTTTCCCGTCTGTCTCGATTGTAGCTTCTACGGCTTTCAACATAATTTCACCTCGGAAAGATGCTATGACCTTTCAGTCGAAATTACAATCTTTTTTCGCATCGTAAGGGGGTCAAGATGGAAACGATTGATTTGCAGGGGTTTGAGAAGTGGCTGTTGGATCGCGAGATGACGTGTGCCTGAGGCGCGCCTTTAGGCGTCGCCTCCAGGCCATGGTTGGCGATCCGTCTGTTCATGTTCTCCATCGGTGTCGGGATCGGTATCGGAATCGAGCCCTGTTGCATACTCCGCCGGGTCTTCATGATCGGTAGGCCCGGCCGACATACTCGATGGCTGCGCGATACACATCCAGTTT
>CAZYAW010000009.1:0-3194 GCA_964646045.1 uncultured Victivallales bacterium | reverse complement strand
TCTTCGTAACCGTTGAGATAGCCCGTTTGTCCCAGAGAGCGCACGAAGCCATAGAGATCGGCAAAGTCCGCCGGATTGGCGAAGAGCCGCTTCCTGCCGCCGTGGATGTATTCATCCCACGGCGTGATTACGTGCGCCCCTGCCGCATAGGCCAGCGCAATCATCGCGCGGTGTGTCTGCTTCGTCACCGGCGTGTTCGGGTGAACCAGGACGGCCGACTTCGAGGCGCGATGTGCCTGCATCTGCGACCACCACTGACTTGGACGCGGAACGAAGTTGTTGTCCGAGTAGTGAAAGTCGAACGCGTACGGCGTGACGTAACCGGTGTGAATGAAGCCGCCGTGATTGGCGGCGATCCGAAAGCCCTTCTTGTGCGCCTTGATTGCCGAGATGACGTTGTCGCTGAACAGCTTCCTCTGTTTGTTGTCGCTGTAACCGAAGAGGTCGTCGCAGACGAGGGTGTCCACGCCGGCGTCGATCTGCGCTTGGCCCCAAGTCACAGCCGCTTTGATGTAATCCGGGTTCGCGGGGTCGCCGATGAAGCGCCCGTGGTTGCTCCTGTTGCCGGCCTTCCAGGCCTTCTGGAATGTCAGCGTGTTGATCGCGCCGCCGACCTTCATGCCGTTGTCATGACACCAGTCGATGAAGTCCTTGGCCGCGTCCGTGACGTTGACAGTGTCCGGCTCGGCGCTGTGCGGTCCCGGATAGAACCAGTCAACACGCGTGGCATGGAACGCGCGGATCGCCTTCTTGGCGTCGTCGACGGTGGGAAATTCCTTGCGAATCCAGCCGTATCGAAAACACACATCCGCGTACTCAGGCGCTCCGGCAGGACGCTCCGCTTTGACGGCGACTTCATGCATGACGGGCTCCGCAGCGTAGCCGCCCGAAGCCA
This sequence comes from uncultured Victivallales bacterium, assembly GCA_964646045.1. Lineage (GTDB taxonomy): Bacteria > Verrucomicrobiota > Kiritimatiellia > UBA8416 > SLMC01 > CAZYAW01. The sequence continues at coordinate 2,299 of CAZYAW010000009.1, read as the reverse complement.
CAGCCAAGAAGAGTCCAATGAACACCAGGGCGAATGATGACCGCCATACTTGCATAGCGACCTCCGCGAAGTGAATCCATCGTCTTCTGCGCGGCAACATACCGCGCCCAAAACCAACAAAAAAAGTCGCACATTCCGAGGCGTTTGTCAACCCCACCGATTTTTTTCAGCAATTCTCATTTTGGCCGCATTGTGTGCGGTCGCGACGGAGCGCGACCCTCCAAAAGGTTCAATCGCCGTTGTTTTCCGACATGGAGGGACGCGCTCCGTCGCGTCCACCTTGTGAAATCGGTCATAATTAGAATTGCTGGATCGACGCCATCCGCCACCGTCCGGCCCTGCGCCGGTTGTGCGGCTGGGAGTCGCTCGGCGAGGCGCCCTCGGAAGCGACTTTCTCACGCGCCTTCGATGCCTTTGCCCGCGACGGTCGCCCGCAACAGATTCACGAGGCGACGATCACAGTCCACTATGGCGAGAAGATCCAGTTCTCGCCGGCGGAAGCGCTGCGCTACAACGAACGCAGCTCGGTCGAACGGGTCAACAGCCATCTGCACGAGGAACACGGAGGACGGCATGTCCGGATGCGTGGCCCGGTCAAGGTGGCGGCCCACCTGGCCTTCGGCTTGCTGGTCATCGCCGCCGAGCAGATGCTCAAAATGATCGAGTAGCTCCCTCGCGATCCGCAGGGGCATCGAAAAGCCCGGTTGCGAACGCCGGGGAAAGACGGAGTGTGCCGAAAAACGGCGCTCTTGGGCCCCTTACACGCCAGGCCGCACCGAAACGCCCGCAAACGCGCCATTTTCACTTACAGAACCCCTGGTGGCGACCGCCGCAGGCGGGTGGCGCGAGGGGTTCTGCAAGAGCCTCATTATTCAATCTCCCTTGCCGAACGTCTGCAAATCTCGGGCGGCAAAGCCGTACCGAGCATTGGCTGGTTCGATCCTCAGTATCTGCCGTATGTTCTGGCTGTCTCGATCATGGCCGCAAGATTCTCGTCCGGCGTATCCCTCCCGCATTGATCACCGGTGGACAGAATGAACCGGCCTCCTGCCGCCGCGTCTTCCATGGCTTTCCGGCTGGCCGCAACAACGTCTGCAACCGTGCCGCGCAGCATGGTATTCGTTGTGTGCAGATTGCCCTTGAGAACGATTCGGTCGCCGAACGCCTGTTTCAGTTCCGCCAGGTTACAGTCGCCCATCGGCGGAATCTCGAGCGGATCAATAACCGTAAGTTCCGTTTCTTCGGCCATGATGCGCACCAGTTCCTTTTCCGGGCCGCACGAGTGGACGTGCGTCGGGATGCCCGCCGCCGTAGCCAGTTCAATGGCGCGTTTTACCGCAGGGAAGGCATGCTCGCGAAAGAACGCCGGTGACTGGAATATCAATGTGCCCGACCCACCCACGCACAGGAAGTCCGGACGATCCTGCGTCTGCATGGCCATCAGATCCGCAAATCGCCTCTCTACTTGTGCCAACCGGTCGGCCTTGACCTTCTCCAGTTCCTCGGGGTGATCGGCGAAGTGATAAACGCCTTCCTCGCTGCCGACGACAGAAGAGTAAGTTAGAAAGACCCCCACGACCCCCTGATCGCCAAGCAGTTCCTTGGTCCGGCGCAACCCCGCGATTCCGTTGTCCACAGTCCGGGCGCCTTCCAGTGGCTCGTAGTGCGACGGCACGGCGGAGAGCCCGATCATGGCCGGGTCTACTCCCCAAGTCGGCGGATCGGACGCGTAATACACGTTGACCCGTTCCTGCCATACACGGCGGCTGTTTTCGACGAAGCTGGCCTGGGTGACGATGCGCTCGGCGTCACGGTACACAATGAACATCTCCCACGGGCGCGGATCCACTTCATCACTGGGCCAGCGGAACGGGAAGTGCCCGTCCATGACGGAATCGATCCCGAAATGCCTCGCGCAGTCGATGTAGGCCTCCCAGATGGGCGGATTGTTGTACAGGTACAGGTCCCAGAAAGGCTTTCCGGTGCGCCTGGCCGGGATCATGTTGGAGAAGTCGGGTGCGACCGGAACGTAATCCGGGATATTGCCTTTCAATACCGTCAGAAGCCTTTCTCGTGAATTCATGCTCCCTCTCTTGTTCGGAATTCGCCTCGTCGTCTCCGGTCAGCCTTCGTCCCCGTCAATTATGATTTGAGATGCTCCGCCGTTGCCTGTGTGGTTGCCGACCGTGCCCGTCCGGCCGCCGCTCTCGATTTCACGACTGGATTCTGAATTCGGAACAGGCTTTCGCCTGCTTTTCTCATTACGCAAGCAGGGATGCTTGCGCTACTTTCGGCCATA
>CAZYAW010000008.1:0-28367 GCA_964646045.1 uncultured Victivallales bacterium | reverse complement strand
CTGGTGGAGTCGATTCGCGACAGCGTCTACATCCTGGACCGGGAGTGGCGGCATATCCTGGTCAACGACGCCGCGGAGCGGTTCACGGGACTCCCCAAGAACAGGTTGCTGGGGGCCAAGCTGACCGAGCTCTTCCCCGGGGTGGAAAAGACGCCTTTCTTCGCGGCTTTCCGGCGCGTGATGGAGAGCCGCGAACCCGATGTCGCCGCCGCCGAATATACCTTCGAGGACGGGCGGAAGGGATGGTACGAGGTACACGTCTATCCCGTCCCCGAGGGGATCCTGTGCATCTCCCGCGACATCAGCGACCGCAAACGGGCCGACCAGGCCGAGCGCGAAGCCGAGCGGCGGCGGGTCATGCTGGAAAGTTTCGGCGCCGCCTGCCACCACCTGGGGCAGCCCGCCACAGTGCTCCTGGTCAATCTGGGCATCATCAGCCGCAAACTCGAAGAGCACGACGATCAAAGCCTCAAAGAACTGCTGGAGAGCAGCCTGGAATCCATGAAAACGCTGGGCGAGATTCTGCGCAAACTTAATACCGTCAACGAATACCGCACCACCAAATACCTCGAGGGTTCCGCGGAAGACGAGTCGGACACCACGCGCATCATCGAAATATGAGCGACGGGGCTACACGGCAATCCTGATCAGTCGCGCTTGTTCCGTCAACGGCACAATCCGGCAGTTCTCCAGACCGGCCGGCAGGAGACAGGTGCGGCCGGGCTCCAGAACCGCGTCTTGTCCGCCGCCATGCAGCGCCACGCGACCGGACTCGCAGAAAAACATGCGACAGGCGCGCCCGTCCGCGCGCTCGCAGTCTTCCCGACGCACATCCCATGCGGTCAGCGCGAAAAAGGGCGTGACCAGAATTTCCCAGCCCCGGTTGCCCGAAGATTCCGGCCAAGGCGTGGGCGCCTTGGCCTGCCGCGGAGGACGGTCGTCCCAGCGAATGGCCTGCAGGGCCTGCTCCACATGCAACTCGCGGGCCCGGCCGTCGCGATCCACGCGGCCCCAGTCGTGTACGCGATAGGTCGTATCCGAATTCTGCTGCACTTCCAGCAGCAAACAGCCCTCGGCGATCGCGTGCACGCGGCCGCCGGGCACGTCGATGGCGCAGCCCGGCGCCGCCGTAAAACGGTTGAGCGTCTTCTCGACCTCGCCGCGGCGCAGCGCCGCCTCGAAAGCGGCACGATCCACCTCGGGACGCAGACCGCAATAGACCTGCGCGTCCGCATCCCCGCCCGGCAAGGCGTACCACATTTCGGATTTGGGCTCGCCGCCGGTGACAAGGGCCGTTTCTTCGTTCGGATGCACCTGCAAGCTGAGCCGCCGCCGGGCGTCGATAATCTTGACGAGCAACGGAAAGCGATCGGTACGGACGGCCGCCCCCAGAATGGCCGCGGCGTCGGCTTCGATCAACTCGCGCAGCGTCCGCCCGCGACAGGGCCCCCGGGCCACGCGACTGACCGCATCCGGCCGATCGGCCACCTCCCAGGACTCGGCACACGGATCCGGGGTTCCCTTCCGTCCATACAAGCGGGCCAGGCGATCCCCGCCCCACAGATAGTCCCGATAAATGGGCTCGAACAAATAAGGATACAACTCGACCTTCATGGGGAGCAACCTAGCATTCGGGCGGATATTCCGTCAAGCCAACATTTCCTCTTGCTTCCTCCGGGCAGGACGAGTAGTCTTCCCGTCGTATATATTCTTCCCGAGGAGTCCGCATGCCCGCCAGCGACGATCAGCCAGACAGCCTTGAGCTGCGCGAACTGCGCCAAACGGCCGCCGATCTGGGGATCCCCTGTCTGGAAAGCGTCGACGACGCCTGCCTGGACGCCGCGCTGGTCTCCGATCTGCCGGTCGAATGGGCGCGCTCGAACCGGCTGCTGCCCATTCGCATCGAGGGCGAGCCCTGCGCGCTCACCGCGCATCCGCGCCAGACCGAAGCGCAAGCGACTCTGTCTCTGCTGATCGGCGAACCGTTGCGACCGGTCGCCGCGCCGGCCGCCGTGGTCGCGCGCTGCATTGAACGCTGCTACTATCGCCGCGACCGCTCGCCCGGCGCCTTTCTGCGCGACCTGCCCGCGCCATCCGGCGCCCCTGCCCGGCCCGCCAGGGAACAGGCCGCGGATCTGTTCGAGGTTTCCGAACAGGCGCCGGTTTCGCAACTGATCAATCTGATTCTGCTGGAAGCCCTCAAAAAAAACGCGTCCGACATTCATTTCGAACCCTTCTCGTCGCGTATGCGCGTGCGCTACCGCGTGGACGGAGTGCTTTACGAACAGTCCGCGCCGCCCAAAAGCATGGAAGAGACGCTGGTATCGAGACTGAAAGTCATGGCGCGCCTGGACATTGCCGAGAAGCGGCTGCCACAGGACGGCATGGCCCGCGTGCGCGTGGGCGAACGCGAAGTGGATGTGCGCGTCTCCACCGTTCCCGTCGCCGAAGGCGAGCGGGTCGTGCTGCGCCTGCTCGACCGAGATTCGGCCCTGTTGCCGCTGGAAACCCTCGGCATGGCGCCGGACATGTTCGCCACCTTTCAGACCCTGCTCGGCCAGTCCCACGGCATCATCGTCGTATGCGGCCCCACCGGTTCCGGCAAGACCACTACGCTCTACGCCGCCCTTTCGCAACTGGACGCCTCGCGCAAAAACATCATGACCATCGAGGAACCGATCGAATACCAGTTGCCCGATATCGGGCAGATTCAGGCCCGCCCCAAAATCGGCCTGACCTTCGCCGGCGGACTGCGCCACATCCTGCGCCAGGATCCCGACGTGATTCTGGTGGGCGAAACGCGCGACACGGAAACCGCCGAAATCGCCATGCGCGCCTCGCTCACCGGACATCTGGTTTTCACCACACTGCACACCAACGACGCGCCCGGCGCCATTGCGCGCCTGACGGACATGGGCGCCGACGCCCACCTGGTGGCCTCCTGTCTGAACGCCTCGCTGGCGCAGCGCCTGGTGCGCAAGCTCTGTCCCGCCTGCCGTGCGCCGCAACGGCCCGCCGCGGCCGAACTGGCCACGCTCGGCGAATGGACCCGGCCGCTGTCCGGACAGGAGTTGCAACAGGCCCGCGGCTGCCCTCTCTGCCTGGAAGGCTACAAGGGCCGCGTGGGCCTGTTCGAACTGATGCGCGTGAACGAAGAAATGCGCGACGCCATTCGCGGCGGAGAAACCGGCGGCGCCCGCCTGCGGCGTTTGGCGGAAGCCGACGGCATGCGTCCGCTGCTGCGCGACGGCTGCGACAAGATCCTGGCGGGCGTCACCAGTCTGAGCGAAGTCCAAAGCGCCGCCGGCTGACATTTTCAACACGGTTCCGTCACGGATACAGGATTATGCCGAGCTATGAATACAGGGGATTCGACGCGCAAGGACGTTTGCGCAAGGGCGTCACGTCCGCCATCTCGCCCAAAGAGGCTCGCGAGCGCCTCGCGCAGGAGGGCGTCCTCGCCGAAGCCCTGGCTCCGATCGGCCGGAAAACGCGCTTCCCGGCCGACTTGCGCGCCGTGGCCTACCGCGAACTCGGGGCGCTGATCAAGGCCGGCATGCCGCTGGACCAGGCGCTGGCGCTGCTGGCCGCCTCGCCCGAAGCGGACGCCACCCGCCCCCTCCTGGCCGGCATTCGCGACCGCATTTTGGAGGGCGAATCTCTGGCTCGGGCCTTCCGCTCCGCGGCCAAAGCCTGTCCGCCCTTCGAATTCGCCATTCTCGAAGCGGCGGAACGTTCGGCGCAAACGGACACGATGCTGATTCAATTGGCGGATTTCATTGAATCTCAGGAAAAACTGCGCTCGGGCGTTGTATCGGCCCTCATCTATCCGATACTGGTTCTGACGCTGGGCTTCTGTTCCGCGATCGTGCTGCTGGGCGTCCTGGTGCCGCGCATGCACGCTTCTCTGCTCTCCGGCAATGTCACGCTGCCCGGCATCACGCGCCTGGCCCTGACCCTGGGGGCCGGTCTCACGCACTGGATCACCCTGATCGTCGCAGCCATGCTCGTTGGCGCCGCCGCATGGCGCATCCGCCACATCCGCCGCGATCCCGCCTTGCGCAGGAACTGGGACCGCCGCCTTTTCGCCTTCCCGCTCTACGGCCGGGGATACACCCTGCTGGCCAACCTGCGCTTTGCCGACACCCTAGCCGTTCTGATATCCGGCGGGGTCGCTCTGGTGGAAGCCATGGAAATGGCCGGCCGAGCCACCGGCAGCCCGTGGATCGCGCATCTGGCCCAGGAACAGGCCGATCGCATGCGACACGGGGAAAGCCTCAGCCGCGCCGTACGCGCCGTCCCGCCCCTGGCCGCGACCCTGCCCGGCTGGATCCAGATCGGCGAAGCCGGCGGCGGCCTCGCCGCGATTCTGTCCGGCGCCGCGCAGCGCTATCGCGATCTGTGGACGCGCTATGTGGACCGACGCCTGCGCCTGCTGGAACCGCTCGTCATTCTCGGCATGGGCGCCTTCGTGCTGTTCATCACGCTGGCCATTCTGCTGCCGATCTTTTCGCTCGGCGACATGCTTTAAATTATAAATCTTCTGTTGCCAAGCGCCGCCCGCCCTGCTATCTTTCCGATTTCTGTCATAACTCGGGAACACCGCGTTTGCGCAGCCGACCAGCCTGGTTTCGTCGGCGCCGCAACTCATGGGCAGGAGAATCGAGGAATGAGCGCAACACAGAAGGTCGGCAAACAATTCCTGGAAAGCGTCAACTCGCTGCTGCGACAGACGGCGCTCGACCTGCGACTGGACGAACGCTACCCCCGCCACCAAATCGTGGATCGCATCATCATTCCCGACCGCATCATCAGTTTTCGCATTTCCCTGCAGCGCGACGACGGTTCCATCGATGTTCTGACCGCCTATCGCGTCCAGAACAACAATTTTCGCGGGCCCTACAAGGGCGGAGTGCGCTGGCATCACAACGTGGACCTGGACGAAGTCCGCGCGCTGGCCGCCCTGATGACCATTAAATGCGCCGTAGTGGGTCTCCCGCTGGGCGGCGCCAAGGGCGGCGTACTGATCCCGGAAGGCCGCCGCTATTCCCCGTCCGAACGCGAGCGGCTCAGTCGCAAATATGTCGAAGGTCTGGTATACGATCTGGGCCCCAAAAAGGACATTCCGGCGCCGGACGTCAATACGGACTCCCAGGTCATGGCCTGGATGGCCGACCACTACGGGAAATTTACGGGCGAAAGCATTACGGCCGCCTTCACCGGCAAACCGCTGTCCATGGGCGGCAGCCAGGGGCGCACGGAGGCCACGGGCGTCGGCGTGATCATGGCGCTGGAACGACACGCCTTTCACAAGCGCATCGCGCTGGCCGGTAAAACCATGGCCATCCAGGGCTTCGGCAATGTGGGCAGCCACGCCGCGCTGAAAGCGCACAGCGATACCGGCATTAAGGTTACGCATGTTTCCAACGAGTTCGGCTGCATCTACCGCCCCGAAGGTCTGGACATTCCGAAACTGAAGGAATGGGTCGCGGAGAAGGGGCAAATCGCTCTGCTCAACTTCCCGGGCTCGCTGCTGTACGCCAACGAAATCCTTTGCGCGGAAACGGACATCCTCTGCCTGGCCGCCCTTGAGAACGCGGTCACGGCCCAGAATGTCGGCCGCATCAAGGCTCCGCTCGTTCTGGAAGGCGCCAACGGTCCGCTGACGGCCGAGGCCGACGCCCTGGCCGCGCAAGACGGCCTGGATATCGTGCCCGACATTCTGGCGAACGCGGGCGGCGTAACGGTTTCCTATTTCGAAATGGTGCAGAACGAAAACCAGGACCGCTGGACGCGCGACTACGTGCTCGACCGCCTGCGCGGCGTCATGGATCAGGCCTACGACAACCTGCTGGCCGCGTCCCGCAAACACGAGTGCAGCCTGCGCCAGGCCGCCTTTCTGCTGGCCGTGGACGAAATCGCCGCCGCCTGCGACTTGCGCGGCGCGCAATAAACTTCCGGGAGAAACCAAACATGGCCTCAAGCATAGACAACGGCGTAGACGCGGTCATCGTGGGCGGCGGCATGATCACCAACGACTTGCTGCTCCCCTCCATCTACCATCTGCAGCGAACCGGCTGCATCCGCGACATCTCCGTTTGCGCGCTGGACAGTCCTCCGCTGCGGGCGCTGAAAGAGAACCCCGACTTTCGGCAGGCTTTCCCGGATCAGGATTTCCAAGCCTATCCCGACCTTGCCGAGCCGCCGGAAAACAAATTCCCGGAACTTTTCCGGGAAGTCCTGGCCGCCCTGCCGCCGCGGCAGGCGGTCGTGGTCGCCATGCCGGACCAGTTTCACTACATGGTGGTCAAGGAGGCTCTGCGCTGTCACCAGCATATCCTGTGCGTCAAACCGCTCGTGCTGGAATACCGACAGGCTCTCGAAATAGAACGTGAAGCCCTGGAAAAGGGCCTTTTTATCGGCATCGAATACCATAAACGCTTCGATCGGCGCTCTCTGATCGCCCGCCGCGACTACGAACTGGGACACTTCGGCGAATTTGTCATGGGCGAAGCCAAAATGATCGAGCCCTACTTCTACCGTTCTTCGAATTTCCAAAACTGGTTCACCTGCGACCGAACCGATCCGTTCGTCTATGTCGGCTGCCATTACGTCGATCTGGTCCAGTTCATCACCGGCCTCAAGCCGAGCGCCGTCTCGGTCTCCGGCGTCAAAGGCCGATTCCCGAACGGCAACGAAGGCTATATGTGGGCCAACGGTCGCGTCGTCTACGAGAACGGCGCCATTTTGTCCGTAACCGACGGACTGGGCTACCCGGACGAGGGCGCCGGCAGCAACGAGCAATGCCTGACGATGTTTTGCGAAGGAGCGGGCAAGAGCGGCATGATTGCGCACGACGATCAGTTCCGCGGCGTGGAACACAGCTATCTGCAAGGTGTCGGCTGCGCCGGCAGCGTCTTCAACTATATCAATCCGGACTTCTACCGACTGGTCCCCTGGGAGGGCCAAGGCTACAAACCCGTCGGCTACGGTTTCGATTCCGTGGCGGCCACGCTGCAAACCATCCACGCCATCGAACGGGACACGGCCGGCCTGTCCGCCGAGGAGGCGCTGACCCGCCGTCGCGCCATGATCCGGGAAGCCGACCGCAAGGGCATCATCGCCACCCCGGCCAACAGCAGCACAAACGAACTGGTCACCGAAGCCGCGCGCCTCTCCATTTTGAACGACGGTCGTATGGCCCGCATCGTGTACGGCGAAAATGCACGCGCAGAACTGATTTGACCGTCACCCATTCATCAACCCATGAGGCTCTGGCAAAACCATGTATTCTTGATGCTAGCCGCGGCGTTCCACCGCGTTATAACGAGGAGGAACGCCTCGTCTTCTATTTGGAAAGCTCCGATCCTCCGGGATTTGCAAGAGCGTCCCATAAAAAAGGAGAGCGCAATATGCCGGATTCCAAGCCGCTGGTGTCCATTGTCATGGGCAGTCAGTCCGACTACGAGACCTTGAGCGAAGCCTCGACCGCTCTGACGCAACTGGAAATCGAACACGAAATGCGGGTCATTTCCGCGCATCGCACACCGGAAGCGGCGCGCACCTTCGCGATGACAGCCGAGGAGCGGGGCATTCGCATCATCATTGCCGGCGCCGGCAAGGCCGCCCATCTGGCCGGGGTCATGGCGTCCATGACCCTGCTGCCCGTGATTGGGGTTCCCATGAAAACCAGCGACCTGGGCGGACTGGACTCGCTGCTTTCCACGGTTCAAATGCCGGGCGGGGTGCCGGTGGCTACGGTGGCGATCGGGTCGGCCGGCGCCCGAAACGCCGGACTTTTGGCCGGCGCCATCCTGGCCCTGAACGATCCCGCGCTGCGTCGGCGCTGGCAGGCCTGCCGGGAAGCCATGACGCAGAGCGTGGAAAAAGCGGATCGCGAGATCCTGAATATGCCGAAAGCCGGACGCCAGTGAAAAAAAATCTTTCACACGGTGAAATGGAGTCCGCGATCAGCGAAGCGGTCATTCGCTTCGAGCGCGAATATATGGGCCGCGGTCCGGAAGAGGCGAAAACGCACTGCCTGCAGGATTTGATCATCGTGCAATTGCAGGGCGTGTTGACCCCGGCCGAAAAGCAACTGTCGCGCAGCGAAGTGGGCGGACAGGGGCGCGCGCTCATCAAGCAGGTGCGCATGGAGCTGATCGAAAAGGCCCGCCCCTTGCTGGAAGCCCTTGTTCAGGACGTTTCCGGGCGAATCGTGCGCAGCCTGCACACCGACATCAGCACCGTCACCGGCGAGCGCATCGTCGTCTTTTCTCTTGTTCCGCAGTAGCGCCATGGCAAAGGAAAAACCCATACGCCTTACCCTGGTCCGCCACGCCCAGGCGACGGCGGCGGAGCGCAGCCTCTCGGCCGCCGATGACCCGCCCCTGACCCCCCTGGGCCGCAGGCAGGCGCAGCGACTGGCGCGGCGCCTCGACCGCGAAACCTTCGACTGCGTGTACAGCAGCGTGCTGCGGCGCTGTCGCGAAACCGCCCTGGCCATCACGGCTCTACGCAAAAAAACGAAATGGGTTGAAACTATGGATCTCGTCGAAGTCAGTCGCGATCACTTTCTTGCCATGCCGCAGACCTACCCTCCCCCCCCGCGCGAAACAATCGAGAAGGAACGCGACGCCATGCTTCGTTTCGCCAATCGCCTGCGGCACAGTCACCGCCCGGGCGACTGCATTCTGGCCGTCGCGCACGGCAACCTCATCCGCAGTCTGATCCCGTTGCTGGGCGGCCGCGACGCGCGCCAGTCCGTTCTCATGGAAATTGACAACGCCTCGGTCAGCATCCTCGACGTCTGGCCCAACGAAACCGCCGTACTGCTGCTGGCCAATTGCACGAGCCATCTCGCGGATCTGACATCGCGGGTGACCCCTTGAAAACGGGCGTCGGCAACATCGCATTCGCGCTCCTGCTGGCCGGCGCCTGCCGGTCGTATGGCGAAAACGTGGCGACCGGTCGAATCGATCGCATCTCGATTGAGACTGATCGCGTACATCCCGCCGTTTTGCGGCGTGAACTGACGTTTCGCGAGGGCGATCTCCTGACCAACGAGGCGCTGGAGGAGAGTCGGCTGAATCTGTATCGCCTGAATCTTCTTAAAAGTCTCGCCATCGAGACCGCTCCGGACGGACCGGCGGAGCGGGACGGAATCCACGTGCTCGTCAAGGCACAGGACGGATGGTTCGCCATGCCGTGGCCGATGTTCGGATCGCGCGGAGGAACTCGCTACGCGATGCTGACCCTCATGCAGTTCAATTTTTTCAGGGAAGCCGAAAGCCTGGTGCTGACGGGCATCCTGCAGGACGACGAATGGTCCGGACTTTGCGCCTTTTCCACGCCCCGCTATGCCATGATGGCGGGACGCTTCGAATCGGAACGTACGGAATACGTCTATGCCGACGGCGCCTTCAGCGCCATGGATTTCGAGGCGAGTCTGTCTCGTAACGATGCCGAGGATTTCGGGGAAACGACCGAGGCCTATCGTAAACGGTCTGCAAGATCGCAGATCGTCGCCTCTTTTCCGCTTTACGGCGACTGGAATCTGGCGCTGGGCGGGAAAGCCGAACGCGCGCATTACGCCGCAGTCGCGGAGGGCTCCGCTCTGGATGCGGAAGACCATCTGTCCCTTTCCGTTGCGCTGGGTTGGGGCGACGAGCCAACCCCGTACAGCGGTTTCATCGGGATGTTCGGACGCTTGTTCGGACTGGGCATGGCCGGCGTTCAGGATGCCTCCCAACCGCTGCTCCGAGCACGCACCACGCGCAGCGCCCGCCTGGAAATGGAAGGCGCCCATTCCCTCTGGGGGTCAAACGAATCTTTCGTGAAGGCGGAAATACGTGTACGCCAGCAAACCTTGTTCCGCAATCGGAACCGGCTTTCTCTGAGCCTCGGCGCCGCGGCGGGCGGCTCCCTGCCGCCCGGCCAGATGCTGACAACCAGTCGGGCGCCCGGTCTGCAAGGCGTATACGCCCGCGAATATCGCGGCGATCGCCTGGCGTCAGGCAGTGCGGCGTGGACCCGGGGCTTGCTGCGCAGTCGCCTGGGCGGCGCCACGGCCCATGTCTTCGGCGAATACGCCGTCGCCTGGGAGCATGGACGCCCTCGCAGCAAGCAAGGGCTCGGAGGAAGACTGATCTATCAGTTCTGGCGTTTCCCTTTTCCGTTGGGCGCAGGCTACACCTACAGCCTGGACGACCGCAACGGGCAAGTCAGCCTGGCGCTGGGCGGCATGTTCTAAAGGGCACGGCCAATCATGCCGGATTTCGCGGCCATTGTTTTTTTCTGTTGAAATTCGCAGGCGATTTGTATAGTTTTGCTCTTTTGTCCAGACCCAACGGAAAGTCCCGCCCATGAGTATCGCACGTTATTCGCAAACGCTGGCCGCCACCCTGCGCGACGACCCGCAAGACGCCGAAATCGCCAGCCACAAACTGATGGTTCGCGCCGGCCTGATTCGCAAACTGGCCGGAGGTCTGTACACCTTTCTGCCCCTGGGTCGCAGGGCTCTGCTGCGCGTGGAAGCGCTGGTGCGCGAGGAGATGGATCGCTCCGGAGCCCAGGAAATTCTCATGCCGGCCCTGCAGCCGCGCGAGATTTGGGAGCAGTCCGGTCGCTACGCGACCATGGGCGACGTCATGTTCCGACTGCGCGACCGTCAGAAACGCGAGTTCGCCCTGGGCCCCACGCACGAGGAGGTCGTCACGCTGCTGGCCGCCGCGGAAATCAAGTCCTATCGCCAGCTTCCGCGCACCCTGTACCAGATCCAAACCAAGTTTCGCGATGAAATCCGGCCGCGCTTCGGGCTCATGCGCGCCAAGGAATTCATCATGAAAGACGCCTACAGCTTCGACCGCAGCTGGGACGCCGCGGACGAGAGCTACCGCGTGATGTACGAGGCCTACCTGCGTTTCTTCGCCCGCTGCGGCATGCGCGTCAAGGCGGTGGAGGCCGATACCGGCGCCATGGGCGGACAATGGTCGCACGAATTCATGGTACTGGCCGAGGCCGGCGAAGACGGCCTGGTCGAATGCGACGCCTGCGCCTATGCGGCCAACGTGGAGCGGGCCGAACGGGCCATGCCGGACCGACGCGTCTTTCCCGACAGCGAAAAGGCCCTGGAAGAGGTGGCCACCCCCGACGCCCGCTCGATCGAACGCGTGGCTCGCTTTTTGCAGTGCGACCGGGATCAGCTTGTCAAAACCCTGCTCTATCAAATCGACGGCAAAACGGCGGCCGTACTGGCGCCGGGCGATCGCGAAATCAACGAGCACAAACTGGCCCGCGCGCTGGGCGCACAGGAAACGACCCTGGCCGACGACGAAACCATCGAAAAAACCACCGGCGGGCCGGTCGGCTTCTGCGGACCGGTCGGCCTGGACATTCCCGTCTATGCCGACGCCGGCCTGCAAAACGCTTGCGGCCTGATTTGCGGCGCGAACCGCAAGGACACGCACCTGCTGAATCTGGACATCGCGCGCGACACCCGCGTTACGGCCTTCCACGACCTTTGCAGCGCTCGCGAAGGCGACGCCTGCCCGCGTTGCGCCGCCGGAAAGTTGCGCGAGAAACGCGGCATCGAGGTCGGACATGTCTTCAAGCTGGGCTCCAAGTATACGGAGGCTTTTTCCGCGCAATATCTGGACGAAAACGGACGGGCCCAGACCCTGATCATGGGCTGCTACGGCATTGGGGTCTCGCGCGTTCTGCAAGCGGTGGTCGAGCAGAGCCACGACGCCAACGGCATCGTCTGGCCCATGTCGGTGGCCCCCTATCCGGTCGCCTTGCTGACGCTCAATCCCGATGATCCGACTTGCGACGCGGCCGCCCGTACTCTGGCCGCCGCGCTGGACGCGGCAGGCGTGGACGTGTTCGTGGACGACCGCGACGAACGGCCGGGCATCAAATTCGCCGACGCCGATCTGATGGGATTCCCCATTCGGGTCGTGATCAGTAAACGCTCGCTGGCCCAGAACAGCGTTGAAATCAAGATGCGCGCGGAAAAATCGCCTTTCCTGGTTGCGCCCGAGTCGGCCGCCGCCAGAATCGCGCAGATCTACCGGGACGGTCTCGGCGCGTTGAACGCCGTCCAGGCGACGCAAGCGGACTAAAATCGAACGGTCGTCTGGAAAAACCTCGCAATGAGACCGAAGGAACGGACCTACAACAAGAAGTACGCCACTAGTCAAGGAGATTGAGTTATGAGGAAACGCGACCTGGTACTGCGCATTGCGGAAGAAACCGGTCTGGTGCAGGAGGATGTACAGACGATCGTCCAGAAAACGCTCGACTATATCACCGAGGCGCTGGCCCGTGAAGGGCATGTGGAATTCCGCGATTTCGGCGTTTTCAAGATTCGCACGACCAAGGCCCGCATCGGCCGCAACCCCAAAAAGCCCGAAAACACCGTGATGATTCCGGAACGCAAGGTGGTCAAGTTCAAGCCGGGCCGCAAGATGAGGGAAATGGCGCTCAAGCCGATCAGGGCTGCGGCGAACGTGTAACGTTGCCGGACGATTATTTGTTTTGACCTAGGGCGCGGGAGGCGCTACCTTGCCCTCTCGTTTTTTTCCGAGCCGGCCCGTCGCGCGCTCGAGATCGAAAATTAACTGCGGGAAACCACCCATACAGAGGAGTACAACATGATCGTTTCAACCAATGAACTGTTCCGCCACGCCTACAAGAATTACGCCGTCGGCGCCTACAACATCAACAACGCCGAGCAGGTCATGGGCCTTTTCCGCGGCAACATGGACAGTCAGGCCCCGTTTATCGTGCAATTGTCCAAGGGCGCGCGGTCCTATACCGACAAGCGCCTGCTGGAAGCCATGATCCGCGCGGCCGACGAGATTTTCCCCGACGCCGTCTTCGCCGTGCATCTCGATCACGGCGACGAAGCGGCCTGCATGGACTGCATCGCCAGCGGGTTCTACAGTTCGGTCATGATCGACGCCAGCCACGCCGATTTCGACGAGAACATCGCCATCACCAAGCGCGTCGTGGAAGCGGCCCACCGCAAGAACATTTCCGTCGAGGCGGAACTCGGCCAACTGGGCGGAGTGGAAGAGCATGTGTCGGTGGCCGAAGCCGACGCCAAGCTGACCGATCCCAAGGAGGTGCAGGAATTCGTCGAACGCAGCGGCTGCGACAGCCTGGCCTGCGCCATCGGCACCAGTCACGGCGCCTACAAGTTCACCGGATCCCAGGGGCTGCACTTCAATGTCATCGAGGAAATCGTACGCCTCATGCCCGGCTTCCCGCTGGTCATGCACGGGTCCAGCTCGGTGCCGCAGGACGAAGTCGAACGCATCAACGCGGCGGGCGGCCAGCTCAAGGGCGCCAAGGGCGTCGACGAGGCGCAGATCAGCAAGGCCTCCAAAATGGGCGTAACCAAAGTCAATATCGACACCGACGGCCGCCTGGTCTGGTGCCGCGTGCATCGCGAAATGTTCCGCGACAAGCCCGACGTCTTCGATCTGCGGCCCGCCGGCAAGATCTTCATGGACGAATACGCCAAGTACATCGTGCACAAAAACGAGGTGCTGGGCAGCGCGGGCAAGCTGGCGGAAGTGCGTCAGGCTCTCCAGGGCTGATCCTCTGGTCTCTGAGAACATCGAAATACAACGTCCAACAGCCAACCAGCCATAGCCGCAGGCGACGGCTGGTTGGCTATTGGGTATTCAGGCCCTCGAAAAACTTGATGGAGCAGCCTGCGACATCGCGAGGTCCGACGGAAATCTTAAATTAGAAATGCGGGAAACGCCCGCCTTACGGCACTAACGGGAGATCTATCATCATGGCCAGCAGCAATATGACAACGGTGGACGGCAATACGGCCGCGGCAAGCGTAGCGCACGCCTTGAGCGAAGTATGCGCGATTTATCCGATTACGCCCTCGTCCTCCATGGGCGAAACCGCCGACGAACTCAGCGCGGCCGGCGTCAAGAACCTTTGGGGCACGATCCCGGAAATCGTCGAACTGCAGTCGGAAGGCGGCGCCGCCGGCGCCGTGCACGGCGCCCTGACCTCCGGCGCGCTCAGTTCCACCTTCACGGCCTCGCAGGGGCTGCTGCTCATGATCCCCAACATGCACAAGATCGCCGGCGAACTGACCAGCGTGGTCTTTCACGTTTCCGCGCGCTCGCTGGCCTGCCAGGGTCTGTCGATTTTCGGCGACCATTCGGACGTCATGTCCGTGCGCAACACGGGGTTTGCGCTGCTGGCCGCCGCCTCCATTCAGGAAATCGGCGACATGGCGCTGATCGCGCACGCGGCCACGCTCGAGTCGCGCCTCCCGTTCCTGCACTTCTTCGACGGTTTCCGCAGTTCGCACGAAGTGCAAAAGGTGGAAACCATCACGCGCGAGACCATGCGGGCCATGATCGACGACGAGGCGGTTCTGCGACATCGTCTGCGCGGCCTGTGTCCCGACCGACCCATGATCCGCGGTACCGCCCAGAACCCCGACATCTATTTCCAGGGTCGCGAAACCGTCAATCGCTACTATCTGGCCGCCCCGGCCATCGTCCAGAAGATCATGGACAAGTTCGCTCAACTGACCGGACGCAGCTACCGGCTCTTCGACTACGTCGGCGCGCCCGACGCCGAAAAGGTGCTGGTCCTGATGGGATCGGGCGCCGAAACGGCCCACGAAGCCGTCGAATACATGTGCGGTCAGGGCGAGAAGGTCGGCGTGCTCAAGGTGCGCCTGTACCGTCCGTTCGACGCGCAGGCCTTTGCACGGGCTCTGCCCGCCTCGGTCGTGTCGATCGCCGTACTGGACCGCACCAAGGAGCCCGGCGCCATCGGCGAACCCCTTTACGAGGACGTGCGTACCGCCATCGGCGAAGCCATGGAGAACGACTGGTTTGCCGGTAAACACTACCCCAAAATCGTCGGCGGCCGCTACGGGCTCGGCTCCAAGGACTTCACGCCGGCCATGGTCAAGGCGGTGTTCGACAATCTGACCGACCGCCCCAAGAACCATTTCACCGTGGGCATCGAGGACGACGTCACGCAAACCAGTCTGCCCGTGGAGAGCGGCTGGCATGTGGACAATCCCGGCTGCATCGAGTGCATGTTTTACGGGCTCGGTTCGGACGGCACGGTGGGTGCGAACAAGAACTCGATCAAGATTATCGGCGACGACACGAACAACTACGCCCAGGGCTATTTCGTGTACGACTCCAAGAAGGCCGGCGCCATGACCGTCTCGCATTTGCGCTTCGGGCCCCGCCCCATACGCAGTCCGTACCTGTGCTCGAAGGTGGACTTCGTGGCCTGTCACAATTTCTCCTTCCTGGAGAAATACGACATGCTCATGCACGCCAAGGAAGGAGCGGTGTTCCTGCTGGCTTCGCCGTTCGGCAAGGACGAGATATGGGATCATCTGCCGCAGAAAGTGCAGAAGCAGATTCTGGACAAGAAGATCAAATTCTATGTGATCGACGCCATAGCGCTGGCCGAAAAACTCGGCCTGGGCGCGCGCATCAATACCATCATGCAGACCTGCTTCTTCTCCATTTCGGGCGTGCTGCCGGCGGACAAGGCGATTGAGTCCCTCAAGAAGGCCATTCGCAAGACCTACGGCAAAAAGGGCGAAGAGGTCGTGCAAATGAACTTCAAGGCGGTCGACGAGGCGCTGGCCGCTCTCTTCGAAGTCACCGTGCCGGCCGCAGCCTCCTCGCAGATCGCCATGCCGCCTACCGTACCGGGCCACGCTCCGGAGTTCGTGCAGAACGTGACCGCCGCCATGATGCGTCAGGAAGGCGATTCCCTGCCCGTCAGCGCCATCCCCGAGGACGGCACCTGGCCGACCGGCACCACCTGCTACGAAAAGCGCAATATTGCGGTCCACATCCCGGAATGGAACCCGGAACTCTGCATCCAGTGCGGCCAGTGCTCGCTGGTGTGCCCGCATGCCGCCATTCGCGTCAAGGCCTACGACCCGCAGGCGCTGGAAAGCGCGCCCGCCACGTTCAAGGCCACCGACGCCAAGGGCAAGGATTTCGCCGGCATGAAGTTCACCGTTCAGGTGGCGCCGGAAGACTGCACGGGCTGCGGCGTCTGCGTCCAGAACTGCCCGGGCCGCGAAAAAGACAAGGAAAGCAAGGCGGAAACCGGTCGTCGCGCCATCATGATGGCGGCCCAGATTCCGCTGCGCGAGGCGGAAGCCGCCAATTTCGACTTCTTCATGAACCTGCCCGATCTGCCGACGGAGCGCTACAATCGCAACAGCCTCAAGGGCAGCCAGTTGTCACGGGCTCTCTTCGAGTTCTCCGGCGCCTGCGCCGGTTGCGGTGAAACGCCCTACGTCAAACTGCTGACCCAGTTGTTCGGCGACCGCGCCATGATCGCCAACGCCACCGGCTGCTCCTCGATCTACGGCGGCAACCTGCCGACCACGCCCTACTGCAAGCGCGGCGACGGACGCGGACCGGTCTGGTCGAACTCGCTGTTCGAGGACAATGCCGAATTCGGGTTCGGCATGCGTCTGGCCGTGGACAAGTTCAACGCCTACGGTCGCGAGCTGATCGGACGCATGCTGGCCGGCGAGACCGAATGCAAGGAATTGCCCCGGGAACTGATGCAGGCCGTACTGGACGCCGATCAGTCTTCGCAACACGCCATCGAGGAACAGCGCGCGCGCGTGGCCGAACTCAAGACGCAACTGGAAAAATGCGAATGCTCCGACTGCCGTCAACTGGTTTCGGTGGCCGACTACCTGGTTAAAAAGTCCGTCTGGATTCTGGGCGGCGACGGATGGGCCTACGACATCGGCTACGGCGGACTCGACCACGTACTGGCCTCCGGTCGCAATGTCAACGTGCTGGTGCTGGATACGGAAGTGTACTCGAACACCGGCGGACAAGCCTCGAAATCCACGCCCATGGGGGCCGTGGCCAAGTTTGCCGCCGGCGGCAAGCCGACCATGAAGAAGGAACTGGGACTGATGGCCATGACCTACGGCACCGTTTATGTGGCGCATGTCGCCATGGGCGCCAATCCGAACCAGGTCGTCAAAGCCTTTGTCGAGGCCGAGGCCTACGACGGACCTTCGCTGATTATCGCCTACTCGCACTGCATCGCGCACGGCATCGAGATGACCAACGGACTGGTGAACCAGAAGGAAGCGGTGCTGTCGGGTCATTTCCCGCTGTTCCGCTACAATCCCGAACTGGCCGAGCAGGGCAAGAATCCGCTGTCGCTCGACAGCAAGGCGCCGACCATGTCCTTCAGCGAACACGCCATGAAGGAGAATCGGTTCAAGATGCTGATGAAGTCCCGGCCGGAAGCCGCCAAAAAGATGATGGAACTGGCCGACAAGACTGTGAAAAGCCGCTTCGAGCGCCTGGAGAAAATGGCGGGAGCCTAAACCGGGGAATTGTCATGACCGAAGAACTGCAAAGTCTGATCGACCACATCCAGAAGGACGGAGTGGCCAAGGCCGAGAGTCGGGCGCAGGAAATCGTGGCGGCCGCCGAAAAGAAGGCTGCGGAGATTCAGCGTAAGGCGGAGGAATCCGCCCAGGCGATCCGCCAAAAGGCGGAACAGGACGCCGAATCCTTTCGCGAGCGCGGCGAGCAGTCTTTGCGCCATGCCGCGCGCGACTTGCTGCTCTCGATCGGCAAAACGCTGGAAACCATGCTGACGGAGGTGGTCGCGGTCGAGACCGACCAAACCCTGACCGGCGCCGCGCTGGAAAACGTGCTGACCCAGGCGGTGGAGGGCTATTTCCGCGCCGACACGGGCAGCGCCGACCTGGAAGTGATCGTCAATCCGGAACAGAAGAAGGCCGTCGAGGAGTGGTTCGCGGGCCAGTTCGCCGCGAAGCTCAAGGGCGGTGCCCGCATTGTCGCCGACGACGCCCTGGCCTCCGGATTCCGGCTTTCCGCAGGCGACAGCCGCGTGCAGCACGATTTTTCCGGCGAAGCCATCGCCGAGGCGCTGGCCAAGTTGCTGCGGCCGCGCCTGGCCGCCATTGTGCGGGCCTCGGCGGAAACCTTGCAGAAGTAACGACAAAGGAGATCCACGATGGCCGAATCAGACAGTGATACGCAAAAAAATTCGCACAAGACCCTTTTTGCCGGACTGGTCATGATGCTCGGATCTTCGGCCATGCAGCAGATGGGCAAACTGGTCAACCCGCTCACCGGCAAAACCGAGGTGGACCTGCGCGGAGCCCAGTCCTCGATCGATCTGATCGAAATGCTGCAGGCCAGGACGCGCGGCAATCTGGAGGGCGCCGAGGAAAAAATGCTCAAGGATCTGCTGGCGTCCCTGCAAATGAACTACGTTCAAACGGCCGCGCAGAACCCCGCGTCGCCGCCGCAGCCCGAGAAGAGCGCCGCCGAGAAACCGGCGGCGGCCGACGCCAAGGACGAGCCGGCGGAACCGACGGCCGCGCCCGAGCCCGCCCAGGCCGAACCCGCCGCCGCGCCCGCCACCGAGAACAATCGCGAGCGAAAGTTCCACAAAAGCTACGGCGAGTAGGGCTCCCGTCCGTCGTTCGCATGGTGGACGAAAAACAGGACTACGACCTTTACGATGTCCTCTCCGAGCTTGGCTGGGGCATGAGCCCCCGCACCCGTCACGACCGAACGCTCGCCTTCACCTACAAGCACGAGGACTGGCTGAAGACCTTGCCCGAACGGGCTTGCTTGACGATTCGAGCCATCGCGGGCCAGTTCGACTGCGGCGGAACGGATGAGCTTGAGAACCCGCACATCTTCCAGATTGCGGAGGTCAAGAAGGCTGGCGGTCTCGTTGCCCTTCAAGCCGCCTGCCTGCCCCATGGTACGGCCGGCACTCCGGCTGAACTCTTGCACGAAACCAAGGAGAGGATGTTCGCGGCATGAAGGAGAAGATACGTCATATTTGATGTTGCATCGCCATGGAATTTAGCGTAGAGTTTTATGAGAGTGAAAGAGGGAATGTCCCTACATGAAAAAGACGAACTTTGACCTCTATTTGGAGGAACAACTGAAAGACCCTGAGTTTGCGGAGCGTTTCGAAGCCGCCGGCGAGGCTTGGGACGTAGCCATCCAGCTTGCCGCCTTGCGCGAGAAGGCCGGGCTGTCCCAGAAGGAACTCGCGAAGCAACTGCATACATCGCAGCAGCAGATCAGCCGCCTGGAGTCGCCCGCTTATGAAGGACACAGCCTGAGCATGTTGCGGCGCGTGGCGCACGCGCTCAACGCCGAAGTGAAAGTGAGTATCGAACCAATTCGTAAACCGGCCATGGTGGCCGAATCCCCGGCAAAATACGGGAGACGAAAATGAGTCGAGTCCGGCCCATACCCGCACGGCCCAATCTGCCGGTTCAACAGCAGATGACACAGCGACTAACTGACGCCTTCAATGCCGACGAACAAGCATGGAAGCGACTGGCGCCATTGCGCCGCCCGCGTCGTCTCTTGCACTCCAGGCAAAGCCGCCGGAAACAAAAACAGCAATATCTCGCCGACTTTGCGCGGGCACAACCATCACAAGATGCCGTGGCTTCCTGGCGGGTGGAACCATGATCGCCGCCGCCAGCAAAACGAAGCCGCATTATCACGTCCGGCGAATGGATTGTGTTCAGAAGCGAGATGATATGGCCAGATTTTCTGCGGCATGTGTTGGTCAGCGACGACTTCCACGAGGAGTTCATGCGCACCACCTCAGGCGTGAGTGGGTCTTTGACCCGTGCCCGACCTGCGCTTGTGGCCAACATTTCCATCCCTCTTCCGCCTCTCCCCGAGCAGAAACGGATTGCGGCGATCTTGAACGAGCAGATGGCGGCGGTGAAGCGGGCGCGCAAGGCGGCAGAAGAAGAGCTTGAAACCATCAATCGGCCGCCGGCGGCGTGGTTGCGGCGGGCTTTTGCGGGGGAGCTTTGAGCATGAAGAAGAACCAGGAGAAGGCCACAGGAAACCACACGGACAAACACGGACTTGCACGGACGGGGAAAGCGTCACGTCATTCTGCTGTCTGTGTGGGTCAGTGCCAGTCCGTGTTTCCCCCGTGCCAGTCCGTGTTCCCAAAAGGAGGCGCCGCATGACCCGTGACTCGGACAGCCTGATCCCGAAGCACGGCGGCTACGAGAACACCAAGACCTGGCAACTGGCCGACCTGATCTACGATGTCACCGTGCGCTTCTGCGACAAGTACGTCGACCGGCGCAGCCGGACGCACGATCAGATGGTGCAGGCGGCGCGCAGCGGCTGCCAGAACTTGCAGGAAGGCAGCGTGGATTCGGCGGTCTCCAAGAAGATCGAGATGAAGCTCACGGGCATCGCCAAAGGCAGCCTCATGGAGCTGCAACGCGACTTTAAGAAGTTCCTGAAGCACCGCGATCTGCCCGAATGGCCGCCACGCCACCCCGCGCTGATGCGCTTCAAGGCACGGCGATGCGCCTCGCTGGAAGAGTTCCGCCGGTGGGTGGCGGAAGAGGTGCGGCGGGCGGAGCAGGAGGAGAAGAACACGGACGGACACGGACGCACACGGACGGACACAAAGCAGGCGGACTCCGCTGTCCGTGGCCGTCCGTGTGCGTCCGTGTCAGCCCGTGTTTCCCGCAAAGCCTTCCCGGCGGTCTGCGCCGCCCACGGCGCTCTCTCCCTGCTGAACCTCTGCATTCACCTGATCGGCCGCCAAATGGAAGCCCAAGCCGACGCCTTCGAGAAAGAAGGCGGCTTCACGGAACGACTTTACCGGCGGCGCACGCAGATCCGAAACCAGGGACGCCACGAACGATGAAATTCGTCTGACGATCAAAAGCGTCCTTGCGACCTTCTAAATCATGAACCGATCGTCTTCGGAACACAACGGGGGTGTCCGTCCACGGCGCTCAGAAAAAACGTTTGAGCAGGCCGAGCGCGCCCTGGCGCCACGGCACGCGGTGGGTGACGCCGGCAGCGCCCTGCCAGCGATCGCCCTGGGCCAGAAACCAGTCGAAATTGCGAATGAGCGCCTCGCGATTGGAGTAGCGCGGCGCGAAGCCGAGCCGTTCGACCGCCTTGTCGATGGACACGAACGATTCCTTGCCGGCCGTTTCGTAGATCCACTTGTAGAGGGGCGAAAGCCGTAGAGCCTCCAAGACGCGCAAGGCCAGAATGGCGGGCTTCTCCGGGATCGAAACCACATGCCGGCCGTGTCCGGCATGATCGAGTACCGCCTGGAAATCCGTGCGGGGCGTCCCGTATTCGCGCGCTCCGATGTTGAACACGTCGTCGACCGTGGCGGCGGGCAAGGTGGCGCACAGCCAAATGGCTTCGCACAAGTCTTCCACGTCCAAATACTGATACAGATTGTCGCCCCGCCCCAGAATCGGGAAATTTCGTCCGTCGCGCGCCCATTCGTAGAGCATGGCGAAAACCCCGAGGCGCTCGGGACCGATAAAGGATTTCGGCCGCAGCACCGGCAGACACAGACCGCGCGCGCGGTACTCGGCGCAAACCTGTTCCGCCTTGACTTTGGCCTCGCCGTAGGGTCCCACGCCGATCATGGGATCGTCTTCCCGCAGCGGGTGATGATCGGGCACGCCGTACACGGCGGTCGAGGAGATATGGATGACGCGCGGCGTCTTCAGGGCCAGCGCCGTTTCCAGCACGTTGCGGGTGCCGTCGATATCGACCGAGAAAATTTCCGCCGGCTTGTAGAGCGGCAGGGCCGCCGCCGCATGTACCACGACATCCGCGCCCTCGAACGCGCGACGCGTATCGTCCGCCTTGCGAATGTCGCCCTGCACATGCCGCACGCGGTCCCGGACATCCTCGTAGTCGAGCGGCAGCACGTCCAGCGATACCGCCTCGCACCCGCGTTGCAACAGCATACGCAGGAGGTTGATCCCCAAAAAGCCCGCGCCGCCCGTCACCGCCACCCGACGCGGTCTGGTAGCCTGATCGTCACGCCCCGCCTGTTCCGCCATCATGCCCGCCTTTCAGAATGGAGACTGGAATATGGAAACTGAGAACACTCTATACCGAGCATGGCGGGAGAAGGCAACCCTTTTTGCGCACGATAACGGAAGTCCTGCCTGACTTCCGAATTCTTCCTTCGACTCGCATTTTTCCTTGCCATCCGCGACGGTTGCGGTAGGGTGTCTTGCTTTGAACGGAACCCGTACTCGGAGTTTTCCCCATGCTTGAATCGCTGCTCAATCCTCAGACGATCGCCGTGATCGGCGCGTCCCGTTCGCCCGGCAAGGTCGGATACGAGATCGTGGCCAATCTGCGCAAGGCGGCCTATGCGGGTCGTATTGTGCCGGTGAATCCGTCCGCCGCCGAAATCCTCGATCTGCCCTGCTATCCCAGCGCGCAGGCGGCCAAGGTGCGCATCGATCTGGCCGTGGTGGCCGTACCGGCCGCCCGCGTCAAGGCGGCGGTGGACGACGCCATCGAGGCCGGGGCGCAATCCGTCTGCGTCATTACCGCCGGCTTCAAGGAGGTCAACGAGGCCGGCGCGCAACTGGAGAAGGAGGTGCTCGATTTGTGCCGGGCCAACGGCGTGCGCCTACTGGGCCCGAACTGTCTGGGCCTGATCAATACCCACCACCGCATGAACGCTTCCTTCGCCAAGAAAATGCCGGAGATCGGCAACATCTCGGTTTTCTCGCAGTCGGGCGCCATCTGCACCGCCATTCTGGACTGGGCGGCCGGCCGCCATCTCGGGCTGGCCAAACTGGTCAGCATGGGCAACAAGGCGGATCTGAAGGAGAGCGATTTCTTGACGGCCCTGGCGGAGGACAGGGAAACGCGCGTGATCGTGGGCTATCTGGAAAGCATTCTTTCGGGCGACGATTTTCTGCGCGCGGCGGAAACCGCCACGGCGCGCAAGCCGGTGATCATTCTCAAGGCGGGCGTGACGCAGGCGGGCGCCAAGGCGGCCTCCTCGCATACCGGCAGTCTGGCGGGCGCGGACATCGCCTACGGGGCCGCTTTTCAGCGAGCCGGCGTGATTCGCGCCGACACCTTCGAAAGCCTGTTCGACTACGCCACGGCCTTCGCCATGCAGCCGCTGCCCGAGGGCAACCGGGTCGCCATCATTACCAATGCCGGCGGACCGGGCATTATGGCCGCCGACGCCGTGGAGCTTGCGGGCATGAAGATCACCACGCTGGGCCAGGGCGCCACAACGGCCCTGCGCCAGAAGCTGCCGGCGGCCGCCAGCGTGGGCAATCCGATCGACGTACTGGGCGACGCCCCCCCGGAACGCTATGTGGACGCTCTCAAGGCGGCGCAGGAAGACGACTCGGTGGACGCCATCATCGTCATCTTCACGCCCCAGGCCATGACGCGGCCGGCCGAAACCGCCCGCGCCATTGCCGCCTGCGCCGGAAAACGCAAGCCGATTCTGGTGTCCTTCATGGGCGGCCAGGACGTCATGCCCGGACGCGAGGAGCTGGTGGCGGCCGGATTGCCGGACTATCCCGCGCCGGAACGCGCCGTGGCGGCGCTGAAAGCCATGTGCGACTACGCCGCCTGGCTGCGGCGGCCACCGCGCGTTCTGACGCGTTTTCTGGTCAACCGCCGCCGAGTGGAACGCATCGTGCGACGCCATATCAAAACCGGCCAGCTTCAAATGGGCGAAGCCCAGGCCAAGGCCATATTGCGCGCCTACCGCTTCAACGTGGTGCCCGGCGAAATCGCCGATTCGGCCGCCCAGGCCATTGAGGTGGCCGAACGCATTGGCTTCCCCGTGGCCATGAAAGTGGCTTCGCCCGACGTCATTCACAAGTCGGACATGGGCGGCGTCAAACTCAATCTCGATTCCGTCGAAGCCGTACGCGACGCCTACGACCTGATGATGCTGCGCATCCGCGAGCGTCTGCCCCGCGCCCGACTGGAGGGCGTGTATGTGGAAAAAATGTGCAAGCGCGGACGCGAGGTCATTCTGGGCATGACCCGCGACGCGCAGTTCGGGCCGATGCTGATGTTCGGACTGGGCGGCATATTCGTGGAGGTCATGAAGGACGTCACCTTCCACATCGCTCCCATCACCTTTGACGAAGCCATGCAAATGCTGGAAACCACCCGTTCGTTCGCGCTGCTCAAAGGCGTGCGCGGACAAAGCGGCGTGGACCTGGCCGCCATTGCGGCCGCCCTGCAGCGCATCAGTCAACTGGCCACGGACTTTCCGCAAATCGCCGAAATGGATATCAACCCGTTCATTGTCGGAACGTTGGGCAGCGAGTCGATCGCGGCCGACGCCCGCATCACCCTGAACCCGGAAACGCACGCCTTATGAACAACGATTCGACCTCTCCCTCCTGGGATGCGCAGTGGCAGACAAAATACGCGGACCAGATTCAGTCGGCGCAAACGGCCGTTGCGCATGTCGCGGCCGGCCAGCGCGTCTTTATCGGCACCGGCTGCGCCCAGCCCCGCGAACTGGTGGCCGCCCTCGCGGCGCGCGCCAAGGATCTGGTCGACACCGAAATCGTGCATCTGCTGACCCAGGGCGACGCCCCCTACGCCACCCGCGAGCTGGCCCGCAATTTTCGCATCAACACGTTCTTCATTTCCAAGAACGTACGCGACATTATTCAGGAAGGACTGGGCGACTACACGCCGATCTTTCTGTCCGACATCCCCCGCCTCTTTTCGAGCGGCCAGCTTCCGCTCGATGTCGCGCTCATTCAGGTGACGCCGCCCGACGAGAAAGGGATGTGCAGTCTGGGCGTTTCCGTGGACATCGTCAAAAGCGCCATGGAGAACGCCCGCCTGGTGGTCGCCGAAGTCAACCCCCGCATGCCCCGCACGCTGGGCGGCAGCCTGGTCAACGTGTACGACATCGACATTCTGGTGCCCGTCGACACCCCGATCACCGAGCTGGAGCCGCCCGAACCCGACGAAACCACCCGGCGCATCGGCGAGTACGTGGCCGCCCTGATCGACGACCACTCGACCGTCGAGTTCGGCATCGGCCGCATCCCGCAGGCCGTCATGCCCTATCTCTACCACAAGAAGGATATCGGCATTCATACCGAAATGTTCTCCGACTCCATCATCGAACTGATCGAATCCGGCGCCGTCACGGGCGAGCGCAAAACGCTCGAACGCGGTAAAATCTCCGCCAGCTTCTGCATGGGCACCCGCAAGTTGTACGACTATATCGACAACAATCCCGTCTTTTCCTTCCATCCCACCGAATATATCAACGATCCCATGATTATCGGGCAGCAGCATCGGCAGGTGGCCATCAACGTGGCGCTGGAAGTCGATCTAACGGGCCAGGTCTGCGCCGACTCGCTCGGCTCGCAATTCTATTCCGGGATTGGCGGGCAGGTGGATTTCAACCGCGGCGCGGCCCGCTCGCCCGGCGGCAAGGCCATCATCGCGATGCCGTC
Source organism: uncultured Victivallales bacterium (assembly GCA_964646045.1). GTDB lineage: Bacteria > Verrucomicrobiota > Kiritimatiellia > UBA8416 > SLMC01 > CAZYAW01. Next base: position 3,025 of record CAZYAW010000008.1, on the reverse strand, counting down.
CACCGCCAAAGGCGGCTCCATTTCGCGGATCGCCTGCCGCCTGCCGCCCGGCGCCGGAGTCGTCACCACGCGCGGCGACGTCCATTACGTGGTCACGGAATACGGCGTGGCCTATCTGCACGGCAAGAACGTGCAGGAACGGGCGATCGCGCTGATCTCCATCGCCCACCCCGACTTCCGCGAGGCGCTGCTTAAGGAAGCGGTCGAAGCGCGCTACGTGCGCGCGGACCTGTTCGATTTCAAAAACTCGATTGTCGCCAGTCCTCCGCAATTCCGCACCACGCACGTGCTGGACGACGGCACGCAGATTCTCTTCCGTCCCATTCATCCTACCGACGAATCGGCGGTGCGCGATCTGCATTACACCCTTTCCCGCGAAACCATCTACTATCGCTTTATGTCGCACGTGAAATGGCTGCCCCGACGCGAACTGCAGAATCTGGTCTATATCGACCACCGCAAGGATATCGCCATTGTCGGCTCCGTGCCCGAAGCGCACGGCGAGGAAATCGTCGCCATCGGCCGCTATTTCCTGAACGAGAAAACCAACCTGGCGGAAGTGGCCTTCGTGGTCCACGACCGCTGGCAGAACCGCGGCATCGGCAGCGCCCTGCTCAGTCATCTGGCCACCATCGCGCGTCGCAACGGCATCGCCGGGTTCACCGCCGAAGTCCTGCGCGACAACCGCGCCATGCAGCAGGTCTTTCAGAAAAGCTCTTGTCGCGTAAAGAGTACGCCGTCGGAGGATGTAGTCAGCTTCCTGATCGAATTCGCCTGACGAGAGGCCGCCGGAAGATGCGGCCCTCACTTAAAAAGGGCATCCAGGCCCATCGCCTGCTTTTTCGCGAATTTCGGAGCCAGTCGGCGCCGCCAGCGGCCCATCCGCGGATAGAGCCAGGCCAGCAGACGCAGCGTAAAGAGGCTGTCCAGCAGGCGATATCCGCGCTGGCGGCGCAGCAGCAGACGCAACAGCAAACGCAGGGGCGTTCGCGAACGGTGCGGCTCGCGCACGCATTTGATTTTTACCGCATAGCGCGTCTTCCATTTGCGCCGATAGGCGTCGCGTAGATTTTCAAGCCGTAATGCCAGATGCGATCGCTTGCCTTCCTCGGCGAAAATCAGTTCGCGCAGTACCGCCAGTATCTCGAAGGTGTCGCGCTGAAAATCCAGTCCTTGATCCGGCAAGTTCCCTTCGCGCGCCAACTCGCGCATGAGGTCCAGCTTGCGCAAGGCGGCGTATCCCTCGCGCACGCAAAGCGCGGGATTGTCAACCAGATGACGCAGAACCTGTCGCAATCCGTGCGTCACGGCGATGCGATCCCAGTACGGAACGATCAGCGGCGGGACGCGCAACCGACGGAAAAAGAGTTTGCGGGCGGCGAATTCGCGTATATAGAGCAACTCGTGGATGACATCGTCCGCCAGCGCCAGAAAGGCCAGAAAGCGCACCACATCCGTTTGCGGCCAACGCGGTTCGCAGAAACGGCGCACCGCCTGCTCGCAGGAGAGGCCCTGACACAGGAAAGCCGTTACCGCATGGTTCAGCTCGACCCAGACGGAGGAGTTCTCGACATAGGTCAGGCGTCGGAACTTGCTCCAGCCCCCGGTCTGACACCAAACGCTGGCTCCGACGAGATTCGGCGCCGCCGCCAGATCGCGCAGTATGCGCTCGTATTCCCAGCCGACAAAGGACGGATATTCGCCAAACCCCTCGTATTCGCGACGCGACTGGAATTCAACCAGCGTCTTCCAGGGCCCGGCGAAAAAATGCGCATTGACCGGTAAATAGCGAAAAAAATCGCTCTCCCCGTATTTCATGGACACCACCAAAGCGTCGCTGCGCAGGTCGCGGAAAACCCGTTCGAACGTGCGGCGATGCCACATCAGGTCGCCCACCCGGTAGGCGCCCACGGTCCAGGTGCGGAAAAAAAGGGTGCGACGGTGTTTTTCAAAAACAGGCAGCAGCGCGCGCAAAAAGGCGTTGGCCTGATCGGGCGTGCGGATCAGAAGGCGACTATGAAAGTCGCCCGGCGTGCCGATGGCATCGCTTTCGCCGATACGAAAAACCACCCCGGCCACTTCCGGGAAATCCTGGAAGAGCTTTTCAAGATTGTGCGCCAGCCAGGGGCCAATGCTGTCTTTCGCGCTCAGTTCGCGGGACAGTTGCGGGGTCAGACTGAAGACGTCCGATGTAATCAGCGTTCGCAAACCGCATGACGCGGCCAGAGCGAACAGTTCACGGTAAAGCCGACGATAGGCGCCAATGCTTTCTAGCACCGCCGGCGCATGACCCGCCCAGTCGATCAGATGCGCCAGATCGTCGAGCGTCACGGCGTTATAGCCCAGCGCCGCCGTTTCCCGCGTCAATGCGGCGAAATCGCGCTTCAATTCTTGCGCCCGCTCGCCCGTCAACATGCCGCTTTTTTCAACATGGTCAAACGGAGTTTTCGACCAGTTGACGCGCTTGTCGGGACAGTTGCGAAAGAAGGGCGCGATGCCGTCCGTGATCAGCCACTCCGTTTTCATGCTCTCTCCCAATTTATGATCGCATGAGCGACTTACAAAACCGACGTTAGCGTAGCATTAGCGCGTTCATTATTCGTGCATGGGAAACAATCCTTCAAACAACGCCTTTTCATTTTTGAGAAGAGATTCTTCCGTGATGCTACCGACGTATCGCAGACCGGAAACAATCAGAATGGAGGCTCATACAGTATCCGGGAACGGGTACCGCGCAGAAGAAAGCGGGAGGCGGGAGCAAGCATCCAGAATATGGCAAGATGTTGATGAAGAACAAGTTGCAATGCAGGATGCCGAATATTGGTCTCTGAATTCCGCGCCGAGAAGGACGACGATTGATGTTATGCGGGCGCGGCAAGACTGGATCCTGTTCATGGCCGTCATGCGCCAAAAAATGCGCGATTTTTGTTTTTTTTGATTGATGCGCACAATAAATGCTTGTAGGGTGAGGGTCAGATTGCATTGTTGTTGTTCCATCCGTCGCCGACCCTGTGCCCATGAAAAA
>CAZYAW010000007.1:0-3068 GCA_964646045.1 uncultured Victivallales bacterium | reverse complement strand
CCGCTTGCATCCGTGCGCGCCCGGATGCGCCGGGTCGGCCTGCGCGTCGCGACCGGCGGGCTGCTCGCTCTGGCGAGCGGCGGCTGCGGCGACTCGGCGCGCGAGCCCGCCGCCGCCCGCACGGCGCAGTCGGCGCCGCAGCGGATCGTATGCGGGTCGCCGGCCGTCGCCGAAATCGTCTTCGCGCTCGATTGCGGACCGCAGGTGGTCGGAGTCAGCGACTATACCGTCTACCCGCCGGAAGCGCAAAAGAAAGCCGGCATCGGCGGCTGGCACAATCCGAACCGCGAACGCATACTGACCCTGGAATCCGACCTGGTCGTCACGCAGGGCCGCCATGAAACCCTGGCGGATTTCTGCGACCGGCACGCCATCGCGTTCCGCTCCGTCCAGCTCGACTCGCTGGCCGATATCGAGGCCGCCATCGCCACCCTCGCCGCCGTTTTACAGGTTCCCGAACGCGGCGCCGCCTTGCAGGCGCGCATGCGCCGCGAACTCGAATCCGTCCGACAGGCGGTCGCCACGCGTCCGCGGCGACGCGTACTGCTGCTTTTCGGCCGCAATCCGGGCGATCTTTCCGGCCTAGCCACCACGGGACCGGACACCTTTCTCGACGAAATGATCACGCTGGCGGGCGGTTCCAACATCTTTAGCGACGCCACCGGCCCCTATCCGCAGATTTCCAAGGAAAGCCTGCTGATTCGCGAACCGCAGGCGATCCTCGAACTGCATCCGGGCGGTTTGCCCGCCGACGCCGCAGCGCAACTGCGCCGGGACTGGCAGCGACTGAACACCCTGCCCGCCGTGGCCGCCGGTCACATTGTCGTGCTGACCGATGATTTTCTGCTCATGCCGGGACCGCGCGCGGGACTCATCGCGCGCGCTTTCGCCGCCGCCATTCATCCGGAACTGGAAAACAAAGAAGCGAGCCCCGAAGGAGAACCATGAAAACACTGCTGGAAAGACTGGCCGCCGGTGAAATCCTGATTTGCGACGGGGCCATGGGCACCATGCTGCAGCAGCGCGGCCTGCAAGCGGGCGCATGTCCCGAGCTGTGGTGCGTGGAACATGCGGACGAGGTGCAGTCCATCCACCGGGCCTACCGCGAGGCCGGCAGCGACCTGACGGAAACCAATTCCTTTGGCGGCACGCGCTACAAGCTCGCACACTACGGACTGGCCGAGCGCGCGTCCGAGATCACCCGCGCCGCCGCCGCCGCCGCGCGGACGGTGGCCGGCCGCGACGGACACGTTCTGGGCAGCATCGGACCGACCGGCGCCTTCATGGAGCCCTACGGCGACGAAACGGAAGAAGCCTTCTATGCGGCCTTCCGCGAACAGGCCCTGGCGCTGGAGGCGGGCGGCGCCGACGCGGCCATCGTGGAAACGATGACCTCGCTGGAAGAAGCCCGCGCGGCGCTGCGGGCCGTCAAGGAAAACACCCGCATGACCGCCCTGGTCAGTTTCACCTTCGATCCGCAGGCGAACGGAGCCTACGCCACCATGATGGGTGTTCGCCCCGAAACGTTTGCCGAAACCATGGCCGCCGCAGGAGCGGACATCGTCGGCGCCAACTGCGGCACCGGCTCGGATCACATGATGCACGTGATAACGCGCCTGCGGGCCGCCACCAATCTGCCGATCATCGCCATGCCCAACGCCGGCATGCCCGTCATTGAAAACGGCGAAACCGTCTTTCGTGAAACGCCCGAGCAAATGGCGCGCCTGGCGCCGCAACTGGTGGAAGCCGGCGCCGGCATAGTGGGCGGCTGCTGCGGCACCACCCCGGCCCACATAGCCGCCATCCGCGCCGCCCTTATGTGAAGAGCGGAACCCAGCCGTCGCCGCAAAACCCATGCCTGCCCAAACTGGCGCGGGCGGCCCGCCCGTATTTGTTCGCCAGACAACAAACAGAGATTCCGCGATATTTTTCGGATTTCCGTAAAGTTATGGACCCGAAGATGGGTCTATACTCATAGCAAAGGAGATTTCTGCAAGGAGCACGACATGAAAGACTTGGCGAAAACCATACAAAATGCCCGTTGTGGCGACCTAGACTCATTCGGCAGGCTTGTCACATATTATCAGGATATGGCATACGCCTATGCGTACTCGCTTCTCGGCGATTTCCACCTTGCCCAAGACGCTACCCAGGAAGCATTTATTGATGCCTATCGGCACATATCATCGCTTCGGGTTCCCGAAGCGTTCCCCGGGTGGTTTCGACGGATTGTGCTCAAGCACTGCAATCGACTCACCAGAGGTAAGAGTATACAAACCGTGCCGCTCGACGCGGCGCGAGAGCAGGCGGGTTCCGAACTGCGGCCCGACGAGGCACTGATTCGGAATGACATGCGCCGTTCCGTTCTTGGCGCACTGCAGGCGTTGTCTCAGGATCAACGGAGCGTAACCTCTCTTTACTATATCAACGGCTATTCCCAAGCCGAGGTTGCCGATTTTCTCGATGTGCCGATAACAACCGTAAACAATCGCCTTCATGCCGCAAGGCGACAACTCAAGGAAAGGATGGTCACCATGGTGCAGCAGGAACTGACGAACAATGCTCTGCCAAAGGACGAGTTCTGCCACATAGTGCTGGACAAGCTCTCGAAACAACAGGCGGGCCTGATGGCCGGCAGTCCAGTCAACAAGTTTGCCGATCTTGTGATTACCCAAGCCCTGCGCGACAAGTGCAAGCAGATGAACCTATCCCTCGATGAGAACGGCACCGTCTGCCTGGAAGCACTGTATGATTGCGAATGGAAGGAATGGGCTCCGCCTCCAGCCCGCATCATCCCTCCGCTTCTTTCGTTTCTGGCTGCCGCTGCAACATCGGATGCAAACTCCGACGATTTGGCTGCAGGACTTCCGTTTGTTGCGTCAGATGGTCAGAAGCACATCGCAACCCTCAAGGTGACAAGCATCACTGTCGGGATCACGTTGCCGGAAATGGGGAATGATTGATCCGGCGATTGGGATAGGGACGCCTCTTGCGAGGCGCCCCTCCCTTACCACCGTACGTACGGATCGCGTATACGGCGGCTCGGCTGGTGAAGTCGGGGAAGCGTC
>CAZYAW010000006.1:0-5395 GCA_964646045.1 uncultured Victivallales bacterium | reverse complement strand
CTTCCGGGATCCAAACGGCGCCGATGAGCTGCGCATCGGCGACGAGGAAGGCCTGTCCATCGAGGCGCTGAGAATTTACGACCGCCCCCTCCGGGTATCGGAGGCCATGGCGAACTTCCGTGTCAATCGCGATAACTGAAACGTACGCCCGCAGTATCACGCCATACCGGCAAGATCGAGTACAAGTAGGACGCAGCTTGTAAGCTGCGACATTTAAACACAGCCGAAGTCGTACTTGAGCGTAGTGTTGTTGCCCGTCTTGTAGACCAGCGCGATCTTGGCGTCGCCAAGAAACTCGTCGAGGATGGCGTAATCGTCCAAGAGGGTCGTCGTTTGGGTCTCGCTGTATCCAATTCCGTTTAACGCGTGATTGATGGTATTGACGTTCGCAGTGGTGGCCTGCATCTTGAATACCCCGTTGAGATACCACCGGGCGCGGCTGCCGGAGACGCATACGGCGTAGTGCCGCCATGTATTGTCGGGGGCCCGCGCCGCCTGAAAAGCGCCTTCTGATCGGTTGCACTCGAATGAGGATCGAGATCAACACTTCCATGAGGATTGAGGTATGAAACGATCCGAGATTAATGCGGCGGTGCGCGCGGCGAAAAAAGCTTTTTCCGAGCACGACTGGATTCTGCCTCCGAATCCGCGCTGGGATGTGACGGATTTCGGCCTGGGCGATTTCAAGCGCTACGGTCTGACGCTGATTAATCTGGCCGAACAGCCGGAGTATTGCGAGAAACTGATGTTTGTCTTGCGGGACCAGATTACGCCGCATCATTGCCACAAGGCGAAGAAGGAGGACATTATCTGCCGCTGGGGGCGACTGGCGATAGATTTGCGGGCGAATGCGCCGAATGTCGAATTGCAGATCAACAACGAGTGGCGCGATGTTCCGGTCGACCGGCCGCTGGAGCTGCACGCGGGAGAACGAGTGACGCTTACGCAGGGCTTGCGGCATGCTTTCCGGGCTGTTACGGATTATGCGATAGTCGGCGAAGTATCGACGGCCAATGACGACGCCTGCGACAATTTTTTCGACCGAGCCGACATCGGCCGGTTCAGCGAGATTGAAGAGGATGAGCCGGCGCTGGTTAAGATCGTCAGTGACGGTTCGCGTTCCCGTGAATGACAAGCTCATGGACGGCGAGTCCGCTGTAACGGAACACGACAAGGCAGGCAACCGAACTTTTGAACCACGAATGCATCCGTCTTCGTCCGGCAACGGCCGGACTACGCCGGGACAAGCACGAATTCACACGAATCATGATACGACGCAAAAGCGTCGCATCTTACGACGGAACAATCTAATCTTTCGCCTTGATCTTTCCTTGCCCCCTATGCCCTGGGAGAGGCATCAAGGGTGACGAGGATAACCGGTTCCGTCGGCATGTTCTCAGAGACAAGGAGTCGGAAAGTTGGTCGGTTGGAAATTCCTTGTTGGATATTGGATATTCCTTGCTGTGCCTCGCCATAGCCGCAGGCGACGGCGGGTTGGCTGTTGGACATGGCGAGGTTCTTTCTGACTTCTGTTTTCTGACCTCTGGGTTACGGGCGAAGCCCGCCTTAGGTCAAGTTCGGAACAGGCGTTCCGCCTGTTTTGTCAATACACAAGCTGGAAGCTTGCGCTACTTTCGACTGTCGCGCAGTATCTTTCTCGCGGCTCCGTCGTCCACCGGATCCATGCAGACCGCTCGCACATGACGGGTCACGGGACAGCCGTGCACGTATTCGCGCCAGGAAACCGGAAGGCCCTCGTTGCGGCTCGATGCGGGCCGATACTTCCAGTGCCGACCCGGAACCGCACGCAGCGGGAAAGCGGCCAGCGACCGTTCCGCCTGTTGCAGGCGCAAATAGGGACATCCGGCCGCAATCGCCAGGCGCTCTTCCAGCAAGGCGCCGATCGCGTCGCGATCGAAGACAAAGGCGCGCTCGTCCCTGAAACGACCGTGCACCAGCCAGTCGGCGCCCGGCGTCAACGGCATTTCCGCCAGACGACAGCCCCACACGTTCGTCTCGCCGCATGCGGTTCCGTAACAATAGCCGTCCGGATGGCTCGAAGCCTCCCGCGCCCGCATGCACAAATCGCGAATCGAAGACGGCGCTTCCGCCGTCTCGGCCGTTTCTTCCATCGGCTCCGCCGCGGACTCGCCGGCCGCCTGTCGATCTTCGACCTCTTCGATATCCTCCGCCAGTTCGTAGGCATCCGACGACCGCTCCGCTTGCGCGGGCGGCGGCGGGGCCGCCGCGGCGACCTGCCAGGGAACGGTGATCATCGGCGTGGGTTCGCGCGGCTTGAGAGCGGCCCGGCGTTGCGGAACGTTCTTCCAGCGCAACTTGCGAGCGGCCCGCTCGTCGTCGGGCGCAGCGTCCGCAGCCAGGGGCGGCGGCACGGTCCTGCGCGCCGGAACAGACGGCACGGTCGCGCGGGAAGGAACGGGCGGCGGCGCAAGCGACGGACGGGCGACGGCGGGCGGCGTCGCGCGGGCCAGTCGCCCCTTGGCGCGCTGCAAGGCCATGTTCACGTCCAACTTCGAAAAGTTCAGAACCTTCGCCAGTTTGTCGAGCGGAACCGATTCGGCCGCATTGATCCGACCGTCGGCCATGCCGACCATCAGCATGTCCTCGAAATTCGCCAGACGCAGCGGCGGATCGGCCATAACGGCGAAGCGGTAGATCTCGGTCTCGGTCATTTTGCGGGCTTCGGCGACATCGGAGGGGGTGGCCCCGACGCGCTCGGCCACCGCCTCCAGGACGCGCGCCTCGCCGGCGCCCGGTTCGCCGTCGGCACGGGCGATGGCAATGACGTTCGCCAAATACGCGCGCCGCGTTTCCGTACTAAGACGATTCATGGCCATTCTCGTCCCGGGCCGCGTCGGACTTCTCCGCGACTGAAGCGCCCGCCGTTTTGCCGAGATAGTCCGGCAGCGCAATGCCCATCTGACTCGCCAGCTCGTGCATCGGCGGCAGCGCGCCCATCAGGCGCCGCCCCAGTCCCGCCAGGCCCGAACCGTTGCCGCCGCCGTCCCACACGACAATCTTCTCGATCGGCAAGTCCTGAATGGCCTGCGCCTGAATCTGGGCCACTTCCTGGAACTTCTCGATCAGCAGCAGCGAAGCGGCCTGCTCCGCCGTGGCGCAGGCTTCGACCAGCGCGCGATAGCCGGCGGACTTGCCGTCCAGAATGGCCTTCACGCCGCTGGCTTCCGCCCGCATCTTGGCCAGCAAAGCCTCGGCCTCGCCCTGGGCCACGCGCACGGCCCGCTCCTTCTCGGCCTCCGCCGCGATGACCACCCGTTCGCGTTCCGCATTGGCCGGCACCACGACTTCCGCCTGCAAGCGCGCCGTTTCACGTTCGGCACGGGCGTCTTCCGCCTTTTTCTGCGCCAGTTCCTGCGCCACGCGAATCGAGCCGTCCGCGGCGCGCGCGGCGGATTCGGCACGATTGCGTGCTTCTTCCTCGGCCACGCGCTGATTGGCGCGGAAAGCGGCCTTCTCCGCGTCGGCGTCGGTTTCCGCCTTGACGGCTTCGGCGTCCAACTGCGAAGAACGCGAGCGCCGGTTGCGGTCGGCCTCCTTCTCGCCGATTTCCGCATCCGCCACGGCGGCGGCCACCGCCACGCGCTGCTCGCGCTGCCGCACCGCCACGCCCATCTGTCCGTTCTTCTCCTGCTCGGCCACATCGATATTGGCCTGGTTGATGGCTTCCGCCGCCGCGCGCCGGCCCAGGGCCACGATGTAGCCCGAATCGTCCTCGATGTCGCGAATGTTGACGTTGATCAGTTGCAGGCCGATCTTCTCGAGTTCGCCGGAAACCGCCTCGTTGACCTTGGCCAGAAAGGCCTGGCGGTCGCGGTTGATCTCCTCGATCAGCATGGTGGCGATGACGGCGCGCATCTGGCCCAGGATGATGTCCTGCGCCTGATCGCGAATGGCCTGGTCCGTCAGACCCAGCAGACGGATGGCGGCATTCTCCATGATGCCCTGCTCGGTGGAAATGGCCGCCGTGACCGTGGTCGGCACCGTCACGCGAATGTTTTCCGCCGACAAGGCGCTCTTGAGATCGATCGGCACCACGAACGGTTCGAGATCCAGATATTCGTAGGCCTGTATCAGCGGAATGACGAACGATGCGCCGCCATGCACGCAACGGGCCACGCCGCTGCCGGTTTTTCCGTAGATCACCAGAATCTTGTTCGAGGGACAGCGTTTGTAGCACTTCGCGAAACCCATCAGCAGGGCCACGAACGTCAACCCCAGAATCAGCAGCAGCACCAGCGCGGTCGGCACATTCCCCGTCCCCGCCGTGCGCGTCTGCGCCAGAACCGAAATCAGCGTGCCCCATCCTTGTATCAGCATTGCGTATCCTCCCCGGCCTTAATGGCCTCGATTTGAACCGTTCTCTGATCCAGCAACTTGACGATTTTGACGGGTGTTCCGGCCTTGAGCGCACCGCCGTCGGCGGTCCTGGCGTCCACGTGCGACAACACCCCGCTAACCGTCGCCCGCACCTGTCCCGTACCGCCGGAGGGAATGTCCATGTACACTGTGGCCCGACTGCCCACGCAACTGCTCAGCCGTTTGGTGCCCACATGGGTCAGACCCAGCATCCAGCGCATCAGCAGGGCCACGCCGACCATGCCGGCCAGACCCCAGGCCGTCGCCATGCCCAGCGCCGCTGCGCGACTGCGTCCCTGCGACAGATACAAACCCGAGCCCCAGGTGAACAGGGTCAAAAAGGCCACGATCGAACGAAAACTCAGCAGTTGAAAAGCCAGTCCGCTCTCCAGCGCGCTGTCCATGCCGTCGCCGGCCGCAGCGTCGGCCCCGTCAAGTCCGTCGAACCCGTCGACGGCGTCCAGGCCGCCCATCTCCGCGCCGTCGCCCGAAAATCCGAACAGCGCCGCCAGCAACTGCCAGACGAAGATCACGCTGAAAAACGCCGCGCCGTAAAACATCCCGCGTGTCAGTCCGTCCAGTTCCGCCCACCATGCGCCCATGACCGCCTCCCGCCTCCTGCGAAATCCGCGCCGTAAAAAATGCTCTGTGCAACGAATCGGGAATCTAAACCGCCGCGCTCCGTATGACAAGCGCAAAAATATCGAAAAAAATTTAAAAAACACTTGCTCTTCACTAGGCTTGTGCTAGTTTACCCGTTCGTTTGTCTTCGGCGGCCATTGAGGTCGATGACGGGGGCCGCGTCACGAAAAGCAAAGCGAGCGTAGCTCAGTTGGTAGAGCTCCACCTTGCCAAGGTGGTTGTCGAGGGTTCGAATCCCTTCGCTCGCTCCATTTTTTCTCTCCGATCATCCGTCGGCGGAGGCGTAGCTCAGTTGGAAGAGCAGCTGACTCTTAATCAGCGGGTCGTGGGTTCGAGCCCCTCCGCCTCTACCGCC
>CAZYAW010000005.1:0-13227 GCA_964646045.1 uncultured Victivallales bacterium | reverse complement strand
GTGCGTTTTTTCCACCGCTCGTAGAAATCCGGGTCCACCTGGCTCTGCCACCAGGGAACCCAGCCCATGCCGGGGCTGAGCATATAGGCGTCCACACCCGTGCCCGCGACCTCTTCGATGGAAGCCACCAGCATCTCTTCACGAAAGGTCTCGCCTTCTTCGTGCCACGGGCTGACAATGCCCGCGGTATTGGTCGTGTCGTTGTTGTACAGCAGTTTGTAGGGCGCCTTGGGGCGCCGCGCCGTCTCTTGCTCCCGGGCCATGCTGATTCCTCCGCTTGATGAGATGATCATGCCGGCTAACCAAGCCAAGCCGATTCGTTTCCCTGTCATGTCCGACCCCTCAAAGTGGTTTCTGTTGTAACTGCTCAGGAAGCCTCGGTAAGTCGGCCATTCCTGGCTGACCCTCCAACGCCTCGGGGTCGGGCAGGAATGCCCGGCCTACTTTTCGCTGCGAATTCAGCGTGCACCGTGAGTCTACCTGAGCAGTTACCTCGAATTACGGCTTTCGCGGGGACAGGCGCAACATCTGTTGGCCGGTTTCCAGTGCGGCAAACGGTCCGGGCAGAGGTTTTCCGCCGGGCCGCGCGTTACCGAAATAGTCAGTGTCAATCACCAGCGGCGAGCCGTCGGCGGATTCGTAGGGCGCTTCGCTCTGAAAGGCGCATCCCAGCGTCTCGGTGGAGACGACCGCGGTATCGACCGCGCAGAGGCATTCGTCCACCTTCAGGTGCAGGTGCGCCTTGCCGTTCTCCAACTCGAACGCGATGCCGGGCGCCGCGTCTCCATGCGCCGCGGCGTTCTTCTCGTGCCGCCAGGGGCGAGCGTTCTTGAGATAGAGGTTGCCGGCGCAATACAGCGGCAGCTTGAAGTTGGCGTAATCCTCTCGGCTATCGAGGTTGGCGAAGAGTCCCTCGTCGGGTTCGGGCCACTCGTCGTAGACATACAGGCCGGCGTCGGCTTGGCCCTCGTGTTCCTGCACGAAGATGTTGTTGTAGAAACGATGGTCTCCGCCGAGGATCGTCATCAGCCCCGCGACCTGGGTCGAGTGAGGGAAATGATACTGGGTGAAGCGGTCGTAGACACAGCGGCGGTGTATGTCGCCGCAGAAGAGATTGTGCGCATACGCGCCGCCCTGCGAGGCGTCATGCAGCGAGCGGGCGGAGAGGCAGACATTGTTGTCCACCAGGAACGGCCCGTGGCTGACCTCGATATACAGGTCTTCCTGGTCGTTGTCCCGCAGCAGATTCTGCGACACGCGCGTGCCCTGGGTCTGCCAGTCGAGCCACATGCCCCGGTAGGCGTCGTGGATATGATTGCGTCGGATGACCGTGTCGATGGGCGCGTGCAGTTTGATGCCGCCGATTTCATAGCCGTGGAACAGGCGCTTCGTATAAATGTCGAAGATATGGTTGTCGGATATCTCGCTGAAGGCCGCGCCGAGATGTCCGCAGATGCCGGTCTGTTCGCAATGGTGGATCACGTTGTTGCGGACAAGGTGAGAACCGACCGTGTCTTTGTTCCATCCGATGCGCAACGCCCGGAACACCACTTCGCGCTCCCGCTGCGTACCGTGTTTGAGCCTGTTCGCGGTCCACTCGTTCTGTCCGGTGCTGCCTTCCTTGCCCAGACTGATGCCGGAACATTTCGAATCGCTGATTTCGTTGTCTTCGATGATCCAGCCCTTGGACCAGTGCGGGCCGATCAGCCCGGTTTGCAGGGCGGTCGGCGGCGCCCACTGCGTCGCGGCGTGGCGCATGACGAAGCCGCGTACCGTGATATAGTTCCGCCCGGTCATCGCGGGCCAGAAGACGGTCGGTCTGACGTTGATCTCGATCAGATGATCCGCCGGGTCCTTGTCCTGGAAGTTCGCGTAGAGGGTGGTGTTTTGGTCGTCGGTCTCGCAGTGCCAGCCGTGCAGCGACCACTCCGGGTCCCGGGCCTTTTCGAATGGTTTGGGGTCGCGCAGGTCGGCCAGGGCATGCCTCTCGAAGAGCGAGCGGCCGTCGAGATAGACTTCGCCGGTGTGATTGACGCGTCCCTCCGGGAGGAACCAGTCGCCGCCCACCACGTCTCGGTAGGGGTTGTAGCGGCCGAAGAAACGGTTGGGGATTACCGTCTTCCAGACATTGCCCGCGTGCCGTTCCCATGCCGTAACAACCTCCGAGCCCTTGATGACGACCGTTTCGCCTTCCGCTGCCCGGTAGGTAATTCGGTTGCTGTCGCTTTCGCCGCCGCGCCGCGGATTGACCCATTCCCGGTAGGTGCCGGCATGCACCGTTACCGTATCGCCCGGGCCGGCGATTTCCGCCGCCCGTGCAATGTTCCGGAACGGCCGGTCCGGTGTGCCGAAATTCCTGTCGTCGCCATCGACGGAAATGTGATATTCCCTGACGCTCATATTTCTGTCCTTTCGGTTGTTTTCGTTGTTGTCGGTATCCATCCGTTGAGTCCATCCCGGGTCACCGGGGGTATATCGCCTTCGAGCAGCGGATCGTCGGTCTCGTACTGCCATCGATCCAGCCGGGTGCGCATTTCGCCGAGCGTCCTGCCGTATGCGGGGTCGTCGGCAAGGTTGCAGGCCTCGCTCGGATCGAAGAGCAGGTCGTAGAGCTGCTCTTCAGCCAAAAAGCGTTTGGGCCCGCCTTCCTTGTCCCACTGGTCCACCGTCGGCCCCGGATCGCCGCCAAAGTGGCGCTGCGATGCATCGGCAAAGGATCGGATGTATTTCCAGCGGTTTGTTCTGAACGCACGCAGCGGCGTGTAGGTCAGGTGATAGGTCAGCTCGCTGAAGACGGCATCGTGGATCTGTTCGCATTCGCCACGAATCAGCGGCATCAGCGAGGCGCCTTGCAGCCATAGGGGAGGGCCAATTTTCAGCAGATCGCAGAGGGTGGGGAAGATATCCAAATGCGACACCATGCTGTCGATGGCACGTCCGCCGCTGAAACCGCCGGGTCCGCGCATCATCAGCATCACGCCGGTGCCGCCGTCGGTCAGGGTGCGTTTATGTCCGGCCAGCGGCAGGCCGTGGTCGGTTGTGACGATCACCAGCGTGTTGCTCGCCAGCCCGTTGGCTTCCAGAGCCTTGAGCACCGTGCCGAAGGCGTTGTCGAGTACGGCGACCGCTTCGCCGAAGCGGGCCATTTCCAGCCGGGTCTCCGCCGTATCCGGCAGTGTCGGGGGCGGAGCGGTGAAACGTGTGTCCGGCGACTCCGGCGCCGAGGCGAAGAGACGCTGCTCTTTATGGGTTTCGTAGATGCCGCAGTCCAGGAAGAAGGGCTGGTCCGGCGCGTGCTCCAGAAACGACACCACGCGGGGCACGACCTGTTCGGCTCGGGGACTGCGGGCGTTGCCCAGCACGCGGGCGAAGCCGATCGCTTCCGTATCCAGCCCGATATGCTGCAAGCCGCCGAGCACCGTTTCGTAGCCGTTGTCCCGCAGCGTATGCAGCAGGTGGCGCCGGTAGTCGTTGAGCGTAAACCCGCCGCGATGGTCCAACCCGTGCATGCCGTTGTTGTGCGGATACTCGCCGGTCAGCAGCGCGGCTCGGCTGGGCGAGCAATTCGGCGCCGCCGCGAAGGCCTGGCGGAAGACCACGCCCTCTTCCGCGAAACGCTGCATCGC
The DNA here is from genome assembly GCA_964646045.1 of uncultured Victivallales bacterium. Lineage (GTDB taxonomy): Bacteria > Verrucomicrobiota > Kiritimatiellia > UBA8416 > SLMC01 > CAZYAW01. The sequence continues at coordinate 9,601 of CAZYAW010000005.1, read as the reverse complement.
CGGGGTTTCGACCGCATATCCGTACGGACGGATGAACCGGCCGGTATCGTGAGAGTGCAGATATACAATGTTCGGTTTCACGCGAGCCCTAACCAATATCCACGTCCTGCTTTTTCAACTCATCCTGCACCGTTTTCACATCCACGGTGCGGGGCGTCGTGCCGGTCTTTACCGCCGCCGCACCGGCCGTTCCGGCGGCCTGGCCAACGACCATCGTGTGCGCCATCACGCGCAGCAACCAGGGATTGTTCGTGCTGATGCTGCGTCCGGCGCCCATCAGCAGTCCGTCCACACCCTTCGGCAAGAGACAACGGTAAGGCAGGTCGCAGGAATCTTCGTGGCAAACCTGCGCGCCCCACGCGCCCTGACCCGTGTGCTTGACCTTGTTGTCCCATCCGACGAGCCTGCCGACCGCGTCTTCGTGCCGCACACCGGGTTTCAGCATGTCGGCGGTGAATGCGAAGTCGCCGTTCAGGTAACGCGAGGAGCGGACGCCGAGGTTGGCCGCCGTGCCGGCGACGAAGGCGTTTGAGAAACCGGGAATGAAACGGCGATAAACATCCGTGACGGCGAACGCCATGCGCCGCCCGTCAGCGATGCTGCGCGTGATGCGCTCGGCGTCGAGTCCGTCAAAATGCGTAAATCCCGTTACGACATGCACGATGCCGTTCTGTCGCAGGGCGTGCATCTGGCATGCGTCGGTTGTATCCTGGATGCCGACGCCGGCCGGCAAATCGCCGGAAGCCTTGGCCCGCTTGAACGCCTCCATTTGCATGCCGCCGCCGTGCGGGAAAAGAAATGTTCCGCAATCCTCGTATTGCGCGAGCGCTTCGGCCAGCGTCCAGTCCACGTCCATGGTGTCTGGATACTCGCCGGGATTCCGGCGGAAGTAGGCCACGAAGGCGTCCACGTCCACGTTGCCGAGACGGAAACAGAGGCTGTGCTTGCTCGTTTGGCCCATGTGGACCGGCGCCCCGGCCAAGGCCGCCACGTCGGCGTCGCCGGTGGCGTCCACCACGACGCGGGCGCGAATGGCTTCGCGGCCCGACTTGCTTTCCACGATGACGCCCCGCAGCGCGCCGTCTTCCACCACGGCCCCGGCCGTCCAAGCCTGCAGCAGCAGCTCGGCCCCGGCATTTTCCACCAGTTCCTGAAGGACCAGTTTACCCCGTTCGATATCGTAGATGACATGCCCCTTGTGCCGACGCCATTGGTCGCCGTAGCCGGCCGATGCGGCCAGGGCGTCCGCGACTTCCAGGGCAATGCCGGTCGTCCCGAGTTTGCGCGGTTCGCCGCCGGTGTAGTAGCAGTTGAAAATGCTGCAGCACATTCCGGCGGTGGCCACGCCGCCCAGAAAGGTGTTGCGCTCCACCAGCAGCGTCTTCGCTCCGCCGCGCGCGGCGGCCATGGCGGCCGCGACGCCGCCGAGTCCGCCGCCGCAAACGATCACATCGTATTCGCCCCGCACTGCGATCTCGCGGGCGGGTTCCTGTACTGTCCGCATGTCGTGTTTCTCCCGTGTTTGGTATGTTCCGTCAGCGCCGGCAACAGCCGTTGTCGCGATTTGTGATGCCGCTCAGGTCAGTCTCGTCCGCTATGGCCGTCCGCGCATGGCGCGGATCCATTTCTCCGGCTCGCTCACGGGTCGTGTGATCATTCCCGTCAGCGCCGGGTCCTTGGTTTCCACCTGCCAGGCATGCAGCCGGTCCCGGAGTTCCCGCTCGACCGCGGCCGCCGCGGAATCTCCGGACAGGTTCCGCGTCTCGTCGGGGTCGTGCTTCAGATCGTACAATTCCCACTCCGGGCGGTCGAAGTTCGCGGTTTCCGGGGCGCATTCGTAGGCGGGGTGCGCCGACGCCGCCAGGTTGAACGTATCCCGGCAGAAGTTATGAATCAACTTCCATTGCCCGGTGCGCATACAGCGCTTGATGTCGCAGGGGTCCGTGTTCTTTTCGGCAAAGATCGCCTCGTTCGGCGTGTAGTCCGCATCCCGCAGCAAGGGCAGGAATGAACGGCCCTGCACGTCGGACGGCACGCCGATTCCGCAACAATCCAGCAGTGTCGGCAGCAGATCAATGTTGCTGATCATTTCTGGAACGACTTGACCGCCCCTGAACCCGTTGGGCCAGCGCATCAGGAGCGTGGTGTTGATGCCGGGATCGTACAAGGTCGTCTTGGCGCGCGGGAACGCAATCCCGTGGTCGGTCGTGAAGACCATGATCGTATTGTCGGCCAGTCCGTTACGGTCCAGGGCCTCCAGTAGCTTCCCGAAATGCTCGTCCACGAAGTTGACCGCGCCATAAAAGTCGGCCAGGTCGCGCCGCAGCCCCGCGCAATCGTTCATGTAAGCGAGCGGCTCGATATCGGACGGGTTGGGCGCCCGATCGCGATACTTCCGCCAGTCGTCGCCTATGATCGCTCCGCTATCGGGATCTTTCACGGTCATGCGATGCGTGTCGAAAAATCCGACGCGCGCATAAAACGGTTTGTCGCCGGCGTTTCTGCGATCAAGGAACTCCACCGCGTTCGGCGTCACCTGATCCGCGTAGTGCCCGCCACGCCTGATGACCGTGTCGAACCCGAGCCGTTCCGGATCCTGCACTTCATGCTGGTAGCCGATCAGGGCCGTATCGTAACCGGCGGCTCCGAACAGCATGGCGTCGGTCGTGTTCGACGGCGGAAGATTCCAGCCGATGTTCACAAGCCCCATCAGGCCGTTTACATGCGGATACTGGCCGGTAACGATCGATCCCCGGCTGGGACTGCAGTACGGCGCGGTCGAGAAATTGTTCTCGAAACGCACACCCTCCCCGGCGAAACGGTCGAAATGCGGCGAGACAATGTCGGGCCGACCGTAACACCCGAGGCTCGTGCCGATGTCGTGAACCACCAGCATCAGAACGTTGGGACGCGCTTGCCCTGCCTGGCTCATTGTGGTTTCTCCTTGTTGCATGTCTGACGGTTGGCAACGTCCAGCGCCAGATCGATGTACCTCAGGTTCACTGCGGGGCCCTGCACAAGGGTGACGATCCATTCGTTCTTGCCGTCCGCAAGGTCGGCAACGGGACAGGCGAAACAAGCGTACTGCTCCGGTTCGCCCTGGGCCTCGGCGTATGGATTGGGCAGGGGATCGCGTACGAAAGCGACGGGATGGAGAGCTTGACCGTTGATCGTGACTCGCCAACGGCATGCCCGCGCATCTTCGCGGGCCATCAACCGCAGAATGCCGTCGCCTAGCGCCGGAGTTGGCGCCAGATCCATCGAGAAGGAATGGCTTTCGCCCGGCGCGAACGATCGAGGCAGCATGCCCCGGTACTCGGACTGCCAGTAGGATAAACCGTGATCGTCAACGAAATACCACTGCGGCTGCCGAGCGAGCCATGCGGGGTCGCGCACTCGGTCTAGGACATGGAAAGGCGGTTCGTGGTCGTAAAAACGGTAATAGACGAAATTGAAAAAGCTCACCCCGGCCGCGCCGCGCCGGTAGGCCAGGTGCGCCGTCGTGTAGATTTGGATCTCGTTGGTCAGGCGGCGAATGGCGGACGTGCGGAGTTGGCTGTCCGTTGGCTTGGCCGGGTCGAGCGTGCCGGAGGCGACGGTATTGCGGCTGGAGCAGTAGGCGATTTCCTGGTAGACGGACGTGTCGGGCAGCATGGCGCAAATTCGGGCCAGGTCGTTTTGCTGCTGCGTGAAATAATAGCACGATAAGTTGATCATATCGACCCCGGCCTCGGCCATGGCGGGCAGGTCGAGGCCCAGCACGTCATGCGCCGCCAGCTCGGATGGCACGCGCACGCAGAGCCAGCGGCGCTTGCCGGCGGGCGCGGTCCGGTCAAGGATTTCCCGCACGCGGCGGACAAAAGCGGTCATGATCGATCGGCGTTGTTCCGAGTCGGTGCGCTCGCAGTCGAAGTAGATGATGAAGCGCATGAAATCCAGTTCGAAACCGTCAAGGTCATAGGCCTCGCAGATTTCGCGGATTTGGGCGAAACGGTGTTCCCGCACTTCCCGGCGGGTCCAGTCGGGGGTTACCACCCAATCGGGCGGGCCGATCAAGAACTCCGGGTGTTCGTCGTAGAAGCGGCTCGACGTGCCGGCCTCACGGCCGCGAAAGGGATTGTGGTTCATGCGCATGGAGACGAAACGCGGTTGCTGTCTTTCGACGCAGCGATCCACGAAATCGCCGACAATGTCGCCGCCGGCCAGCCAGTAGCGCGTGATGGGATCGGGCTTCTCGCCGGGGAATCGCCCCCGGAACCATTCCTCATGTTCTTCCCGCGTGTAGAACCGACTGTCATACCAGGGGATCCAACTGAAACCCGGCTGCAACAAGTGTACATCGACTCCCGCATCGGCGGCCTCGTCCACGCTGGCCCTTATCTTCGCGGCGTCGAAGGCCCGCGAGGCGTCGCCATACGCACGGCCGCACGATCCGACGATGTTGGTGGTATCGTTGCTGAACAAAACCCTGTAGGGCGCTTTCATCGCTTTGCCTCGTCATCCTTCCCTCTGCATCCACGGTACTGCTCGGCGAGGCTGCGCAGGGCGATCGGCACGCTGTAGGCGGGGTGTTCTTTTCCTGCCAGCTTGGTCTTCATGAAAAAATGCACGCGGAAGAAGTCCGGCCCCTTGTGTTGCTCGATCCAGTCGGCATACGTCTCCATGGCCGCACAGGCGTCTTCCAGCCGAGCCGCGTTCGCCGCGTCGGAGCGCTCGAGGCAGAGGGCGGAAGCGCCGGCCCCCCGGGCCGTACGACGAACCGCTTCCATGAGCACGATCCCATCCTCGAAGCAGCCGGTCAGGTAGGCGCAATCATCCGGGGTCAGATGGGTCCGTACACTCTCGATCTCGCGCAAAGCTTCGCGCGCGGCGGCGTCCGCCTCTGCGCTTTCGCGCAGAAACGTGTCGAGCGCCACGCCGGCGGCGCCCACCTGCCAGAGCTTGAAATCCTGGTGGACAAGGTCGTCATAGGGTTTGTCCACCACGAGTTTACCGGGCTCGGTCGCGAAAAGCGTCCAAGCCCGATTGAGCGCGCGGGGCGCCCATTTGCCAACGGAGAGCCCGCTATGATCGATCAGACCCAGCCGTGAAGCGCTCAGTCCCTTCTTAATGATGGCGCCGCTTTTCTTTAGGGCCGAGACCACCGCAGGCGCCGCCGCGGCGCCGAAGCGCCGTGTACACCAGTCCAGCCAGCATTCTTCCATGGGCCGCGCGGGCTCCCATAGCGCCTCGCCCACGGCAAGGACGTTAATCGCGTTGACATCGTCAAGTGTCCCCAAGGGGGTCAGCATCTGGCCGTTGAGGCGTACATAGACGAACTCCGCTCCGATCTCGGCGGCCGCCTCCGCTCCGCGGACATGCGGATCGGGCAGGGAAGACGGTAGCTTGCCGGCGCCGAAGTATTCGCCGTCGGTGGTGTTGATGGACAGGCCGAAGCGTCCGGCGGTCACCTGTCGCTTGAGGTCTTCGGAGAGGTAGCCCATCACCGGGGCATGGGGCCAACAGCAATTTTCCCAGGCATTGTCCTCGACGACAAGGACGGAGGGATGCCGACTCAGTATCTCGTGTAACAGGCGAATCTGCCGTGCGTTGATCCCGCAGACATGAGTCCAATACAGGAGGTCTTTACCGTGCCGTTTGCATGCGTCGGTCAAACCTGTCAGATGGGCGTCCAGAGAGCGAACAGCGGCCGCTTCGTCGCGACAGGGAAAGACGGCAGCGGCATTCCCCCAGAACCAGTCGCACTCGAGGGAATGATGCAGCAGGGCATCGACCTGGGGAAAATGCGTGAAGATCGCGTCCGCCAGGGCGCGGTGGCCGTCTCGAGCCGCCTCCGCGAAGCCCGGCAGGTCGCGTTGTCCGTCGTAGTGTCCGCGAACCTGCTCCATCGTGAAAGGCGGCGGCACAAAGGCCTGGTGAAAGAGACAGATATCCAGCCCGTAGCTCTTGATCCGGTCGAACATGGACTGGAACATCGGCACCTTGAAACGGTCCACCTCCACGCCGTTATCGGTCAACGTGAACGGGAGGGTCTGCCGCCCGATCGAGGAGCCATGCGTCGGCGTGCAGCCGATGATGACGCCGTTGAAGCCCATGCCGGGCAACTCGACGATGTCACGGTCGAAGAGATCGGGCCGGCAGACCGGGCTCCAGACGCAGCCGGCGGTCACGAGCGCATAGCGCTTGGGCACAAGCGGTCGACGGTGGGCGGCCCAAGTCGCGGGCGGCTTGCCTGCGGCCAGGCAATCGGCGACGTGGTACATGGCATAGAGTCTGGCCCTTTCGGTATCGCCCCGCACCCTCACCACCTTTGGGAGCGCGTCGGAGACCTCGACCGTCCAGGCGTCGTCTTGCTCGGCCGAGGCCCCGTTTCGCGCTGTCGGCTCTGCATATCCGTCCAGATCCAACACCCATGCGTAGTCGCGCAGGCACGGATCGGGGACTGCGCGGTGATGGAGAACATCCACGGGGCCAGGCGCTTTTTCGCGTATCCGCTCCATGCCTCTGCGCAGAAGCGCCGACGGACCAACGGGCGACAGGACGACACCCTGCTTCGCTTCAGTCATGATTTCACTTTCCTTGCCTTACCAGTTTCAGGGCTCGTCCCCCGATGATTACGGCTCGCCATCGTGTTTAATCGCTATTCCGTCAGATGTCTCCACGACCTCCAACCACATCGGACGCTCGTCAGGGGTTTGGTTCGGACGATGGAACGTCATCCGGAGGCGGCCGTTGAAATCCTCGAAAAGCATGCCGTGTCCGCCGTCTTTGCCATATAGCGGCTGCGCGCACTGTCGCCAGGGCCCGAGCACGTGGCCGCTGTCGCTGACCGCGTATCCCATCGCATAGCCTTCCTCGCCGATCGTGGACCAGAGCATCAGCAACAGGCCGCCGGCCAGGCGACGCAGGAAAGGGCCGTCCGTGACGAAATTCTTGCGGCGTCCACCCCCCTCGATCGGTTTGGCCCAGGCGGCTTCGGACGCGCGGAACAGCCGGACCGGTTCGCCGACCGCGGCGGAAAGATCGTCGGCCAGGGGAATCGCGCACATCTCGCCGTCCCCGACCTGCACCCACTCATGGCAGAAAACCATCCAGGGCGCGCCGGCATCGTCCATGAAGAGCGTACCGTCCAGACATTCCCAGTCGCGCGGCGTCACCGGCCCGCCGCTGTGCGGTCGGTACGGACCCTCCGGCCGGTCGGCCACGAGAATTTGCGTGCCGCGTTGGCGCTGATCGCGCGCGAACGTCGCGAACAGATAGTACCGCTTTCGCCACGGGTGGCATTCCGGCGCCCAGAACTGGGTGTTGGCCCAAAAATCCGGCGGCGGCCGGAACGCGGGAAGCGGTCCCTCCCACTGCTCCATATCCCGGCTTGTGTAGCAATCGAACCCCGTCCCCGGTCCCGACCAGATATTCTTGTCGGTGCTGCCGAACAGCAGATACCGGCCTTCCGCTGGCAACGGCAACACGAACGGATCGCGCATTTGAATGTCAGAACGATGCATCATAGCCCTCTAGTTTCAGATTCAGCGGCCTACCGTCCGCGGTAGCTTTCCACCTGTTCCGCCAGCCGTTCCACCGTGTCCCGGTCCGCGCCTCCGAAGCTGATGTACATACCCTTGCCGCCCACGGCGTCCAAAAGCGGGATGACCTCGTTCGGCCTTACGCCGACGGCCTGGACGGATTTCCCCGCGTCGAGGATGCGGCGATACATCGGATACCATTGCGGACTGCCGCCGCCCGGCACCTTGGGGTCGGGCGACCATTCGATGGCGTTCAGGGATTCGATGGACAGCAGGTGATCCAGATGGCAAAGGCACTGATGCCCGTCCAAGTGGAAGATCGAGTAGTCCAGCCAGTCGCACTGCGCCGTCAGGGCCGGAACCACGAAGCGTTCGAACATGGCGGGCGAGAACATGGCGGACGCATCGCACTGCACCTTGGCCATCCTGCCGGGCGCCCACAACTCGAAGGCGCGCCAGCCGGCGCCGCCGTCGTCCATCTTGATGATGTCGTAGAGGCGGGAATACGCCTCGATCCAGACCCGATTGATTTCCCATACCTTGCGCTCGACCCATTCCGGCCGCTCGATCATGTCCATCAACAGGTTTTGGGTTTCCCGCAAGGCGGCCAGGATGTCAATGTTCTCGACCAGGTCCTGGCAGCCGACGGCGTACTTGCCGCGCCCCATCTCGGCGCAGGCCCGCGCGGCCTGCTCGTGCGCGCGCCACCATGGGTTCTCGGCGTCGAAAAGCAGGGGCGGCAAACGTTCCGGGTCCGTATCGTTCTGCATGGTCGGCCTGAACCAGATCGTGCGGTTCGTAAATTCCGGCTCCGAACCAATCAGCAGAGCCAGCGACCCCGGTCCGATGTCAACATTGGCGAGCGGCAAGGCGTCGGCGGGGTAATCGCGCCGGGCCAGTTGGTGATGGTTTACCCGAGCCTGCAGTTCCGGGGTCTGTCCCGCATAGCGGTAGGGGCCTGCGTCCGGAAGTCCGGGGGGCTCCGACGGCGCCTCGGTCTCCTCGTGCGGTCGTGCAGCCGGGAACGAACCTCCGGTCAACACCAATCCTTCGCCCTGCCACCAGTCGGTAAAATGTTGTTTCGTTTCTGTCCAGTTCTTTTTCCATTGCATCGTCTGTAACCTCTAGTGGTCGATCTCTGCATTATATTCTTCCGTCGTGAGATGCGACACGCATCTCTTTTCGAGTGAATCCGTGCTTGTCCCGATTTCGTCCGGCAGGTGCCGAACGAAACCGGACGCATTGGTGGTTGAAAAGCGCTTAGGTTCCGCATGTTCCCTCGGCGCCGCGGGATGCCGTGACGGCCGCGGCTGCGCCGCGACCGAGAAAAACCGTGTCCACTCCTAAGGCCAAAAACGTGAAGCCGTCGGCGACCGCTCGGCGGATTGCGGTCTCGTCAGGTATCACCACATGCATCCCCGCCGCCTTGCCGGCCGTTTTGCAGGCCTCCAGAACCCGCCGACACCCTCTCGTGACGTCCGGATGCGATGTCTGCCCCGGTACGCCGCAAGATCCGCTCAGGTCGTAGGGACCGATAAAGACACCGTCCACGCCCTCCACGGCCAGGATGGCATCGATGTTGTCGACCCCTTGACGGGACTCGATCATCACGATAACGGCAATTTCGTTATTGGCCGCATCTGCGTAGGCAGCGAAATTTCGGCCCCAGTCGTTCATGCGCGAGAAGGCGTACCCGCGTACGCCGCGCGGCGGATATTTGGCGGCGGCGACGGCGCGCTCGGCATCCGCCGCCGTATGCACCAGCGGCACGATGACTCCGCCGGCGCCTAGGTCGAGCACCTGCCGGATGGCCAAAGTGTCGTTTTCACGAACCCGGGCCATCGGCACGATTCCGCGACCGTACAGGCCGCGCGCCAGATTCGCGAACGCCGCATTGTCAATGTCCGTATGCTCCATGTCGGCCGCGATCCAGTCGAATTCGGCGCCGGCCAGCGCCTCGGCCACGGCCGGATGTCCGATCTGGATCCAGGTTCCCAGTGTTTGCCGGCCCTCGCGTAGAGCGCGACAGACCGGATTGCTCCGCTTGATCGGGTTTCCCGCTGTACTCATGTCTCTTG
>CAZYAW010000004.1:0-2917 GCA_964646045.1 uncultured Victivallales bacterium | reverse complement strand
TTAAAAGGCGGATCGATGTAGATCAAGTTGACCGTTCCGTCCGCCAGCGAGCGTAAAACGGAAAGATTGTCGTCGCAATATACGGTCAGTGGCGCCATCGGCTCCTCGTGCAAATTCAGACTTCTGCCCTCTGTCCTCTGACCTCTGGGTTGCGGGCGCAGCCCGCCTTGGGAGCCATTACGAGGACCGCGGCCATACAACCACACTATCGCCAGGCATGGCAATCACCAAAACACTCGCATGCAAGTCTTGGGTAGAGGCTCATGCAATACCATTGACTGCCAAAGCGCCACGGGCGTCCCGCCCGTGTGTACTGAACGAGACTTCCGTTCCGTAAGGGAATTTGCAAAAACCTCCAGGTTTCCAGTATTCCAACATTCCGCATCTTTATGGTATCATACTGAGAATGGATGTTGGAAGTGCCACCCATTCATTTGGCGCTTGCATGCGGAACCGCGATATGCTTTCCTTATAACGATGCATGGGGGCAGCTTTCCCGCCGTCGCGGTCGCGCCCGACATGCGCGAACGGGGTCTGAAATGGAGAGCGGTATCATGCGAATCGGAGTCTTGGGCTCGGGCCGGGGCAGCAACTGCCAGGCGATCATCGACGCCGTCAAACGCGGCGCCTTGCCGGCGGAGATGGCCTGCGTCGTTGCCGACGTGCCCGACGCGGCCATCCTGGACCGCGCGCGACAACATGGGATCCCGGCCTATTATGTCGATCCGGCCCCCTTCAAAACCAAACTGGCGGGCGCGGCGGAAGAGGAATGCATCCGCATCCTCAACAGCCATCGGGTCGACACGGTCGTTCTGGCCGGCTTCATGCGTATGATCAAAAAAGGTCTTCTGCAAGCCTTTCCTCGGCGTATTCTCAACATTCATCCCTCGCTGCTGCCCGCCTTTCCGGGCCTGGAAAGCTGGAAACAGGCCTTGCGACACGGAGTTAAAGTGGCCGGTTGCACCGTGCATCTGGTGGATGAAGGCATGGATACCGGCCCCATCCTCGTGCAGCGAGCCGTGCCCGTACTGCCGCACGACACGCCGGAAACCCTGCATGCGCGCATCCAGAAGGAAGAACACATCGCCTATCCCGAAGCGCTGGCCCTGCTTCTGCAAGGAGAACGAGCGTGAATGCGGACCGCACGGTTTTCCTTTACAACGAGAGCATCGAGGGGTTCCCCTACCCGCCCGAAAATCCTTTCAAAGTGGAACGGGCCCGCATGACCCGCGAGACCGCGCGATCCATGGGTCTGCTCGGCAGCGCGCGCGAAACCGAGGCGGCGCCCCCGCCCGCCCGTCGCGCAGAACTGGAAGCCTTTCACGATTCCGCGTATCTGGATCTGCTGAGCGCGGCACAGACCGGACGCATGGATCTCGAAGTCTTGCGTTGCGGACTCGGAACCCCGGACTGTCCGGTCTTTCGCGGCCTGTACGACTATTCGGCGCTGGCCTGCGGCGCATCCCTGCACGGCGCGCGCCTGCTCGCCAACGGCGATGCGCGAGCCGTTTTCAATCCGGCGGGCGGACTGCACCATGCCGGACCGCACTATGCGGCCGGCTTCTGCTATATGAACGACATCGTACTGGCCGACCTGTGGCTGGCCGACAACGGGAAAAGAGTGTTCAGCATCGATCTGGACGTCCATCACGGCGACGGCGTGCAAAACGCCTTCTACGAGCGCAACGACGTGTTCACCTTTTCCATGCACGAAAGCGGACGAACGCTCTTCCCGGGCACCGGCTTCGAAAACGAGATCGGCCGCGGCGCCGGCGAGGGCTACTGCGTCAACATCCCCTTGCCGGTCGGCGCCTACGACGCCGCCTACGAAACGGCCTTCATGGAAGTCGCCATGCCGCTCCTGAAAGCCTTCGATCCGGATGTGGTCGTCATGGAACTGGGCATGGACGGATTGGCCGGCGATCCGCTGGCGCATTTGCACCTCACCAACAACGTTCTGGCGAACCTGGTGCGGCGGGTGCGCGATTGCGGCAAGCCCGTGCTGGCCACGGGTGGAGGCGGCTACAACGTTCCCAACACCGTGCGCGGCTGGGCTCTGATCTGGAGCGTGCTCTGCCGCCTGGATCACGACGATCCGACGGCGGGCCTGGGCGGCGTCATGATGGAAAATACCGACTGGCTGGGCGGCTTGCGCGACCGCACCCTGCTTTCCGACGCCGGCGACCGCGGCGAGGTGGACCGGCAAATCGCGCAAACCGTCAAAACCGTCAAAAACAAGGTCTTCCACCTGCATGGCCTGTAACTATGACGGATTCCATCAGCCCGCAACACCGCAGTTGGATTATGGGGCGGGTACGCAGTCGCAATACCAAGCCGGAGATCGTGGTGCGGTCTCTGCTGCACAGGCTCGGATACCGCTTTACGGTGCGCGGCCCGCTCAACCGGACGCTGCCCGGACATCCCGACATCGTGCTGCCGAAATATCGCGCGGCGGTTTTCGTGCACGGCTGTTTCTGGCATCGGCACAAAAATTGCCCGTCCGCCACCCTGCCGCAAACCCGCACGGACTACTGGCAGAAGAAATTCGACGCCAACACGGCTCGCGACAGGCGGCAGTGGACGGCGCTCAAAAAGCGCGGCTGGCGCGTGGCCGTCGTGTGGGATTGCAAGGTGGCGCGCGACCCGCAAAAGGTGGCGCAGCGCCTGGACCGCTGGCTGCGGCCGCGCAAAGCGGAAAAAGTCCATTGGCGTCTGCCGGACCGGAAAACGCTGTGGAAAATGGCCGAGGCGCGCGCGGACTACCGCGTCCTTTCCGCGTCGAGACCGGCAAAACCGAAACCGCCAACGACGGAAACTTGTAACCGTTCACGGGTGTTATCATAAGCAATGCGCGTCGAATGCCGACCATTTTGAGTGCGCGTGCCTGCACGCGCTTTACGTGCCGGCGCCCGCGCCG
>CAZYAW010000003.1:0-8992 GCA_964646045.1 uncultured Victivallales bacterium | reverse complement strand
ATCGAGGATTTCCTTCTCTTTGGGCGAATGCCATCCGCCGAAATAGACGTCGGTGTCGGGCAGGCGGCCAATGCGCGGCGCATGGCGGCTGCACAGCACGCCGAGCTTTTCGCCGTTCCAGAGGGCGGGATTGCCGATGCCGCGCAATCCGCCACCCAATTCCTGCACACAGCGCCACGGATTCAGGCGAATATATTCGGCGATGCGCGACTCGGCCTCGGGAGTGCGCACGATCCTTTCATAATAATTGCGGTGCCAGATCTTTTTGCGAAATGCCGGCCATTTTCCCGCTTTCACCTCTTGGATATAGCGGTGCACCACCCGCGATTTAAATGCGCAAATCACATCACCCAACGATTTTTTCCCGGCATCCAATGCCACCAACGCATGAAAATGATCCGGCATAATCACGTACGGGCGGGCCTGGTGTCCGCCCTGTTGTTGATGGGCATGGGCATGGGCATGGGCATGGGCAGACACGAGGCCTGCCCCTACGGCCAATTCCCATTCCTGGGCGATCATTTCCTTTACATCTGGGGGGGCAAACACATTCCCGGCCTCCCGATGCGCGCAAATGGTCACAAAATAGACGCCGCCGCCGGCATAGTCATGCCCTTGCAGGCGGATGCTTTTGCGACCTGTCCGCCGAAGCCTTGGCGAAGGCGGATGGTGGATGGCGGGGTCATAGCGCATCAGGCAACCCCCTCAGGGTTCGGGAACAATTGCTGCATGAGGCCCTTCTTGCAGGCCAAAAGGGTCAGTCCCGCAGGCCAAAGGAACAGTCCCGTATTAACATATTTTTCACAGGGGTTTCATATCTCTCTTTTCGCCATCGAGAAACACGCCGTAGAAAACACTCTGCATTCTCATTAGCAATATCAGGGGGATATGGCCAGAGAAATCGGGCGGCGTACGGGCCTGCCTACTGTTGCGTTGCGGAGCTTTCGCTTGGATGCACGTCTGGCAACAGCGACAACAACGGGTCAACAAGCAGATCGGCCCCAAGGTCGAACACGATGCCCGGTTTCAGCAGGGGCGAACAGTCCTCGCTGAACCCTCGTCTCCGAGAATATGCCGACCGAACCGGTGATCCTCGTCATCCTTGACGCCTCTGCCAGGGAATAGAGGACAAGGAAAGATCAAGGCGAAAGATTTGGGTGAAAGATAAAGGGTTTCGCGCCTTGATCCCTAATCTTTCACTCTAATCTCCAGCGGATTAGTTGGCTATTGGCTATTCAGACCTTTGAAAAATCTTCAGAACCCGGTTTTCGATTCAACCCGGGATACGAGATCGCAGGTCCGATACGGCGTCTACCGGCTGCTGTTTTTTTGTCGCGAAACGTTTGCGGGCCCAGTCGGCGGCGGCACGGACGGTCGCGATTTCCGGGATGGCGACGGTTTGGATACGGGCGGTCATAGCGAGGCATTGGTCCAAGATGCGCAGGGCGTCTTCGCCCATTTCGCTGCCGGCGAAAAACTCGGGCATACGTTCCGCAAAATCCAGGCCAAGCTGCGCGCGGTTCGACCGCAGCGGGGCGCCCATGTCGTGGTTCGTGAGCAGCAGACGCCGATGGCGGCCCTTTGTCCGACCGCAGGCGTCGAGGAACCATGTGGGCGACCCGGTGGAATCGACGTGCAGCAACGTCAGCAGCTTTTTCTCCATGCGCCAGAGATCGCGCAGGATGTCTTCCTGGACATTGAGGGCGCGCAGATGCACGATCGTTCGCAGAAAGGCCAGATACGCTTCGCTATAACCGCTTTCGCGGTCGGTCGGAAGCTTGAAACGGGCCTGAAGTCCGTTCAGATACAGAACGGATCGGTTCAATTGTTTCGCCATGTCCGCGAGCGTGTGCATGTCGTTTCGCTTTCAACACAAGCTGGAAGCTTGCGCTACGGTTTTCAACACAAGCTGGAAGCTTGCGCTACGGTTTTGAAACACAAGCTGGAAGCTTGCGCTACGGTTTTGAACACAAGCAGGATGCTTGCGCTACGGTTTTCAACACAAGCTGGAAGCTTGCGCTACGGGTTTGAACACAAGCTGGAAGCTTGCGCTACGAGGGCGGCACGCTCTTTTTTGGAAAACGGCGGAGGAGGGTCAGGCCGATCCAGACCACGGCAAGAAGGCCCCAGTAGCCTAACATCAGTCTCCGCGAGCGCCACCACGGCCAGCCGTCGATGGCCCAGTCGGTGAATGGATAGAACAACGTCGTCCTGAATTTGCCGCTGTCGTCGTGCGTGACGGCGTCGGTCAGGATGTGAAGCGGCCAGGCCAAGGCCGGGACCAACATGGAGCGGCGGAAACGGTACAGCGCCAGCAGAACGACGGCGGCCGGGAGCAGACTGTGCATCCAGCGGTACAGGACCAGGCCCGCGCCCTCGAACTCCATGAAAAAATGGCCTATATGCTGGTGGCGACTGGTCAGGAAAACTGCGAAGGGAACGCCCATGGAGACTACGTCCGGCCAGACTCCCCAGAACAGAGACGACCACACTGTTTTGTCGCGCCAGACCGGGCCGGCAAAGCCCCGCCGAGCGCCGGCGAGACCGGACCGACTGCAACACGTGGCTCCGTACAAGGCATGCGCCGCAAAATCCATGACGGGAAAGCTCCTTTTCCAAGGTTCCAATGATCAAAGCCATAATCTGCCGCTTTTCCCGCAGGAAGCAAGTCGAAAATCAGGCTGCCCGTGTTGAAATTGGAATTCGGAATGCGATCATGAACGCGCGCCTGCTTTCGGATGGATGCCGGGGCGGTCGCCGAGGACGCCGTTTACGAGGGCGACGGGTACGAAGCGGTGGATTTCGTTGGGGCGCAAGCCGCTCTGGAACAGGGCGGCCGGCACGTATTCCGCCGTCCAGCCGCGGGCGCCGGCGCGCCGGTCGCTTTTTTCAATCAGGACGCTGACTTCCCGTCCCAGCCAGGCGCGGGCGAAGGCTTCTTTTTGACGTTCGCCCAGTGCGATCAGTTGCGCGACCCGCGCCTTGATTTCCGCGGCGGCGGCGGTGCGCGGCAGGGCGGCGGCGCGGGTGCCGGGGCGGGGGCTGAACGGGAAGACATGCAGGTTGCTGAAGGGCAGGTCGCGTACCAGTGCGCGGGTGTTGGCGAAGGCGCGGCGGTCTTCGCCGGGAAAGCCGACGATGATGTCGGCGCCGAGTCCGCAGGAGCCCAGCGCGGCCAGGGCCCGTTCGACAAAGGCGCGATAGTCGGCGGCCCGGTAGCGTCGGCCCATGGCTTGCAGGACGCGGTCGTCGCCGCTTTGCAACGGCAAATGCAGGTAGCGACAGAGTTTGCGCGACCGTTGCATAATCGCCAGAACGTCATCCTCGACGGTGGAGAGTTCGATGGAGCCGATGCGGATGCGTTCGACGCCCGGCAGCGTCTCGACCTGCGTCAGCAGTTCGGGCAGGCGCGTGCCGCCGTCGCGATAGCAGCCCAGGTTGGCGCCGGTCAGGAGAACCTCGCGTACGCCCTGGCGGGCCAGGCGGCGAATTTCGTCCAGTACGGCGCCGGCCGGACGGCTGACCGGATTGCCGCGCGCTTGCGGGACAATGCAGTAGGCGCAATGGAAGTCGCATCCGTCCTGGACTTTGACCAGGGCGCGCGTAGTGGCGAAGAGCGGGGTGGGGGGGCAGACTGCGGCGGGGGCGGCGCGGCGGACGAATTTTTTTTGCGACGAACGCGATTGTGCGGTCAGCGCGGCGGCCACCAGGGCGGGCAGCTCGAACTTGCGGCTTTGTCCGACGACCAGGTCCGCGCCGGTACGCTCTTTGAGGCGAACGGGGGCGACCTGGGCGGCGCAACCGGCGATGACGACCAGCGGGCGCGGGGTTTGGCGTGTGGCGGCGCGGGCCAGGCGGGCCGAGGTTTGGTCGGCCTTGGCGGTGATGGTGCAGGAATGAACCAGCGCCACTTCGCACGGACGTCCCCAGGGGACGGCTGCGAATCCGGCCGCCGCGAAACGGCCGGTCAGGTCGGCGGTTTCCGCCTGGTTCAGACGGCAGCCCACGGTTTTGAAGGCGATACGTTTCATGGCTTGGCCGTCGGCCCGTTCGGGCGGTCTGACGGTTAACCGGCGAGGACGGCGCCCGCCGCCGCGTTTTGCACGTGGCAGGCGTAGCGGGTCAGCCAGCCCGCGACGGCGCGCGGCGGACGGGGCGGCGGGGCGATCCGCCGTTTTTCGATTTCCGCGGTGTCGAGAAGCGCCTCCAGCTTGCGGGCCGGGATGTCGATGCGAATCGTGTCGCCGTCGCGCAACAGGCCGATCAGTCCGCCTTCGGCGGCTTCGGGCGAGACGTGTCCGATGCAGGCGCCGCGGGTGCCGCCCGAGAAGCGTCCGTCGGTGACGAGCGCGACGCTTTCGCCGAGGCCCTGGCCCATAATGTAGGAGGTCGGCGCCAGCATTTCCTGCATGCCGGGTCCGCCTTTGGGGCCTTCGTAGCGAATCACTACCACCATGCCCGGCTGCACACGGCCGGCGAGGATGCCGCGACAGGCTTCGTCCTGCGAGTCGAAGATGAGGGCCCGGCCCTCGAAGACGCGCATGTCGGGGGCGACGCCGGCGGTTTTGACGACGGCGCCCTGCTCGGCCAGGTTGCCCTTCAGCACGGTCAGTCCGCCCGTGGCGGAATAGGGGCGGTCGAGCGGTCGGATCACGTCTTCGTCCTTTACGGCGCAGCGGGCGATGTTGCGGCCCAGCGGCCGGCCGGTAACGGTGGGGCAGTCCCGGCGGATCAGGTCGGGCAGGTCGGCGAGGCGGCGCAGGATGGCGCCGACGCCGCCGGCCCGGTCGACGTCTTCCATGTGATAGGGGCCCGACGGAGCGACCTTGCAGATGTTGGGGCAGCGCTCGGCGATGTTCTGAATTTGTTCCAGGTCGTAGGCGACGCCCGCTTCGCGGGCGATGGCCAGGCCGTGCAGCACCGTGTTGGTACTGCCGCCCATGGCCATGTCGAGGGCGAAGGCGTTGTCCAGCGAGGCGCGGGTGATCACCTCGCGCGCCCGGGGTGCGCCCT
This sequence comes from uncultured Victivallales bacterium, assembly GCA_964646045.1. Taxonomy (GTDB): domain Bacteria; phylum Verrucomicrobiota; class Kiritimatiellia; order UBA8416; family SLMC01; genus CAZYAW01. Next base: position 3,979 of record CAZYAW010000003.1, on the reverse strand, counting down.
CGCGGGCCATGGCCACAATGCGGCGGGCCGCCCGGCCATAGAGTCTGGAGCGGGCCGGATCCTGGGCCAGGACGGATCCGTTGCCGGGCAGGGCGATGCCCAGGGCCTCGCACATGCAGTTCATGGAATTGGCGGTGAACAGACCGGAGCAGGAGCCGCAGCCGGGACAGGCGTGTTCCTCGATCGCCTCCAGTTCGGATTCCGATACGGAGCCCCGCTCGCGGGCGGCGACGCCCTCGAAGACGCTGATGAGATCCACCGTGCGGCCGTCCGGCATGCGGCCGGCGCGCATGGGGCCGCCGCTGACCATCAGCGTGGGCAGGTTGACCCGCAGGGCGCCCATCAGCATGCCGGGCACGATTTTGTCGCAATTGGTGATGCATAAGAGCGCGTCGAAACAGTGCGCCCGCACCATGGACTCCACGCTGTCGGCGATTAGCTCGCGGCTGGGCAGCGAATATTTCATGCCCTCGTGGCCCATGGCGATGCCGTCGCAGATGCCGATGGTATTGAACTCGAAGGGGATGCCGCCCGCCCGGCGAATCTGCCGCTTGATGCGCGCGGCCACCTTGTCGAGGTGGACATGGCCCGGAATGATTTCCGTAAAGGAATTGCAGACTCCGATAAAGGGCTTGTCAAAATCCGCCGAGGTCAGGCCGGTCGCCCGCAGCAGGCTGCGGTGCGGCGCGCGCTGGCAGCCGCATTTGATTTGATCGCTGTTCATGAGGGGTTCTCCTTTGTAGGGTGTTAATGCGTCATGCTTCGCCGACCGGCTGTTTTTCGCATGGTGCGGACGGGTCCGCCGCATCGGCGTTCGCGGCGCCCGGCCGCTTGTGGCGACCGGCAAAGGCCCGCGGTTCCTGGCCGCGCGCCAACCGTTGAATATTGCCGCGATGCCGCCACACGGTCAGGGCGGCCAGCAGGCTCAGCGTCACGGGCAGTCCGATCTCGGCCGCGCCGACGTTCCACATGCGCCAGGCGTAGGCGGCGGCGCCGGCGGCGGCCAGCATGGAGGCCACCGAGACATAGCGCAGCATCGCGAAGAGTGCCAGCCAGACGGCCAGAGCGACCGCGACCGGCTGCCAGGCGACGCCCAGCAGCGCGCCGGCGCTGGTGGCTACGCCTTTGCCGCCCCGGAAACGCAGATAGACCGGCCAGTTATGGCCGACCACCGCCGCCACGGCCCCCACCAGCGAGGCCGTGAAAGGGGACGGCCCCGCCGCGCCGAACGGCGCCAGCAGGAGCGGGAAAACGAAGGCGGCCGCAAAGCCCTTGAGCGCGTCGCACAGGAAGGTCAGGAGGCCCCATCCGCGCCCGACGCAGCGAAAGACATTGGTGGCGCCGATGTTGCCGCTGCCTGCCCGGCGGATGTCGACGCCCTGCGAACGGGCGACGAGCAGTCCGAACGGAATCGCGCCCAGCAGATAGGAGGCCAGCGCCAGCAGGCCGACGAGAGTAAAGGTCATGACGGGGTTCCCTGGGCTCGTTGTTCGATCCGTCGCGCAATGTCGACCAGCGGGGCGACGCGTTCCGCCGGGAAGCGTTCGAGCGCGGCCAGGGCCTGGCGCACGAGCGCGGACGCCTTGGCGCGGGCGGCAGCGCGATCCATGACTTGCAGGCAACTGGCTTCCTGCGCCCGTTCGGGAACGGACGGGGCGTTTGTCTCCGCGTCGTCGAGCAGATCGTCCGCAACCTGGAAGGCTACGCCGATATGGAATCCGTAGTCGGACAGGGCGGCGAGGTCGTCCGCGGCGGCCTGCGCGCCGATGGCGCCCATGCGCAGGGCCGCGCGAAAGAGGTCGGCGGTCTTGCGGGCGTGGATGAAGTCGATGGTGGCGACGTCGGGCGAACCGTCGATGGCGGCGATGTCTTCGACTTGTCCGCCGACGACGCCCCGACTGCCGGCGGCGCGCGCCAGTTCGGCGACCCATTGAACGGCCACGGCGGACGGCGTGTGCGGCGCGGCGGCCAGGCATTCAAAGGCCAGCGTTTGCAGGGCGTCGCCGGCCAGTACGGCGAGCGCCTCGCCGAAGGCGACATGGACGGTGGGTTTGCCGCGGCGGGTTCGATCGTCGTCCATGCAGGGCAGATCGTCGTGAACGAGGGTATAGGCGTGCAGCAGTTCCACGGCCACGGCGGGGGCCAGCGCGCAGGCGGTCGGCGCGCCCAGGGCTTCCGCGGCGGCCAGGCAGAAAGCGGGGCGCAGGCGTTTGCCGCCGGGAAACACGGCGTAGCGCATGGCCCGGTGCAGAGCCGCCGGCCGCGTCTCCGCGCCGGGCATGGCCTGCTGCAACGCATCGTCGATTTCCCGGCGGCGCCGTTCCAGATAGTTGGACATGTCACTCTTTCGTATTCGAATGAATAGAACCAGGCATCTGTCGCATATTGCGGGCGAGTTTGTCCAGCCCCAAAAAAGCAAGGGATGGGAAACGGTTGCTTTTTGCCGCGAAAAGGCGCGAAAATGCACAGAATATACCCATATTCCATCGGATGACATGGTTTGGATTTGCCAGCGCAGCGCAAGCATCCTGCTTGGGAGACAGGAAAAACCAGGTGAAGGCTGCTCCGCATCCAGAATGCAATTGGATTATGCGGCTATTCGTTATCGCTCGATCCTTGACAGATCGGGTATCGGAAAGACCGTGAAGGGCCACGCAAAAAAAGAGCGGAAATGTGCTTGCTCTTTCCCCGTCGAATCCGTACATTGACTCTCGCCGAATGGGGAACGGGTTTAAGGGCGCCTATTGCGCGGCGGTTTTTCGCCTGGGCATGAAGGGCGAATTTGCCGCTTTCGGGTCCGTTCTGAAGCGGTGGTGGCGACGGTGAAATAAAGACAGGGAGGAAGATCGGAAATGCCAAGATTGTGCGAGATTTGCGGTAAGGGCGTCAGGTTCGGGAATACGATCATTCGCAAGGGCCTGGAAAAGAAAAAGGGCGGGATTGGTCTGCATACGACCGGGATTACCAAACGGCGTTTTTCCCCCAATTTACAGAAAGTCAAAGTCGTGGAGAACGGCGGTGTTGCTCGCCGCAAGGTTTGCACAGCCTGTATCAAGGCGGGCAAAATCGTAAAAGCCTAGGAGACCTCATGGCCGTAGATGACTCTGGAGAGGACGTTGCGCAGCCGGAATCCGAGTTGCCGGACGACGCCGGAGAAATTAAGGACAGCGACATAGTCTTCGACTGTTCGCATTGCGGCAAGAGTCTGGCCATCGACTATCGCGGGGCCGGACTGACCATTCCGTGTTCGGACTGCGGGAACATGGTGGAGGTGCCCATTCCCGAAGGCATGCAGCTTGCCGACCTGGACACGTCCGAAGAGCAGCGGGAAAGCATGATTCTGGGGCTGCGCCGTTCGCTGGTGGCTGCCAATCGTCGCATTGCCCAACTGGAAGCCGAAATCGACGAAATCAATGCGCGCCGCGAAACTCTGGAAAAGGGGCGCAGCGATAACATCTATCAGTTCGGCAAGATTCTGGAGAAGGTTTCCGTCGTTCAGGCGCTACAGGAACAGATGTCCGCCGCGATCACGGCCGTCTCGGACATTGCCAAGGAAGCACGTTAAGCGCAGGCTCCATCAGGGTTTTCCGAGGGACTGAATATTCAATATTCAACCAATACGCCGTAGATTAGGGCGAAAGATTAGGGATCAAGGCGAGAACCCCTTCATCTTTCGCCCTAATCTTTCGCCTTGATCTTTCCTTGTCCCTATTCCCCGGGAGAGGCATCAAGGATGACGAGGATAACCGGGTCGGCCGGCATCTTTTCACAGACAGGGGCAATGGCCGATCTGCCGAAAGGGCCTCGGACAGCTTGAAGTCCGGATATCCAAGTTCAGACTTCCTGACCTTGCAGGAAAATGCTTTGGCACACTTTCAAATTGTGGCACGGGCATCTTGCCCGTGTTATCTCGAAATATTTCATGGGCGGGACGCCCATGCCACTAAGAATGTGCCAACTCATTTTCCGAAGAACAGTC
>CAZYAW010000002.1:0-23769 GCA_964646045.1 uncultured Victivallales bacterium | reverse complement strand
CGCCGCCAGAGCCCGAACGCCGCCGCCAGACTGGCCAGGAAAACCAGGTGCGGAGCCCAGCGCGCCGCCGCGTAGGGCTGGATGCGCCAGGGCGCCAGGGCCGTCGCCAGCGCGAAGCCGGACGGATAGTCGTGGATGGACAAATCTTCGCCCAGAATCCAGGCGTAGTAGTTGACGAATTGATAGCTGTCGGTTCCGGAAAGAGCCGCATTGCGCAAGGGATCAGCCAGGCGAACCACCACGGTCGCCGCCAAAATGACGGCCAGCAACGCATGCACGCGCATTTCCGCGCGTAACGGTCGCCACGGGCTCCGGAAACGACGCCACGCCCATAGGTTCAACGCTCCGCAAACCCCCGCCCACAGCCAAAAGGCCCGCATCGCCGTGAAGCAGCCCGCCACACCCAAAGCGTAGCTCAGACCCAGAGCCAGAAAGTTGCCCGCCAGATAACTCATGCCCAGGCGCGTTCCGCGCGGCAAAACCCGTCCGAACCCTCTGAGCGGCCCGTACAGGGCCGTCAGATACAGGATTTGCATCAACGCAATGGCAAGCGGATCGCTTATGGCCGACATATCGCGCCTCGCTCGTCGGCTGTCCGGTGGTGCGACCCTTCCTCGTACAGGGCGAGGAACGCGCGGGCCACCGTGTGGACGTCGAAATGTCGTACGGCATATTCGCGAGCCGCAAGACCCGTGCGGCGGGCCGCATTCGCATCCCGACGCCAGTCGGACAGCGCCGCCGGCAGTGCGGCAGGGGTTTTGACATGCCGTCCCGTTCGCCCCGCCACGACCACTTCCGCCATGCCCGAACCCGTCAGGCAAACCGAAGGAGTAGCGCAGGCGGCCGCCTCGGCCAGCGTATTGCCGAAAGTCTCGTAGCGCGCAAGCGACACATAAACATCCATGGCGTTGTACCATTCCGCCAGCATGGCGGAGTTGCGCGACGGCCCCGTAAAGCGGAAGGCGGGCGGCCAGCCCGTCATACGCGGACCCCGTCCGAAAACCAGCGCCTGTAGCGGACGCCCTCCGTGCGCGCCGTCCGTGGCCGCATCGCGCAAAATCGCGAGAGTCCGCGCAACTTGTTTACGCTCGTCGCTCAAATCGGCCGCGCCGACGCCCACGACAAAAGCATCGGCGGGAAACCCCCACCGCGCGCGCGCGGCGGCGCGATCCAAAGGAACGAACGTTCGGGTATCCACCGGGTTGGGAACCACCGCCGTAGGCCAATGCCGCATCGCGCTGCTGGCGCGGATCAGCGAACGGGCCCACTCGCTCGGGGCCACCGCCAGTCGATCGCGGCCCTCCCGCATGCCTTCCCGCTTCCGCTTCAGCGCTTGCGCGACCCGACGGCGAAAGGGATTTCGCACCTGCGGACAGCGATCGCAGGCGGCCTCGAATGCGCGGCACTCGTTGGCGTAGTGGCAGCCGCCGGTAAACGGCCACATGTCCTGAACCGACCACACCACCTTGCGGGCCCGCAGCGGCTGCGCCAGCAAGGCGGGCGGCCAGAGAAAACCGGGCAGCCAATGCAAATGCAAAATCCCGGTTCGGTGCGCCAAATCCCGACCGGCCCGCCTGTTATGAAAATTGCGAAAGAGGGAAAAAAAAGCCGCCTGCCGATTCCGTCGCACCAGAAAATAGTCCGTCAGGGCGACCAGAGCCAAACGCGGATTTCTCCACATCCATTGCGGCGACGGTTGCGAGACCAAAGACACCAGATCGGCCTGCCAGCCCAGATCGCGCTGCGCCGCGATGACGCGGTCCGCCACGGCCCCGGCTCCGCCCCGGGGTGAAAATGAAACATGTGCCACCTGTTTTGAATCGGCCATTCTGTTGCCCTCTTCGGCGCGGCCGAGTGATGTCGCAGGCTCCAGAGAATTTTTCAAGGGTACGCGCCTGTTATGAAACAAGCTGTTCACTCATCTTTCCCGTCCCGCAGCCAGCGTCCTGCGGAATTCGCCGTAGGCGCGATCCCAGACATCGCTACGGCGCGGACGAAAAGTCTTGAGGGGAAAGGCCTGTCGGATCAGCGAGAGGGCCTGAGCCGACGAGTTCACGAGACCCAGCGCCCGGGCCTGCGTCATGATGTTGCCCACGGCCGTCGCCTCCTCCGGCCCGGCCACCACCGGCATGTTCAGCGCGTCGGCGGCGAACTGATTGAGAACGACATTGCGACTGCCGCCGCCCACGATATGCGCGACTGTCGTTTTGCGCCCGAGGATACGGGCCAGGTCCTCGTCGACCAAGCGGTACTTGAACGCCAGTCCCTCGTACACGACCCGCAAGAAGGTGGCGCGGTCGGCGGGAACCTTCTGTCGCGTGCGCCGACAAAAAGCGGCGATGGCTTGTTCCATGTCGGAGGGATTGTAGAAGCTCGGATCGTCGGGATCGATATAGGCTGCGAAAGCGGGCGCCGAGCGCGCCAAGCGGCTGATCTCGCTCCACGGCATGGCGCGGCCGTCGGCCCGCGTCCATTGGCGGCGCAGTTCCTGCACCAGCCATGTTCCCATGCAGTTCTTGAGAAAGCGCGTATTGCCGATGCCGCCTTCGTTGCTGAAGTTGGCCCGCATGGCCGACAGGGTCGTCAGCGGAGACGGGATCAGCTTGCCGACCAGCGACCAGGTGCCCGAACTTATGATCAGGGCCTCGTCCGCGTCTGCGACGGGAGCCGCCGCGAACGCGGAGGCCGTATCGTGCGAAGCCGTCGCCACCAGCGGCGCGGCATTCAGACCCAGGCGTTCGGCCAGTTCCGGCAGCAACGCGCCCACGGGGGCGCCGGGGGGCACAATGGAGGGCAGAATGCGCCGCGGGATGCCGAGCGCGCGCAGCATCTCGCCGCTCCATCGACGCGTTTTGGCGTTCATCAGTTGCGTCACGCCGGCCCAGGTGGAGTCGACCATTTTCACGCCGCCGAGGTAGTAGTAGAAAACCGACGGCGCCGGCAGCCAGAAACAGCCGCGCAAAAGAAAGTCGGGACGACGAGTCGCCAGCCACAACAACTGATTGCTCGGATTGAAGTTCTGGAAATGGTTGCCGGTAATCGCATAGGCTCGTTCGGCGGCCATGCGCGTCTTGACTTCGTCGATCATGGTGTCGAGGCGATGGTCGCGATAGCAGTACATCTTGCCCAGGGCTTCCCCGTCGCGACTGAACAACTGGCCATCGGCGCCCCAGGCGTCAATCCCGACGGCGTCCAGTCGCGGATGAATCTCGCGGCGATAGGCGCGCAGACCGTCGAGAATCTGACTGTAGATGCCCGTGTCGTTCCAGTAGGTGCGCTCGATGGCGGCCGCCCCGTTTCCTCGAGAGTCACGGGAGAAGAACGAGACGCCTTCGTGGGAAAAGCGATGGATTTCCGTCATGGAAAAGCCCTGGGCGCTGAATTGGCCCGCAAAGCATTTTCCGCCCGAAGCCCCCAAATCCACGGCCAAAATACGCGCTGTCTTCATGAGTTCACCTCGCCTGAGTGTCCCAAGATAGTTGGCGCTGTAGCGCCTCAGGCATACACGAGCGGCGCGAAAACGTCGTAGCCGGCCAGTCGTTCACGTCCGCGCAGAAATGCCAGTTCGATCAGAAAGGCGATACCCGTCACACGGCCCCCGCCCTTTTCGATCAGCGAAACGGCGGCCGCCGCCGTGCCACCCGTTGCCAGCAAGTCGTCCACCAGCAACACCTGATCACCCGAACTGAAGGCGTCCCGGTGCACGGCCAGAGTGGCGGATCCGTACTCGAGATCGTAGGTTTCCTCAAAGGTCTCGTAGGGCAGTTTACCCTTTTTGCGAACGGGGACCAGTCCCGCATGCATGCGCTCGCACAGCGCGCCGGCAAAAAGAAAGCCGCGCGCGTCCACGGCCGCGATTTTGTCCACGGTCCGCTCGCGAAAGCGTTCCTGGAGAATATCCAGCGACAGGCGGAACAGATCCGGGTCGCCGAGAATGGGAGTGATGTCCTTGAACACGATTCCCGGCTTGGGGAAATCGGGCACGTCGCGGACCGCCGCCAACAGAGGTTGCGCATTCATGGTGGAATCCCCCCTTATGATCCGGCGCCCCTGTCCCGCCGGGCGGGACAGGGGGGCGCCAAGAGCTACGAATTTCAGCTTAATGCGGCCTGAGCGGCGGCCAGGCGCGCGATCGGCACGCGATAGGGGCTGCAGCTCACATAATTGAGACCCATCTTGAAGCAGAAGGCCACCGAAGCCGGATCGCCGCCCTGCTCGCCGCAAATACCGACTTGCAGGTTTTTGCGGGTCGAACGGCCTTTGGCGACCGCCATCTCGATCAACTGCCCGACGCCTTCCTGATCGATGGTCTGGAAAGGATCGTTCTTCAGCACGTTGCGATCCAGATATTCGCCCAGGAATCCGCCAATGTCGTCGCGGCTGAATCCGAAGCTCATCTGCGTAAGATCGTTGGTGCCGAACGAGAAAAATTCGGCTTCCTCCGCCATCTTGTCGGCCAGCAGACAGGCGCGCGGGATCTCGATCATGGTCCCGACCATGTGCGGAATGGCCTTCATCTTTTTGGCCTGGCAGACTTCGTCGTGCACGGCCTGGCAAATGGCCTTCTGATGTGTCAACTCGTTGCGGTCGCAGGTCACCGGGATCATGATTTCCGGGACCGGCTTGCCGCCCTTTTGCAGCAGCTCGGCCGCCGCCTCGAAGATGGCGCGCACCTGCATCTCGGTAATTTCCGGATAGGTCACGCCCAGCCGCACTCCGCGATGGCCCATCATCGGGTTGTTCTCGTGCAGTTCCGCGCCGCGCTTGCGTACGGCGGCCACGGTGATGCCCAGCGCCTTGGCCACTTCCGCCTGCTTGGCGGGACTTTGCGGCACGAACTCGTGCAGAGGCGGATCCAGCAGGCGAATCGTGACCGGCAGTCCGTTCATGGCCTCCAGTGTCGCCTTCATGTCGCGCTTAACATGCGTGGACAGTTCCTTCAGCGCCTTGCCGCGCGCCGCGACGGTGGAACTGAGAATCATCTTGCGCAACAGGAACAGAGGCACGTCGGCCCCCTCGCCGTAGAACATGTGTTCGGTGCGGAACAGACCGATGCCCTGCGCGCCGAACGACTTGGCGATCGCCGCGTCTTCCGGCGTATCGGCGTTGGCCCAGACCTGCATGGTGCGGAACTTGTCCACGATCTTCATGAACGCCTGAAAGCGGGGATTTTCCGTGGCGTCGATCATCGGAATCTTGCCGGCATAGACCAGGCCCCGGGTTCCGTTCATGGTCACGAAGTCGCCTTCCTTGCAGACGCGACCGGCCACCGTCATCTTTTTGGCGCGCGCATCCACGGCGATCTCGGAAGCGCCGACAATGCAGCACTTGCCCCAACCGCGCGCCACCAGCGCGGCATGACTGGTCATGCCGCCGCGCGCCGTCAGAATGCCCGCCGCCGCGCGCATGCCTTCGACATCTTCCGGATTGGTCTCTTCGCGCACCAGAATCACGGTCTTGCCGGACTTGGCCCAGGCCACGGCGTCGGCCGCCGTAAAGACCAACTGTCCAACCGCGCCGCCCGGCCCGGCGGGCAGCCCCTTCGCCAAGGACTTGACTTTCTTCTCCTCGACGGGATCCACCAGCGGATGCAGCATTTCGTCCAACTGCGCGGGCTTCACGCGCTGAACGGCGGTTTTTTCGTCGATCAGTTTGGACTTGAGCATGTCCATGGCCATGTTCAGCGCCGCCGTGCCCGTGCGTTTGCCCACGCGCGTCTGCAACATGTAGAGCTTGCCTTCCTGGATCGTGAACTCGATGTCCTGCATGTCGCGATAATGCGCTTCGAGCTTGTTGCGAATGGCGACCAGCTCGCGATAGAGTTTGGGCATGGCCTTCTGCAGCGATACCAGTTCGCGGTTCTGGTCGTTCTTGGTCGCCTCGTTGAGCGGCGACGGCGTACGGGTGCCGGCCACGACGTCCTCGCCCTGCGCATTGACCAGCCATTCACCGTAGAACTTGTTCTCGCCCGTCGCCGGATTGCGCGTGAACGCCACGCCGGTCGCCGAGGAATCGCCCATGTTGCCGAAGACCATGGCCTGAACGTTGACGGCCGTCCCCCACTCGTCGGGAATGCCTTCGATACGGCGGTAGGCGATCGCCCGCTTGCCGTTCCAGCTCTTGAAAACGGCGTCGATACCGCCCCAGAGCTGTTCCATCGGATCGTCGGGAAAATCTTTGCCCAACACGGAGTGAACCAGTTTCTTGTATTCTTCGCAAAGCTGTTGCAAATCCTCCGCGCTCAGGTCGGAATCCGCCGCGCAACCGCGTTTCTGCTTGAGGGCTTCCATGCGATGCTCCAATTGCATGCGAATGCCCCGTCCTTCGGCCACCTCGCGGCCTTCGGCCTTTTCCATGACCACATCGGCATACATGGCGATGAGACGACGGTAGGCGTCGTAGACAAATCGCGGGTTGCCCGTTTTGGCGATCAGGCCCGGGATGGTTTTGGAGCACAACCCGATATTGAGAACGGTCTCCATCATGCCCGGCATGGACATGCGCGCGCCGGAACGGCAGGACAGCAGCAGCGTGCTGTTCGGATCGCCGAATTTCAGGCCCATGGCCTTTTCCACTTTGGCCAACGCGGCGGCCACTTCGGCTTTGAGTCCTCGCGGATGTTTCATGCCGGCGCGAAAATAATCTACGCAAACCTCGGTGGTCACCGTGAAGCCGGCCGGCACGGGAATTCCCAAGGTGCACATTTCGGCCAAATTCGCGCCTTTGCCGCCCAGCAGATTCTTCATCGCGGCATTGCCGTCGGCCTTGCCCGCCCCGAAGAAATAGACTGCCCGATTTTTCGCCATTTTGCTTGTTCCCTTCTTGACCGTCATCATGGACTCCTGTATGGTGGTTATTGCATTGAAAAACCATCCATCTAGCACAACGAGGCGAAGCATGAAAAGGAAAATCGCCCGAATATGAATTTTATTGCCAGAGCGTCCGGTCACAGCGTGCGAGCCGCCGTTTACGGCGCCGTCGCCCTGCTGCTCGGCATCCCCGTCCCGTCCCGCTCTCAAGCGACGAATTCGACGGAAAAAGCCCAAACAGTTGCGCGGGCGCTGCCGCTTCCCGACTGGGCGATACTGGGCGACCGCTACCGGCCGCGCAGCGGCATGCTGGTGTATCGACTGCGCCTCCGATCCTCTACGGCGGGAGAAATCCAAATCGTCTTCGAGCGGAAAGAACAGCGCCACACCCTCTCGTTGCGCGCGGAGACGTCGGGCCCGCTCGATAAGATGTTCCAAGCTCGCTATCAGGGGATCGCGCTGGCCCATGCGCCGCCATTCGCACCGGTCCAGACGACCTTGCTGGAACGCGTCGGATCGAAAAGCAAGCATTTCAGCACGCGGTTCGATCGGGAACAAGGCGCTGTCACCGTAACACGCAAGCGAACGCAACCGGGACGATCCACGCGCATCGACACCCGTCGTTTCGCGCCCGAGGTCTTTACGACCGATCCGCTTTCCGGCCTGCTGCTCGTGATGCAAACCGACTGGCATGAAGGCATGGAAATAGAGTTTCACACCTTGTTCGGCAAGGACCGCCACCCCACGCGCATCCGTTGTGTCGGCCGCGCGCGCATCGAGGCCCTGGAGGTGGAACGCCCCGTTTGGGTGCTGGCCGTTTACGTTCAGGACAAAATCGTCGACGAAAACGAAGAAGAAGAAGAAGAAGAAGAAGAAGAAGAAGAAACGGTTCCTGTTAAGACTCCGGCGCCCGCGGAGGAAAAAGACGTTGTCGATCCCGAGGAGCGGGAATCCGCGCGCATCCTGCTTTCCGACGACGGTTTTCGCGAAATATTGCGCATTCAGGCCGAAACGCCGATGGGCGAAGCGCAGTTTCGTTTGCGCGAGTTCAAGCCTTTTTCGGCAAAATGAATAGGGAAGCCTCCGGCTGAGCCGCCGCAATGGACCTTGTAAGATTTCCTTGCGTCGGCCATAGTAATTCAGGAGAATCCGGCACATTGATTCGTTCAGGTTGCAGGTGAACACCTTGATGCAGTCCAGGAACCGTTTTTTCAGTGGCTGAGGGGTCACGTCCCGATCGCGCCAAGCGAAGCCCATGAAAGGGGGATCGTATCGAAGGTAGACGACAGGGGAAACCATTCGGAGGGAACCCACCCCGTGAAAGCGGGGACGGCAAAGGCTAACCACCCGCCGTAAGCGAGTCTTGCGTAGACGAAGGCAACGACGGCACGAAGCGTAGACAGCGAGCACCGGGCCGCGTGATTGAGCCACGAAATTGACGCATGGTCGAAGTCCGCAGTGTTTTGGAACTGTGGGCAACACTGTGATGCCGCATTTTTGAAGGGCGGCGAACCGCACCGACGGGAGCCGGTCAGCAGGAAAGAGGCGCGTCGGGGAATGGAACCGCGACTGTGCAACGCCAGGGGACTACAGCGCCCGCAAAACGGCGTCCACTATGCAGGCGCAGCCCGCCTTACGAACCGGACACTGCAATGCCGCGGCGAGGCAGCAGCGAGCCGTCGAGCCGGTACAGCTCGGTCAACGCCTTGCGATAGTCCATGGCCGCTTCAGCTTCGGCCACTTGCGCGGCCAGCAGATCGCGCTGGGCCTGGGCGACAAACAACGAGGTGGACTGGCCGGCGTCGAATTTGACGGTTTCGGCGCGCAGTTTCTCTTCCTGCAAAATGCGCGTCGCGGCGCGGGCCTCGCGTTGGCGTTGCGCGCGGCGCACTTCCAGATGAGCCAGATGAATGTCTTCGCGCACCAGATCCTCGATGTTGCGCAGGCTTTCTAAAAGCTGCTGCGCGCCGCGTTCGGCGCCGCGCTGCCGGGCCCGCCCCGCCCGATTGCCGGTTGGCCATTCGAAGCCCAGTCCCAGGGTGGCATCGTAGCCATCGCCGCCCATTTCGCCCGGCGTGTCGGCCAGCGCGGCGGCGTATCCGCTTTTACCGAGGCGGGCGAAGAGGTCGAGACGCGGCAGCAAACCGTCCGCCGTGCGAATCAGTTCGAGGTCGCCGCGACGGGCTCGCAGCCGGGCCTGATTGAGATCCGAGCGCAGGCGCAGGGCGGAATCCAGATGTGTTTCAAGCGGATCGAGCGTGTCGTCGGTAGCGGGCGCTTGCGCCGGAAAATCCAGGGCGGGATCGGGCCGGGCCAGGCGTTCCGGCTGGATCAGACGGGCCAGACGCAGGCGCAGGGCGGCCAGACGGCTTTGGGCATCGATGCGCGCCTCCTGCCGAATGGCCACTTCGGCTTCGGCGGCGGCCAGCTCGGTACCGGGCAGTCCGCCCACGCGAATGCGCTGGCGGGTCTCTTCGCGCTGCCGCACGGCCAGACGTAGCGAGGCTTCCACGATTTCCAGACGTCGCCGCGCCAGAATACCGTCCAGATAGACGGACTCCACTCGGGCGGCCAGCGCCTCGGCCACCGCCTGCAGTTCGTGGCGTGACATTTGCGTGTCCAGTCGCGCCAGCCGCACCGCGATCCGATTGACCTCGCGGCCGGCCCCGCGCCGCAACGGCTGGGTAACGGTCAGGCCGAGCCGTGTCGCGGCCAGATCGTCCTGGCCGTCGCGCGTCGCGCGTTCGGCTTCCAGGGCCAGTTCCAGAAGCGTACCGAAGGCGTACTGCTTGCGGGCGCCCAACTTGAGGCTGCCCCCGGTTTCCCTGTTGTCCGATCCGTCGGCCGGCGGGCGGCCCCGGCGCCGCGTCTCGGCGATTTCACCAGTGAGCGCTGTATCGAATACGGAATCGGCCACGATCTCGTTTTCGCTGCGTATACCGGGTTCCAGACGCTGCACGCGCAGGCTGCGGTTGTGGGTGAGCGCCAGTCGCAGCGCCTCGGACAGGGTGGGCGTCAGCGGTTGCGCGGCCGCGAGCGGCGGGGCCGGATTCGGGGCCGTCGTCGATGCGTCAACCGCGAGAGGCGTCCGCATCGTAGGCACAGGCGCGTCCGGGGAGCGACGGACGGAGCGGTCGCCGGTGGCGCAGCCGCCGCACAGCAACGCGCACAGGCCGAGTCGGACCCCCTGAGAGCAGAACGGACGAGAGATATTTTTCATGGTGTACGAACGAGATCTTTCTTTTCAAACAAAGTGTAGACGACCGGAACGAAAACCAGCGTGACCAATGTGGAACTGAGCAGACCGCCGATCACGGCCCGCGCCATGGGCGCCTGCGCCTCGCCGCCCACGCCCAGTCCCAGCGCCAGCGGCAACAGCCCGCAGATGGTGGTCAGGGCCGTCATTAGAATGGGGCGCAAGCGTCTGCAGCCGGCTTCCGCTACGGCCGCGTGCAGACGCAGGCCTTCCTCCTTGCGCAGACTGTTGGCGGTGTCCACCAGCAGAATGGCGTTGTTGACCACGATGCCGCCCAGCATAATGCAACCGATATAGGACTGGATATTGAAGGTGGTACGGGTCAGGAAAAGTATCAGGATGACGCCGATAATGGCCATCGGCACGGAGAACATGACGATAAACGGATCGCGCAAAGATTCGTAGAGGCAGGCCATGACCATGTACACCAGCACGAGCGCCAACGCCAAACCCAGCGCCAGCTCGCTGAAAGCCGCCTGCTGTTCTTCGTAGTCGCCGCCATAGACAATGGCGAAGCCCTGCGGGACGGGAAGATTCCGCAGAGCGGCGCGTATGTCGGTCATGATCGAGCCCATGTCGCGTCCGGCAATGTTGGCGCGTACGGTGACAATGCGTTCCTGATTGCGCCGTTCGATCAGCGCCGGTCCCGTGGCGGACTGCGCCGATACGATGTTGCGCAGCGCGACGGCGCCGCCGTCGGGCCGGGCCAGGGCCAGATCCAGAATTTCACGCAGCGGCCGTTGTTCGGCATCCTTAAGTTTAACGCGAATAACGATTTCGTCGCCGCCGTCGCGATAGAAGCCCGCGCGCGTGCCGGTCAGGGCGGTTTGCAGCAAATCCGCCACCTGGCGTACGGAGACGTTCATGCTCTCGGCTTTGCCGCGGTCCACCCGCACCAACTGTTCGGGCGAACCGATTTCACGGCTGACCTGAGCGTCGGTCACGCCGGCCGTCTGTTCGACAACCGCCAGCACCCGTTGCGCGATGCGGTCGGATTCGTCCAGGTCGTAGCCGCGGATTTCCACTTCCACCCGTTCGTCGCCGCCGGTCATGCGCCGCATCAGGAAGAAACCCTGTCCGGCCCGTACGCGCACGGTCGCGCCGGGAATACGGCCGAGTTTGGGCCGCAGGGCGGCGGCCACGTCTTCACTGGACCGGCGCCGTTCGGTGCGCGGCGCCAGCGACATGCGCAGGTTGGCGGTGTGCGATCCGCCCGCGCGCCAATGGGATCCGCCGACACTGGCGACCATGTTGCGCAGCTCGGGAACTTCGTTGGTGGCGATGGACTCGATGCGGGCCGTAACCCGATCCGTTTCCGTCAGCCGCGTGCCGACTTCCATTTCGACGTTCATGCGCACTTCGCCTTCGTCGCTGGCGGGCATCAGTTCCACGCCGACCAGCGGAATCAAGGTCAGACTGCCCCCCAGCAAAGCCACGCATCCGAGCGCGACCCAGCCGCGATGGGCCAGAGCGGTTTCCAGTATGAGCTTGTAGCCGTCCTCCAGACGTGCGGTCCATTCGCGAGCGGACGGCGCGTCGCGTTGCGCGGCGGACGCGGAGGCTACGCGCAGAAACTTCGACGACAGCATGGGAATCAGCGTCAGGGCCGCCCCCAGCGAGCAGAGCAGCGCGAAACTGACCACATAGGCCAGTTGGCGGAACATGACACCCGCCATGCCGCGCACGAAAATGAGCGGCAGAAAGACGGCTAGCGTGGTCAGGGTGCTGGCCACGATGGCGCCGCTGACTTCGCCGGCGCCTTTGATGGCCGCCTCCTGCGCGTCCATCCCGGCTTTGCGGCGCCGGTAAATGCTTTCAAGCGTGACGATCGAATTGTCGACCAGCATGCCAACCCCCAAGGCCAGGCCGCCGAGAGTCATCAGGTTCAGCGTGAATCCGCCGAAGTAGATGATGACGAACGTGGCCACGATCGAGAGCGGAATGGCCACCCCGATGATGGCCGTACTGCGCAGACTGCGCAGGAACAGAAGCACGATCAGCAGCGCGAAGAGACCGCCGTACAGCGCCGCGGAACGTACACTGGCGATGGAGCGCTCAATGAATTCCGACGTGTCGATGATGGGCGTCATCCGGATCTGGGGCAGATCGCGATTGATGCGCTCCACTTCCGCCAGGGCGCGCCGCGCCACTTCCACCGTGTTGACGCCCGACTGTTTGTTGATCGAAACCCGCACCCCGGGCAGTCCGTTGACCCGCACAATGCGCCGCACGCGCTGCCATTTGTCGGAGACTTCCGCGACGTCGCGCAGGCGCACGGTGACACCGTCGCGCAGGGATACGGCCGTGTCGCGCAGTTCGTCCAGGTCGCGGAACTCGCCCGGCGCGCGCAGGGTCACCTCGGAAAGGCCCTCCTCGATCGAACCGGCCGGCAGCGTGACGTTGGCGGCGCGAATGCGCTGCACCACCTGTTCCATGGGCAGCCCGAGCATACGCAGTTTGTCCGGATCGACATCCACGTGGATTTCGCGCTCGAGTCCGCCCCACACGTCCAAAGCCGCCACGCCCGGTACGCGTTCGATGCGATGCTTGACCTCGTCTTCGATCAGGCGGCGCAGGGCGACGGGGTCCAAACGGCCGGCGGCGCCCATAATAAGAATGGGAAAGGCGGCCGGATCGAATTTGCGCAAGGCGGGGCGGGAGGCGTCCTCCGGCAGCCGCGGGATCACGCGGTCGAGACGGTCTCGTATGTCGTTGGCCGCCGCGTCGAGGTCGGTCCCCCACGAAAACGTGACGCGCACGTTGCTGCTGCCCTCGCCGGAAATGGAGGAGACGTCTTCGACGCCCGGCACGGCGCTCATGGCCTCCTCGATCGGGCGGGTAATCAGTTCTTCCACTTCCTCGGGACTGGCGTTCTCGTAGGTGGAACTGACGCTGAGGGTGGGATACGAGACGTCCGGCATCAGGTCGACCGGCAGACGCGACAGCGAGATGCCGCCCAGAATCACGACAATCAGCGCCACCATGGTGGTAAAGACCGGACGGTGAACGGAAAAACGAGCCGGATTCATGGACGCTCCTCGTTGCGGGGTCGATCCTGTTCAGCGGAATTCGCGTCGGCCCCAGGCCGGGCCGGCAACATGATGGCTCCGCCGTCCTCCAGCAGATGCTGACCCAGCGTAATGACCGATCCGGCTATCTCCGGCGCCGGAACTTCGACGCGGTCGCCGTCGACGATACCGGTTGCCAGCGCCGTAAAGCGGGCGGTCATAGTGTTTGTGTCCGCCAGAAACACGCCGCGCCGACCGTTATGGACGGTCAGAGCCGCCACCGGCACGACCTGCACGTTCTTGCGTTCCGAAAAACGAACGACGACACGCGCGAACATGCCCGGCGCCAGGCGATGACCCGGGTTGTCCACTTCGATTTCCACGCGGGCATGCCGCGACTGCTCGTCCAGTGTGGGCGCGCGCCGCGTAATCCGGCCCGCGAACCGGTCGTCCGGAAAAGCGTCGACACGCACCATGGCGGGCAGCCCGGGCGCAATGGACGGAAAATCGCGCTCGATGACATGCACTACCGCCACCAATGTGCGCGTATCCACTACGGAGACCACCGGATCGTTGGCGCGCAGCATGGACCCTTCGTCGGCGAACCGTTCCGCAATGCGACGCGTCTCGTTCGTGCCGTCCCAGTCGGCGCGCAGTTGCGTGTAGTCCAGGCGCGTACGGGCCGATTCCAGCGCGGCCTCGCGCTGCCGAATCTGGGCGCGGGCCACCTGCGCACGCGCCTCCATGGCGCGATGGCGCGCGCGCGCCTCGTCCAGTTGCGCGTCCGACGCAACCCGCTCGCCGTGCAGATCGGCAATGCGTTTCAGGTCGTTCTGCGCGACTTCGCGTCCGCTTTCGGCCTCTTCCAGAACCGCGCGCGCCACATCCAGTTCCGCCTGCGCCTGGGCCACCTGCTGCGCGTACTCGGCGCTGTCCAGGACGGCGACCAGATCGCCGCGTCGCACCTCGTCGCCCATGTCCGCCGTCAGTCGCACCAGGCGGCCGGACACCTTGGGCGCCAGCACGAAACGCGAACGAGCCACCAGGGTTCCCGTAAATTCGGACTCCTCGTACAAGGTCGCGCGCCGCACCGGCGTCACGGCCACGGTAACGCCGCGTCCGCCCGGCCGGTCGCGACGCGAAGACGCTTGACTCTCCTGATGACGGCGATAGATTTGCCAGGCCAACCCGCCGACGGCGGCGACAAGAATCAAAGTCCAGACAATTTTTTTCATGCCGTTCCCGTTTCTCCTTTGGTGTCGTCGTTGCCATCGTCGCGCTTCATGGTCGCCCCGCACAGACCCCCCAGCGCGAACGCCGTAATGTGCTCGACCACCTCTTCCGCCTGACGGGGGTTGAGGCGGTCGCGACAAAAAACGCCGTCCCCCACGCAGCGCCGCGAATTAAGAAAAGCGCATAGACTCATCACGTTGACCGTGGCGCAATGCACCGCCAGTTCCGTTGCCGCCCCGCCCAGATAATGGCGTATCGCCTCATCGAGTCTTTGTTTGCCGGGCCGCAAAAATTCATCGCGCAACTCTTTCTGCAGCAAAGACGGCTGCATCATCTCGCGACCGACGATTTTCGGGAACCAGCCTGCGGGACCGCTGTCGAGGACGGCCAAAACACGACGCCGAATGTAGTTGCGCAGCCATTCTTCCGCACCGACCTCCGCCAGTTCCGGCACCGGATAGGCCTGCCGGGTCAGTTCGCGGGCGTATTGCCAGACGGCCTTGTAGAGCTGCTCCTTGCCGCTGAAATGATAGTTGACGGCGGCGATATTGGCGTCGGCCCGCGTGCAGATTTCCGCCACGGTCGTGTCGCGAAAACCCTTCTGCGCAAAGCAGCGACTGGCGCTTTCGAGAATTCGCTCCTTCGTGTTCGATGCGGTCATAATGAAACAAACGTTTCAAATATCCGTTTTATTGTCAAACGCTTTAATCAAGGGATCAACTTATCCGCGCCGTTACCCGAGCGACCCCGAAGCATAGGGCGCTATAGCCGTACCGCGTCGGGCCACATATCGGGAAAGGCACAACCGTTGGTCCGGAAGAAAAAAGAATGAATTCGATCTTGAATGATTGCCGACACTTGTTTATGACATGCCTTGTCGTATGGTGCGCTTGGTCGTATGGTGCGCTCTAGCAACGGGAAGCGAAATTTCGCGGAGGTCGAGATGGAGATTCCAAAGAGAAACGCGGTGACCTTGACTTTCATTCTTTTGATCGCCGGGGTTGTCACAGCCTATGGGAGGGGGCCGTTATGCGAACGGGCCGAACCGCACCCGTTGGCGCCTGGCGTACCACGCTACAGCGATGTCGGTATGCGCTTCTTTACGCTTCGGAATCCGAAACACGCCACGAACATGCTGGCGACAGCGAAGGCGTTTCACGTCACGCGGGCGGAATGGTCCTACATCAAGGACCCCGAGTTCATTGCAACCGTGCACGCGCAGGGATGGACCTTTCAGGGCACCCTCGCCGGCGCAACCTACAAGACCGAGCACGCGATGAAGATGAAGGACGGCAAGCCCATGCCGGATCATTTCCAGAAACCCGGGCGCTACTGGGCGGACATGGAGAATGAGGATTACCGGGAGTGGTACGTCGATCAATTAACCGAATGGCTGAAAGTCGGCGTGGATTCCCTGCAGCGCGACGAACCAACCACGTGCCGAAGAACACCGATTCCGCTCGCCACGGCTTTCTTTATGGACGTGCATGCCCGCTTCAGGCAGGCAACCGGCAGCGTTATGCCGATCTCCTGCAATCTGGCCGGCAACCATGGCGGTCAATTCGGCGGCGCCTACAGCGAGTTGACCAAAAACTTCGACTTCGGCATGACCGAATTCTTCAAGCGGGACTTGACGCCCGCCTATTTTGTGGCCGCCGCGCACGAGGCGCGCAAGCACGGGAAGGCCCTGGCGCTTACCGGCGGCGACGGGCAAATGAACACGCGCGATATCCGGCGCGCCATTGCGGGATGCTATGCCAACGGGTTGAACTACATCGTTCCGTGGGACCAGTTCACCGGCATCAAGTCGCCACGCCTGTTCGCCAAGCCGGAGGATTTGGCCGATCTCTACGGATTCGTCCGCGCCTGCGGCCCCTATCTTGACGGCTATGAAGAAGCCGCGGTTCGGCTGCCTGCCGTCCCGGACGGCTTGGCTGACGGCATTTTGGGCGGAACGGCGTTCACGGCCTTCATGGTGAGTCGTTCCCAGGATAGCGGTTTCGGCATCGCCGGGAATGCGAGCAATGGCAATGGCGGCATCCCGCGACTCTATCTCACGCGTGGCGGTCTCCACTACAATACGTTGACGGGCGTCGGCGGCAAGTCGGAGCCCGATGCAGTGGAAACCACCACATTCATGCACGACGGAATACAAACCATCGCCATCGCTCGCAATGACGCCGACATGACGCGGGCCTCGCACGCGGACTATGCCGTCACGAGGGCGTTTGGCTCGGGGGGGTTCCTTTGCCTGCCGTTGCAGGGCGCCAACCGGAATCATGCCGGCGAGCTGGCCGAATTCATCGTCTACGCGCGCGCACTGACACAGGATGAACAGGCCGGCGTACGGGCTTATCTCCAGTACAAGTACGCCGACGGGGAGACGAAGGGGACGCCGCCGAATGCCGCGCCGTTGAACGCGGATCTTCGCCTGTGGTTCGACGCGGGCACACTGGCCGGGCTCCTGAAGGACGGCGACACCGTAACGCGGTGGCCGGGGCGAACCGGCCACGCCGCCGTTGTACCGGCGGTGCGTTTGCCGAACGGCAAAGGCGCCGCCGCGCCGGTGTACGCGGCGACGGGTATCCACGGCAGACCGTGTGTCCGATTTGACGGCGTGGACGACTTGTTGCAGGTGCGGACCGCCCCCGGCAAAGTCTTCTCGGGTTCGATATCCGTCGAAGGCGGATCCGGCGCGCTCTGTGCGTTCGCGCGAGCGGTGCCGAACGACAGGAACGCTCCCGTCATGATTCATCTTGTCGAGTGGAGCGACCATGCATTGCCCTGTAGCGTCCATTTACGCGTGTCGGACTTCTTCGAAGGCCGTCCGCTTGCGATAACCCTTTTCACACCGGCGCCGTATGATCAAGCGGCACACGATGCAGCCGAGGCGCGGGCCGGAAAGATGTTGACGCCGGGCGGCCGCATGGGCCCCGACCAGGCTTCGGCGTACACTCCTCTGCGCAAGAAAACTGTTTTGGATGTGATAGTTTCAGGCGATACCGTCACCGTGCAGGCGCCGGCGTTGAATCCATGGGGAATTCTGATGGTAACACCCAAAGGGCGAAGATGATGTCGCGCACGGGCATGGAACAAATGTGGTTTGCTTGTTGTCTGTTGCTGGCGACGGCCGGCGCCGAACGCCACGCGTTGGCGGACGAGAGCGATATGCAGGCGGTCGAAAGCGAAGCGGCGCCGATCTATTCGATCGTCATTCACGATCTACCTGTTTCTTCATCCGCATTGTATCCTCCGTTCCGGGCCTGGTTCGAGAATCATCCGCGGGTACGACCAGTACCCTATTCGCGCTTGAATATTTCAACGCTGGAACGCGGTACGCTCATGATGGCCATTGCGGGAGGATCCGCCCCGGATCTGTTGCGCGTATATCATCACGAAGCGCAATCCTGGATACGCAACGGATTTCTGGAACCGCTGGATCGTTACATCTACCGGGATACAAACGGCGATGGCGCATATACGCACGGAGTTGACGAAGTGGTATGGAAACCCTTTCTCGACATTCCGGCGCACGTCAGGCGCTTCATGATGCGTGACGGTCGCATTTATCTTGTCCCGCGCATGCAATGGATACAGGCGTTGATCTACCGCAAGGATCTGCTGGCCGAAGCTGGCGTTGATCCGCGAAAACGAATCGAAACCTTCGACGATTTGCTCTATGTCTGCCGCAAAGTCACTGATCCGAACGCGCGGATTCCCGGTGCGCGGGTTCCCAGGGGACGGCACGGGATCGGCATTTGGCCCAACGGGTGGATCTGGCAGGGATGGCTTTACGCAGCCGGCGGAGCCTCCATGGAAACGATCAAGGCATGCCCCGATTGCGGGGAGGAAAATCGATTTCCTCAAGAAGAATTGAACTGGATCTGCGTCGGCTGCGGACGCAGTCTGGAACATGAGCCGGGACGCGAACAGGCCCTGCTGGACAGTCCGGCAGCCCGGCGCATGCTGAAACTGTGGCAGGATATGCTTTGGGCGCCCTTTGTCAAGTGCCCCCATTGCCGCGAGCCCATCGAGTTGGGCGATGCCGGCGCGACCCTTTCCTTCCCGTTGGATGTGACGTGTCCCTTCTGCCAAAAACACGTGCAAATGGATTCTGACGCCGCGGTTATTCGAGGCTGCGGGCGGGGCATCGTGGATCAGGACGCTAGCTGGCAACAGCTCTGGCGGAACGGCGAAATCGCAATCACGCCATACTACAAAATGGATTGGCTGGTCGATAGCCAAGTGGATCCGGAAATTGTGGGCATGATGCCGTTCCCCGAGAAAGGGGGCGCCTCGGCGTATCATTACTACGGCATCTACAGCGGAAGCAGGCATCGTGAAGGCGGTCTGGACCGGTTGAATGTTTGCGCCAACATGATTTTGGACTTCGGATCCCAGTTCTATGTTCCGGAAGGGCACCCCGAGTATCTCAAGTATGAAAAAGCCTATACGCGACGGCTGGTCAACAACGGCTATCACGGCTTGTGTTCCTATGATGAGCTGCGCGCCGCCGGAATGGAAGAGTACGCCCGAGAGATTGACCCCGCCAGTCGCCGACTGCGCCGCATGGTGCAGGATCCGGCCCTTTACAAATTTCTGCCGGTAAGCGAAGGCTATTCGCGTGTGCAGCAGGAAATTCTTTCCTTTGTATTGCTCAGTCGCATTTGCACCGACAAAGACTACGACATCGACGCGAACCTCAAGAAAGCCAATGCCCTGGCCGACACTCAGGTCTTCATGAAAGACGAACTGGTGCGGCAGACGGTGCGTAAATTTCGCGTCCCGATGATTGTAACGCTGATCGGTTTTGTCCTGACGGCCACCTGGTTGGTTTTCCGTTTCGTTTTCAAGAATGCAGCGGACCATGATGCGCGTTCTATCGCCCGTCGCATCACTCCCGGCAAACGGATGGCCTCTCTGCTGATGCTCCTGCCCGCTACCGGTCTGATCGTCCTGTGGGCGTACTACCCTCTCGTGCGCGGATCGGTCATGGCCTTCCAGGACGTCCAGGTGCTGGGAGAATCGACCTTTGTCGGACTGGAGAACTTCGTTCGTGTCGTGATGAACCCGCTCTTTTTGACGGTGGTCAAGGCAACGCTTATCTATGTGACGGCCATTTTGACACTGGGTTTCTTCACGCCTGTCATCTTGGCCATCCTGCTTTCCGAGGCCCGGCGCGGTGCGTCGGTGTACCGTGCCGTCTATTATGCCCCCCATTTGCTCGGAGGAGTGGTTGTCCTGTTTATCTGGAAAATTTTCTATATGCCCACTTCGGAAGGCATCTTGAACCAGTTGATCGGCATGTTGGGAATGGAACCGATTCGATGGCTGGAGGATCCGGCGATCAACAAGTGGGCTCTTGCCATACCGGGCATCTGGGCCGGCACCGGTTCGGCCTGCCTGATCTATCTGGCCGCATTGAAAGGTGTCGACGACGAGATATACGAAGCCGCCGATATCGATGGCGCGGGCATTCTTTCCAAGGTGTTTCATATCACTCTGCCGAGTCTCAAGCCCTTGTTGGTCATCAATTTCGTGGGCGCGTTCATTGGCGCGTTTCACGGGATGGGCAATATCCTCGTGCTGACCGGAGGTGCGTTTGAGACAAACGTGATCGGGCTCCAGATATTTTTCGAGGCTTTTGGATACCTGCGCTTTGGCTCTGCTACGGCTTTGGCGTGGATTCTAGCGAGTCTCCTGATTGGATTCACCGTTTATCAGCTCAATTTTCTGCGCAAAGTCGAATTCAGGAGGGCCCAGTAGATGCCGATTCTTCCAGCGGTTGGAGCGCGTCGCCCGCGCGCGGTGGCGGTGCGATCCATCATCTACCTATGGCTGTCGCTGGGGGCCGCGGCGATCATCTATCCCCTGCTGATCGTGTTCGGGCAAACGTTGAGCGATTCATTCGACCTGCGCGACAATGCGATTGTTCCTTTCTATCTGAGGGACCGCAACGACCTCTTGCTCAAACGCATTGTCGCCCTGAACAGGAATATCCAACTGGTTGCCTCCCGCCATCGCCGCAATGAATGGCGGAACGAAGGGTCCATGCGCGCCGACACGGCTTTCTACGCAACCCGGCCCGCCGAGTTGGCGAAAATGGGCCTCAATGAAGAGGCATGGGAAACCGTGCTGTTGGATTGGAACGCATTCAAGGACTCCATGGATCCCGACGAGTTCCTCGTCGTCTCCTTTCGCATTGAAGACGCATATCGCCCGTTTCTCAGAACGTACTATCGGGAGAAGGCCGAGCGCTTCCTGCGACAAGCGCAGCACGACGCCTCGCTCCCCTTGTGGTTTCGGCGCACCTATCCGCATCCGGCGATCCGGAAAAGGATCGCATCGCATCCGAATCGGCTGGCCGTTGCCATTATGAATCACGAGTTGAAAAGCGACTACAACAACATGTTTGCGGTCGAAGTGATGCACGAGGGCAACTTTCTGGCGCCCTTCTGGCGTCCGAGCGCTTTTCCAAAAGACTTGCTGTGGTCGGCATTCAAGGCCTCATTGCCGGGCGATCGCCGCTTCGTTGTCGGCGCCGACACTTACTGGCACGCCTTTCTGCGCACCACCTACCGCAATGTCGAAGCGGTCAACGCCTCCTGGCAAACGAACTATGGCGGCATTCCTGAAATACAGTTCCCTCCCAAGGCTCCCCTCGACGGCCAGTTTCGCGAAGATTGGCGGCGTTTTGTAACGACGCGCTGGCCGCGGCGCATGCTCGGCATTCCCGAGTCGTACGCCGACGCATGGCGTAGCCATGTGCGTGAGCAACTCCGCAAAAAATTCGAACCATCGGAAAATGCGGATGCGCAGGCGCTGGTCGAGGCGGGTAAACTGACAAACCGACATCTGGCGAATTGGAACGATTTCCCTTTCGCGCCCGGTCTTCCGGATGATGAAACCCTTGGGCGGTACTGGTGTGAATTCACTGTTTCGGGCGCAGTTCATGCCGAGGACATGGTTCTACACACCCCCCGCAAGCGTTTCCAGCAGTTTCTCATGGAGCGCTACACCGCCGGACCGTCGGGATCCGCCCTGGCTGCGTTCAATGACGCCTGGAAAACCTCGTTCACCGCTTGGGAGGACGTTCCGCTGCCATTTCTCATGGCCGACTATGCCCCTGTACATGCGAATCCGTGGCGCTATCGACGCAGCTTTATGACCGAATCCTACGAACGCGTGACGGCATACATGTTCGGACGCGGCCGCGCGGTCTGGAATACACTGGTGCTCGTGCTGCTTTCTCTGCTCTCCGCCCTGACCATTAATCCCTGCGCCGCCTATGCGCTCTCCAGATTTCCCATGAAGCACTCGTCCAAGATATTGCTCTTTTTTCTGGCCACGATGGCGTTTCCGGCCGAGGTGGCGATGATTCCCAACTTTCTCCTGCTGCGGGATCTCGGGCTTCTCAATACATTTGCGGCCCTTGTGCTTCCCGGAATGGCCAACGGGTATTCGATTTTCCTGCTAAAAGGTTTTTTCGATTCCCTGCCGGAAGAACTCTATCACGCGGCCGCCATTGACGGGGCAAGCGAATTGCAAGTCTTTCGCATGGTTGCGGTGCCTTTAGTGAAGCCCATTCTCGCCTACATCGGACTCAACGCCTTTGTCATGGCATACAGCGGTTTCATGTGGGCTTTCGTGATCTGCCCCAATCAGGAAATGTGGACCCTAATGGTTTGGGTCTACGATTTCCAGAGCCGGAACGCGGGCAACAACTACGTTCTCGCGGCAACCGTTCTGGTATGCGTTCCGCCGATGATCGTCTTCCTGTTTGCCAACCGCATCATCATGAAAGGCATTGTCATTCCCTCCATGAAGTGATGGCGACAACGGCAACGACTTCTCCATGGCGTCCTTACACTATTCGTTCGCCGTTTTGCGGGTCGAAAATAGCGGCTTTGGCCAGAGCCGCCGACAACAAGATTCTGTCGTCCGGTACGCATGCCGCATTGGCGTCTACACGAGCGATAAAGACCTGCTCTCCCGTCCGCAAGTAGAGATAGGTTTCCGACCCCATCGGCTCCAGCACATCGACTCTGGCCGGTATGCCATGCATGGATGACGAACCTTCCGAGGCCAGCGAAAACGCTTCCGGTCGTATGCCCAGAACGGCCTGTCGAATCGACCGTTGATTCAGAACGCCGTTCCAGGCTTCGGGCAGATTCATCGCAAAGCTCGAGGTTCTGAAGCTACAGGGGTGGCCCGTCAAATCCAACTCTCCCGGGAAGAAATTCATGGGCGGTGAACCGATGAATCCTGCCACAAACATGTTGGCGGGCTGGTCGTACAGCTTGATAGGATCGGCGATTTGCTGAACCACTCCGTCTTTCATCACCACGATCCGGTCGCCCATGGTCATGGCCTCGACCTGATCGTGAGTCACGTAGATCATCGTGGCGCCCAGTCTGCGATGAAGTCGGCTAATCTCCGCGCGCATTTGCACACGCATCTTGGCATCCAGATTGGAGAGGGGCTCGTCGAAAAGGAACACCTCCGGCTTGCGCACGATCGCTCGTCCGACCGCGACCCTCTGTCGTTGCCCGCCGGACAGTGCTTTGGGCCGCCGATCCAATAAATCGCCGATTCCAAGAAGATCGGCCGCCTCACGAACACGCTGCTGAATTTCAGTCGTTTTGAACTTGCGTAGCTTCAAGCCGAACGCCATGTTGTCGTACACGGTCATGTGCGGATACAACGCGTAATTCTGAAAAACCATGGCAATATCGCGGTTTTTCGGGGGCACGTCGTTAACGAGCCGCGATCCGATCATGATCTGGCCTCGACTGATTTCCTCGAGCCCGGCAATCATGCGCAGAGTCGTGGATTTTCCGCAACCCGAGGGGCCGACAAGCACGAGAAACTCCCCGTCGGCAATGTCGAGATTGACATTCCGCACCGCATCTACGCCGCCATCATACGTTTTCCACAACTCTCGCAATTTCACTTCGCTCATGTTATGCTACCCCCATTACGACGGACGGCCCAATCCCAAAAGGCGCTTGAGGAGCGAGTTTTCCGTGCGGCCCGGCTCTTGCGAAAAACCTCAGCCCCTACCTCGAATTGAACTAAGCATAAAGCGGGCGGAAAGTCAAATATGGCGTGGCGGGCTCTGCGATTCAGACACTGGGGAGGGGGCGGGCGGTTTTCTCGCCTGCCTGACGATTCTGGCGACGGGAATGCGAGGGGATCGGTACCTCATACGGGGATCGGGCGGGCTAGGCGGCGGAATGAAGTCCAGGATTAAGGCTTGATGGGCGCGAAGGGCACAGTAAACCTGTGACTTTGACAGGGTCACACCGTAATAAATGAGTCCGCTGAAAAAGTCCGGGAGCAAAAAGAAAACAGGGTCACGTCTTCACTTTTGATTCCGCTGAAAAAGTCCGACCCTTCGCTTGTTCCAGGCGGACGGCTTTTAATTTCCGCCGGAGCGCACCGACCGTTTATTCGTTTTAGC
>CAZYAW010000001.1:0-2858 GCA_964646045.1 uncultured Victivallales bacterium | reverse complement strand
GGTAAGTCGGCCATTCCTGGCTGACCCTCCAACGCCTCGGGGTCGGGCAGGAATGCCCGACCTACTTTTCGCTGCGAATTCAGCGTGCACCGTGAGTCTACCTCAGCCGTTACTTTCGATGTTCTCGAAGACAAGCGCAGACAGGGGAAAATCTGAAAAAATCCTCCGTCTCAACATCGCGCAAGGATCTCCGACGTTCATGGCGCATCTCCTGGGCCGGATCACGCCGACGCGGGCGTGGACGGCGGCAAGTCGAGCTTGAGATGCAGCTCGCGCAGCTGACGCTGCGACACGGCGGCGGGCGCGCCCATCATCAGATCCTGGGCCTTCTGATTCATGGGAAAGGCGATCACCTCGCGAATATTGGTTTCCCCGGCGAGCAGCATCACGATGCGATCAATGCCCGGCGCAATGCCGCCGTGCGGCGGCGCGCCATAGCGGAAGGCGTTGAGCAGGAACGAAAATTCACGCTCCACCTGTTCGCGCGCATATCCGGCAATCTCAAAGGCCCGATACATGACATCGGTGCGATGATTGCGGATGGCGCCACTGGAGAGCTCGATGCCGTTGCAGACAATGTCGTACTGATAGGCCAGAATATCGAGCGGATCCTTCCCGTTCAGCGCCTCCAGCCCCCCTTGCGGCATGGAAAACGGATTGTGCGAGAACTCGACGGCTCCGGTCTCCGCATTGCGTTCGAACATGGGAAAATCCACAATCCAGCAAAAACGGAAAGCGTCTTTCTCGACCAAATCCAGTTCGTGCCCGATCCGTGTTCGCAGTTCGCCGCCAATGCGATTGGCCTCCGACCGCCCGTTACACACGAAGAAAACGGTGTCGCCCGTCCGGCACCCGCAGAGAGCGCTCAGTGCGGCCAGATCGGATTCGGTCAGGAATTTAGCGATCGGCCCCTTGACCCCCTGCTCGGTCCAACTCAGGTAGGCCAGTCCCTGCGATCCGAGCGACTGCGCAAATTCCACGAGCCGATCGAAGAAACTACGCGGCTTGCCGGCGATGCCGGGCACCGGCAGCGCCCGCACCACGCTTCCCTGTGCAATGGCGTTTTTGAAAGCGTTGAACTGCGTATGTCGGAAACTATCGGTCGCGTCGCGCAAAGTCAGCGGAATGCGCAGGTCGGGCTTGTCCGTCCCGTACATGTCCATCGCCTCGGCATAGGGAATGCGCCGGAAGGGCGGCGCGTCCACCGTCCCCTTGGCAAAGGCTCCGAAGACGTCGCCCATAACCGTTTCGATGGCGGAGAAGACATCGTCCTGCGTCGCAAACGACATCTCCATGTCCAACTGATAGAATTCGCCGGGCGACCGGTCGGCGCGGGCGTCCTCGTCGCGAAAACAGGGAGCAATCTGAAAGTAGCGGTCGAAACCCGCGACCATCAGCAACTGCTTGAACAACTGCGGGGCCTGCGGCAGCGCGTAAAATTTGCCGGGCCAGTGCCGACTGGGCACCAGATAGTCGCGTGCGCCTTCCGGCGAACTGCAGGTCAGAATGGGAGTCTGAATTTCATGGAAGCCCTGGCGACGCATACCGCTGCGCATGCGGTCGATCACCTGCGAGCGCAAGACCAAGTTGGCCTGCATGCGCGAACGGCGCAGATCCAGGAAACGATAGCGCAAACGCAGATCTTCCGGACCCTCTTCCTCGCC
The DNA here is from genome assembly GCA_964646045.1 of uncultured Victivallales bacterium. Classification (GTDB taxonomy): domain Bacteria; phylum Verrucomicrobiota; class Kiritimatiellia; order UBA8416; family SLMC01; genus CAZYAW01. Next base: position 1,194 of record CAZYAW010000001.1, on the reverse strand, counting down.
CGCCAGATACAGCGGCGTCTGCTCCGCCGCCCCCTGCACGGACGCCGCGGCGGCGATCAGTTCGACGGCGCCGGTGGGCAGGCTCGCGTTAACGGTTTCCGCGGAACGCGCCGCGACTTGCCCGCTAAAGGTCACGACGCTTTCGAGCTTCCATTCACAGCAAACGTTGAAAAACTCCTTGTCCGGCTGCACCACCACCTGCGTAACACCGTAATGGTCGCGCAAATCGATGAAAAGCAGGCTGCCGTGATCGCGCTTGCGAAAGACCCAACCGGAAAGGCGCACTTCCTGTCCGACATGCTCCGGTCGCAGCGCGCCGCAGGTATGCGTTCGATACTGATGCATGTGTTACAATCCTCCTGAATTCTCTCTGGCAGAACTTTACCGGCGACGTAGCCGTGCCCGGCTCACGCTCATCCTATTGGAATAGTGGAATGATGGAATCATAACGCGGGGAACGGCCGGCGCTTCACGGCATAATCGTGACCGGTGTGTTGACGGGAATGTAGATATACAGCTCCTCGACATCGCGGTTGACCATGCGAATGCAACCGGCGCTTTCCGCCTTGCCGATGGACTCCGGTTCCCAGGTCCCGTGTATGCCGTAGCCCCGCACATCCGGCGTGGACCCGGTGGCCCGCAGGCTCATCCAGCGCGTTCCAAGAATATTGTCGGGATGACCGAACGGTATCTCGCGACCCTGCGGCCACCAGACCGGCTCCTTCTGCTTTTCGGCCACGACAAACGTGCCATCGGGCGTTTGGTCGTGTCGGCCGATGCCGACCGGGTAGCGCTGAAAAAATTCTCCGTTCATGCGCACGATCAGTTCACGACGACGCTTGCTGACCGTCAAGGCGAATTTCCCCGTAAAGACGCGCAAACGGTCGCCTTCGCGAATCAGATTGCGATTCTGAATGTTGTTGCCGACTTCCACCAGATCGATGGTGGTGCCGAAGGCGCGGGCGATGCGCTCGATCGCGTCGCCGCGTTTCACGACATAATCCTCTTTCTCCGGCATCGGACGAGGGGTTGTGAGCAGGCCGATACCGATGCGGCCCAGGCGCTCTTCGGCGTCGCGAATCATTTTGGGATCGCGCGCGCGATCCAAGACGGTCAAATAGAGGCGCCGCGCCTCCACCCAGTCGTCCCGGGCCTCGACAGCCTGCGCCTGTTCGTACAACTCGCGCACATCGG